>JAIPHS010000011.1 GCA_021735105.1 Candidatus Omnitrophota bacterium
TAATGAAAAAATAAATGTTACAGAGATTAAATACCTACAAGCTATTCAGGCAGCTTCTTTTTATAATAAAATCATTATTCAGGAATTAGTTAATGAAGAAAGTATTGATTCAATTAATGAATTTTTGGATGGGACTATTAATTTTTGGGATAGAGTAAAAAGCGGCAAGCAAAACAAAAAGATAACTTACCGCAAATTAATCGCAAAGAATAAGAAAATATATTTAGCTGATAAAATGATTATTCAGGCGTCATTGCCTACTATAGATAAAGAAACTAACCAGCTAAGCATCAAAAGAGTTGCACCTGGTGGACATGGGCAGCTTGGCTTTATGTTATTAGGTGAGGCTGCACAAGTTAAGTTATCTTCTTCTCAAAATTTAATTCGAGCGATTTATAATGGAGACGGCCCTAATAATTTTCCCGATCAAAAAATTATTGGTTTCATGATAAAGAATAGAATTCCAATAGTTATGGTTACTTCGACTAAAACTCCAATTGATCAAAAAGGAGGCCAAATTGGTTTAGAATTAAATAAAGAAGGGGAACGGCCTCAAATTTTAGAATTAGTTCAGGCCAAAAATTCAGGCCAAGAAGAGTTATTTAAAAAGATTGGAATAAAAAGAGCTGATGAATCTATATACGGAAAAATAGATAAGCAATATTTTAATACTAATATTGCTTTGATAAATTATTCGGTGCTGTCACCTTTTTTAAAAGATTTGTATGAGTTGGTTGGCCTAAAGAAATTTTCTAAAATTATTAGTCCGGATTTAATTAAAAATGAAAAGCTTCAAGATGATAAAGTTTATATCCAGCTAGAAGGGGCTTTAGCTTCAACTCTTCTAAATTTAGTTGGTTTTGTTAAGACGGCTAAAGATGAAAAAGTATCTGAATTAATCAAAAAACATAATATTGATGATTTTTTAGCCATAGTAAATGTAGATAAACAAAATCGGACAAAATTTTTTACCCCGATTAAATACGCTTGGGATTTTTGGTTTTATGCTTATTCTGACCATTTTAAGCTTGATGCTGATAATTTTAAATTAGAAAATTTAAAGCCGGGTAATTTTCCTGGTTTTGAGTTAGATCCTTTTTACCAGGATTTAGAAAATTGCATTAAGGCTTTTGGACATGCTTCAACTATTGATTTAAGATCTTTAACTATTAAGGGGAAAGTTAAATTAAAAGATGCAAAGTTGTCAGGTTTGGTTGTAATAGAAAATAAAACAGATAAAATTGTAGATCTTAACATAAAAAAATTAAGTGGTAAATTTGAACATAAAAACAATAGTTTATTTTTAAAAAATATTAAGATAGTAATTCAACCGGAGGGAAAAATAAAAGCGGAAAAGCTTAAGTCATAAGTTATTTATAATTAAGGCCTTATAAACGAGGGAAACGTCCCCTCTTTGAGATTTGGTGTGCAAGTAAGGTTTGTGAGGGTCGGTTGTTGTTGACAGTTACCCATATATTTTATATAATCAGCAAGTCATGGAAAAAGAAGAGTTCAATAAAAATAAAGAGAAATTCGGAAATCCTTTTTGCGAGACAAGCTTTCCTAAGCCTTTGGCTATCAAAGATATAGTTGATCAATACGAGGAAGAAAAAAAGGTTTCTTTGGCAGGAAGAGTAATTTCAAAAAGAGAGCATGGGAAATCCGGTTTTGCTCATTTGGCTGATTTTAGCGGAAAAATTCAAATTTATGCCCGCTCGAACAACCTTGGCAAAGAGTTTGACCTATTTAAAAGTTTAGATATAGGCGATATTATCGGCGTAGAGGGCAAACTTTTTATTACTCGGACCAAAGAGATTACCATTGCAGCCGATAAGATTAAATTACTAGCAAAAGCTTACCGCCCGTTACCTGAGAAGTGGCATGGCCTAAAAGATGTTGAAACAAGATACCGGCAGCGTTATCTTGATTTAATTTCAAATAATGCGGCTCGTGATGTTTTTATCAAAAGGACAGAGGTAGTTTCTTTAATCAGAAATTTTTTCAAAGATCTTTCGTTTATAGAGGTGGAAACTCCAATGCTTCATCACATACCCGGCGGCGCGGCTGGATCTCCTTTTGAAACTTTTCACAATGCCACAGCAAATAAAGTATATCTTAGAATTGCGCCCGAATTGTATTTAAAAAGACTTTTGGTGGGGGGATTTGATAAAGTTTTTGAGATAAACAGAAGTTTCAGGAATGAAGGTTTATCAAGGCGCCATAATCCCGAATTTACTATGCTGGAAGCTTACGCGGCATATTTTGATTATCAATTTATGATGAAAGTTTGTGAAAATTTATTTACTTATTTAGCCGAGAAGTTTTGCGGCGGCCTGGTGTTTGAGTATCAAGGTAAAAAAATAGATTTTTCGGCTCCTTGGCAGAGAATTTCTTTAGCGAATCTTTTTAAAAAAGAGTTTGGAATTGATCCGGAAGATAGTAAAGAAGAAGTTGTAAAAAAGATTAGTAAAAAAATTCAATTAAAAGAGGGATTATCCCGGACTCAAATACTTAAATTGTGCGAGGAGTTGATTGAGAAGAATTATCCGCAAGATAAACCAGCTTTTATCACTGATTTTTTTACCTGGACTTCACCGCTGGCAAAGCAAAGCCAAGATAACCCAAATCTGGTTGAAAGATTTGAGTTATTTATTGCCGGTATTGAAGTTGCTAATGCTTATTCAGAGTTAAACGATCCGGTTGAACAGAAAGAGAGATTTATCCAGCAGCAGGAAGATAGGGATTTAACCGGAAAGTTAGATCAAGATTTTATAAAAAGCCTTGAGCATGGTATGCCGCCGGCAACTGGTTTGGGTATTGGAATAGATAGATTAGTGATGATTCTTCTTAATCAACCTTCTATTCGGGATGTAATCCTGTTCCCCCTTTTAAAGTCAAAAGATCAAGAAGAAGAAAAAAAATGTTAACAGAAATTTTTCTTGCCTTTCGTTATCTTTTCCGAGGCCAGGCTCGCCATCTATCTTTTATCGGGCTAATGTCGGTTGCCGGAATTGTTTTGGGTGCGGCTACGGTGATTGTAGCAGTATCGATTGTAAACGGGATAGACGGTTCATTGATTCAGAGGATAATGAAATTTAAGTATCATATTGTTTTAGACTCAGCAGATAAGGAAAAACTTTTTGATTTACAAAAAGAGATGGAGAAAAAAGAAGAAGTCGAAGATGCTTCTTTATCAGCCAGAACACAAGTTTTTGCAAAAGTTGATGATACAATCATTCCTTTGGTGGTAAGGGGTTTTGACCTAGATAAGCTTTCTCAGGAACATTTTTTTTCAAAGTATATAAAACAAGAATTCAGGGACTCAGGTTTTTTTGTGGGCAAAGGCCTGCAGCGAAGATTTTATTTAGATGATTCAATTGAATTTTATCCCTTAAAGAAGAAGCTTTCTTTAGAAAAAGAAAAAATTAGAGGTTATTTTGAAACAGGCCTTTATGATGTAGATAATTATTATTTAATCGCTGATTTAGAAAGGGTGAAGAGCCTTTCATCTAACTATCATCTTTTTTTAGGCTTACGTCTTAATAAGCCTTATGCTGCTGATGAGTTAGCTAAAGAAATATCAAAAAGCAATTCTCAGATAATAGTTTCGACCTGGATTAGCACAAATCAAGAGTTGTTTGCTACCCTTAGGTTGGAAAAAATGGCTTTATTTATAATTTTAGCTTTAATTATCATAATTGCTTCTTTTAATATTTTTGCAACCATAACGGTAAAGGTGGTTGAGAAAACAAAAGACATAGGAGTTCTTAAATCAATAGGATTTACCAGCCGGAGAATTTTATCAATATTTACTTTACAGGGCCTAATCCTGGGGGTGATTGGTTCATCAGCGGGAGTAGGGCTGGGTTTGGGAGTTTGTCATATCCTAGAGAAGTATCCTGTAATCAAGTTACCCCAAGAAGTATTTTTTACTGAATACTTACCGGTAACCGTAAATTTAGGAGAAGTTGTTATTATTGGGGCGGCGGCGGCAGCTATTTCTTTTTTATCAAGTATTTTGCCTGCACTGCGAGCTTGCCGGCTTTGTCCTACTGAGGCATTACGTTATGAGTAAATTGGTCGAGGTAAAAAATTTAACTAAATTATATAAAAATCATAACCATGAAGTTAAAGCTATTGAAGCAATAAATCTTTCGATAGAAAAGGGTGATTTTTTGTCGATTGTTGGGCCCTCTGCTGCAGGTAAATCTACTCTCCTGCATTGTATAGGAGGAATTTTAGCTCCGGATAAAGGTGAAGTTTTATATAAAAATAAAAACATTTACAAGCAGAGAGAAGTTCATGTCGCTAATTGGCGCAACAAAAATGTTGGTTTTGTTTTTCAATTTTATTATTTAATCGAAGAGCTTAATGTTTTAGAAAATATAGCTTTAGCCGGTTTTAGGCCTAAGAAAAAATATTCTTTTCAAAGAGCTCATAAATTGTTAGAATACTTTGAGTTGACAGAAAGAAGTAATTTTTACCCTTCTCAATTAAGCGGAGGGCAGAAACAAAAAGTCGCTGTTGCCAGAGCTTTGATGAATAAACCTGATCTTCTTCTTTGCGATGAACCAACGGGTAACCTGGATCAGGATTCTCAAGAAAAAATAAAGATTTTGTTAAAAAAAATCAACAAAGAAGATGAGACAACTATTATTTTAGTAACTCATAATCTTCAATTAGCAGAAAATGCTAAACAGATGATGTTTATTGAGGCAGGAAGGTTAAAGGAGGTAAGATGAAAGTATATTTAAATGGCAAGTTGGTAGATAAAAAAGATGCTAAAATTTCTGTATTTGATCACGGGTATTTATATGGAGACGGCGTATTTGAAGGAATTCGAGCCTATAATCAATTAATTTTTAAACTAAAAGAACATCTAGACCGTCTTTATGAATCGGCTCATTCAATAATGCTGCAGTTTCCTTTTACTAAAAAACAAATGGAGAAAGCAATAATTAAAACTATTAAGGCAAATAAATTGAAAGATGCTTATATTAGAGTTATTTTGTCGCGGGGAGAAGGGGACCTTGGCCTTGATCCAAGAAAATGCAAGGGGAATCATACTTTAGTTATTATCGCCGATAAAATTTCACTTTTTCCCAATAAACTTTACAAAGAAGGAATGGAGATAATAACTGTTCCTACGGTAAGAAATTTACTTGAAGCGGTAAATCCGCAAATAAAATCTTTAAATTATTTAAATAATGTTTTAGCAAAAATAGAAGCAATAAATTCCGGGCATCAGGAAGGATTGATGCTGGATCATTTGGGTTATGTTGCTGAATGTACAGGTGAAAATATTTTTGTGGTAAAAAAAGGAGAGTTATATACTCCGCCTCAATGCATGGGTACTTTACGGGGAATCACTAGAGATACAGTGTTAGATATTGCCAAGAAGTTGAAAATTCCCGCCCATGAACATGTATTGAGCAGGCATGAATTTTATATTAGTGATGAATCATTTTTGACTGGAACTGCTGCAGAGATTGTACCGGTAGTTAAAGTTGATGGAAGAAAGATTGGAAATGGGAAGCCGGGCAAAGTTACCGAAAAAATAATGAAAGAGTTTCATAAATTAACTAAAAAAAATGGGGTTAAATACACTCTATAAAGGTATTCTCTAAATAATCGCATTTTCAATGAGGAGGTAAGATGTTTAATCGGTTTACTGAAAGAGCTAGAAAAGTACTGGTTTTGGCCAAAGAAGAAGCAAGGAGATTTAATCATGATTATATTGGTACAGAGCATATACTTTTAGGTTTAATCCGAGAAGGCGAGGGTGTTGCTTGCGCTGTCTTGCAAAATATTGGCATGGATCTGGGGCGTCTGCGGGCTGAAATAGAAAAGTTAATGTCACCAGGAGCTGCAGCTTCAGTTTTAGGAGATATTCCTTTTACTCCCAGGGCGAAGAAAGCTCTAGAGCTTGCTACCGAAGAGGCGCGCAGCCTTGGGCATAACTATATTGGAACAGAACATATCTTATTAGGATTACTTAGAGAAGAAGAAGGAATTGCTTCTCAAGTTCTTTTTTCTTTAGGAGTAGATATTAAAAAAGCAAGGAATGAAATTTCTGCTCTCCTAGGGGGTTCTTCAAATTCAGCTCAGATGCGTACAAAGAGAAATTCTTCAAAAACACCGGCCTTGGATTCTTTTGGACGCGATCTTACCAAATTACAAAAAGAAGGTGAACTTGATCCGGTTATTGGGCGGAATGCTGAGATTGAGAGAGTTATCCAGGTTTTGTCGCGCCGGACTAAAAATAATCCTGTTTTGTTGGGAGAGGCTGGAGTAGGTAAAACGGCAATAGTCGAAGGCCTTGCTCAAGATGTAGTTAAAGGGGCTGTTCCTGAAATTTTACGTAATAAAAGAATAATTGTGCTTGATTTAGCTTTAATGATTGCCGGTACTAAGTATAGAGGCCAATTTGAGGAAAGAATAAAAGCAGTTATGGAAGAAATTAAACGCGCTAAGGATGTGATTATTTTTATTGATGAACTTCATACCTTAGTTGGAGCCGGTGCCGCCGAAGGTGCAATTGATGCATCAAATATTTTAAAGCCAGCCTTATCGCGTGGAGAGATCCAATGTATCGGGGCAACAACTCTTGATGAATACCGAAAACATATTGAAAAAGATGCAGCCCTAGAAAGGCGGTTTCAGATGATTTTTGTTGAACCAAACACTGTTTCAGAAACTATTCAAATTTTAAAAGGCCTACGTGATAGATATGAAGCACACCACCGGGTAAAGTTTACTGATGAATCTCTCCAAGCAGCTGCTAAATTTTCAGACCGTTACATCTCAGGAAGATTTTTACCGGATAAAGCTATTGATTTGATTGATGAAGCTGGAGCCCGATCCAGGCTGGCGATACTTACGGCACCTGATGGAGTAAAAAATTTAGAAGAAAAGATTTCTGAAATAGTAAGAGAAAAGGAAGCTTTTATCAGGCAACAGGATTTTGAGCAGGCAGCTAAATTACGTGATGAAGAAAAGAAATTCCGTTTTGAACTTGAAAATGGAAGAAAAGAGTGGAGCAAAAAAAGGGATAAAATTTCACCTGAGGTAAAAACAGAAGATATCGCCCGATTAGTTTCACAGGTAACGGGAGTACCCACTTATAGATTAGAGCAGAAAGAATCAGAGAAATTGCTTAAGATGGAAGATAGCTTAGCAAAGAAAGTTATCGGCCAGCAAGAAGCAATTAGGGCAATCTCTCGAGCTGTAAGAAGAGCCCGGGCTGGAGTTAAAGAACCACGCCGCCCCATCGGTTCTTTTCTTTTTTTGGGGCCAACGGGTGTAGGAAAGACTCTTTTAGCCAGGGCGTTAACGGAGTTTATGTTTGGCAATGAAGAGGCTTTAATTCAGTTGGATATGAGTGAGTATATGGAGAAATTTAATGTTTCGAGATTAGTGGGAGCTCCTCCAGGTTATGTAGGTTATGAAGAAGGGGGGCAGTTAACCGAAAGAGTAAGGCGCAGGCCGTATTCGGTAGTTCTGCTAGATGAGATAGAAAAAGCTCATCCTGATGTATATAATCTTTTACTTCAAATTTTAGAAGAGGGGCGCCTTACTGACAGTTATGGGCGTTCAGTTGATTTTAGGAATGTGATTTTAATTATGACTTCTAATGTAGGAGCAGATATTATCCGGCAAAAAGGATCATTGGGTTTTAAAGCTAAACATAAAGATATAGACTATCAAGAGATGAAATCTGCTTTATTAGGAGAGGTTAAAAGGAATTTTAAACCAGAGTTTGTAAATCGGCTAGATGAGACTACCGTGTTTAGGCCTTTGGATAAAAAATCTTTAGAAAAAATAGTTGAAATTGAAATTAGTTATGTAAATGAGCGCCTCCGCGAGCAGGGTTTTATTGTAAAGCTTAATCCCGGGGCCAGAGAACTTTTTATAAAAAAAGGTTTTGATCCCAGCTATGGAGCACGGCCTTTAAAAAGAGTTATTCAAAGGTTTTTAGAGGATCCTTTATCAGAAGATATAATTAGAGGCAGGTTTTTAGAGCGGATAAAAAGGGCAAAAGAAAAGCCGGTTATTATAAAGGCGTTAAAAAAAGGAGAATCATTGAAGTTTGAATGAAGAATTTTTTAGTCCTTTTTTTATTGTTTTTTTTTCTTTACCTTTTTGGAGAAAATAAGGTATATCCTAATTATATTGAAGTTAATTTAGAAGAAAAGATAGTTAAAATCGCCGATTTAAACCTGAGTGGTTATAAAATATCCGGCGATATTAGTTATAAGGTTGATAAAAAAAACAAAGAAACTCTATTTTTCCTTTACGGCAAAAATTTAAAGGCAGGGGATAAAAGGATAGAGAGTTGTGAGGTACAAATAATCAAAAGAGGTGATATTTTATTTATCGATAAAATCAAATCTCCTAATTTTACCGGCGCGGGAACTATTGACTTAAATAAGGAAAAAATTCTTTTTAATTTTTCCGGAAACTGGCAAGAAAAAACAGAGCATCTAAAAGGAGATATAAATTTAAAAACTAAAGTTTGGGGTAATTTTGAGAGTTTTTTAGTAAGCGGTAGTTTTGTAATTTTTGAAGGCGTATATGAAGGTATCCCTTTTAAAAAGCTCCGCTGTAGTTTTTTAGGAACACCGCCTGTATTTAATGTTACTGATGCTGAAGTTCTTCTCTATAAAGGTAGTGTTTTTGAATTAAAAGGAGACCTGGACATAAGAGATTCGAATAATTTTTTTCCCGGTGTGCAATTTGTGTCTCAGAAATTATTTGTTGATGGATGGCAAATTTTTGGGGTTCAAAATGAAGTCGGCTTAAAAAAACAAATAGATGATAAGTTTAATATTGAGATAGATACTGAGCAGCAGCAAGAAACAGGTACAGAACTTAGGTATAGCTTAGAAAATGATAATTTTTTAAAACTGAGGATGGAAGAAAAAGAAACGATTTTAGGTGTTGAAAGAAAAACGGAATTTTAAAAATGTTTTTTTTAAAACAAATTGAAGATTTCTTTTGTTACGTCGGAAATATTATTTATTTCATTAAAGATATATTTTATTGGTTGTTTACAAAAAAAAGAGACCTTAAATCTTTAAGAAGAGAAATAATTTTTGTAGGAATTGATAGTTTCTTTTTAGTTTCCTTGATTGCTTTTTTCATCGGGATGATTATTGCATTCCAAACCGCCTATCAGCTTCAACAGTTTAAATCAGAAATTCACCTTGCTTCTTTGGTGGCTTTATCATTGGTTAGAGAGCTTGGGCCGGTAATCGCAGCTTTGATTGTTGCGGCACGAAGCGGGGCTTCTATTACAGCTGGTATTGGTTCGATGAAAATTAGTGAACAAGTTGATGCCTTAGAAGTTTTTGGGGTTGAACCTATCGATTATTTAGTTGTCCCCAAATTTATTGCTTTGGTAGTTTGCCTTCCGGTTTTAGTTATTTATGCGGATTTACTGGGAATTTTTGGAGGATATTTAGTTGGTTCTTTAAAGTTCTCCATGCCTTTTGGTTTGTATATGAGAATGACCATTGAATCTTTAGGTTTGATTGATATTGTAGGCGGTTTGGTAAAAAGTTTATTTTTTGGAAGTATTATTGCTTTTGTCTGTTGTTTTGAAGGGTTTAGGCCTTTTTCTTCAATAGATGTGTCTAAAGTTGTAACGCGTTCGGTAGTACGTTCTTTTATCTTAATTATTATTTTTGATTGTATGTTAACAGCATTTTTTTATTTTATATGAGCAAAGAAATGATTAAATTAAATAATGTTCAAAGATCTTTTGGGCAAAATTGCGTTCTCAATGGGGTAAACTTAAATATAGGCCAGGGAGAAACTTTTCTTCTTATCGGAAGAAGTGGAGCTGGAAAGACTGTTTTGCTTAAGACTATTTTAGGGCTTCTTAGACCTGATTCAGGAATGATTTCTATTGATGGAGAGGAGATTGCTCAATTGGCTAAAAATGAGCTAGAAGAAATCAGGCTTAAGTTTGGGTTGGTATTTCAAAATAGCGCGCTTTTTGATTTTTTAACGGTTTGGGAAAACGTAAGTTTCTTTTTAAAACAACACACCAAAATGAGCAAAAAAGAAATGCATAAAAAAGTCAGCCAAACTCTTGCTTTGGTAGGTTTAGCTGATATAGAAGATATGTACCCTTATGAATTAAGTGGAGGGATGCAAAAGAGGGTCGCTATTGCCAGAGCGATTATTTATAATCCTAAGATTATTATCTATGATGAACCTACAACCGGGATTGATCCTATTGCGGTAGATAAAATTGTTTCTTTGATAAAAGATTTACATAATCGCCTTTCTGCTACCTCATTGGTGGTAACTCATGATTTAGAAACCGGCCTAAAGATAGCAGACCGTATTGCTTTTTTATTGGGAGGTAAAATTATTTTTGAAGGAAAAAAAGAAGATGTAAAACATACAAAAGATAAACGCCTTCTCCAATTTATCCAAGGAGCCTCCGGGGGCCCGATAAAGGAGATGGAAGTATAATGTTAAGTCCAAAGTCCAAAGTCCAAAGTCTAAAGATTTTTATATTTTTGATATAAGACAGAGTATTGTGGATTACATAAAGGGAGGGGATAGGTGAGTAAAAATGCATGGGAAATTAAAAAAAGGCTTTCTTATATAAAAATGGGTATTTTTTTTCTAGCAGGATTGTCGTTACTATTTATAGCTTTGGTTTCAATTAAAGATTTTAGTTTATTTAGGCCCGGTTATAAAATAAAAGTTGTTTTTGATTTTGCTGAAGGAATGAAGAGGGCGTCTCCGGTGCGTTTTTGCGGCGTAGATGTAGGAGAAGTCCAGGAGGTTATAGTTAAAAATGGCAAGGATAAGCCTCATACTCAAGTAAAAGTTAATATTCAAAGAGAAATAAAGATACCGCAAGGGTCTTATTTTTTTATAAATAGTTTAAGTTTGTTTGGAGAAAAATATCTCGAGATTACACCGCCGGATAAATTTTCTGAATATATAAAAGAAAGAGAAACTGTTGAAGGCATATCTCCTGTGCCTTTGTTTAAGTTGTTTTCTAGTTTTAGTAAAACTATGAGTGAGTTAAGAGCTTTTATTAAAGAAGGCGAGATTAAAGAATCTTTGGAAAACACTGTTAGAAATTTAGAAGATATTACTTTGGAGGCAAAAGGATTAATCAAGGATGTAAGAAATAAGAGAGGCACTATTGGAAGATTGTTTTATGATGACTCGCTCTATCAAGAAACAGAAGAGTTTATCTCAGACATAAAGAAAAATCCTTGGAAGTTATTGCATAAACCCAAAGATAAATGACAAATGACAAAATTCAAATGCCAAATCAATAACAAATTACAAAATTCAAATACAAGACAATATTATTTTGATATTTGACATTTGGAATTAATTTGTCATTTGGCATTTGTGATTTGAATTTGTTTGGAGTTCCAGGAAAAAGGATAAGTTATGTATATTTGTACAGAATGTGGATATCAATCAGTGAAATGGATGGGCAAGTGCCCTAACTGTAGTGGTTGGGAAACTTTCCGGCAAAAGGATATCAAACCCCTGTCAAATCAACCAAAAAGCAAAGTTAAGGCAGCACCCTGTTTGCTTAAAGACGTTGGCGGTTTAACAGAACAAAGATACCAAACTTATTTTTCTGAATTAGACAGGATTTTGGGGGGTGGATTAGTGTCCGGCCAGGTAATTTTAATCGGTGGTGAGCCGGGAGTGGGTAAATCTACGCTATTGTTAGAGGTGGCTTCAAGGCTATCTAAATCCGGTAAAACAATGTATGTAAGCGCTGAAGAGTCTCCGCAGCAAATTGGGGTTAGAGCCAGGCGCCTTAAAAAAGTTAACTTAGACCGATTATATATCAGTGATGAAGAAAAAGTAGAAAATATCTATAAAACAATCGAAAGGGAACAATTTAAGTTTATAGTTGTAGATTCTATTCAGGTTATGACTAGTTCTTTTGCCGGTGGAACAAGGGGCAGCGTTCTTTCGATAAGAAGCTGCGCGGATTACCTAACAGAGATAGCAAAAACTTTAGGCGTGGTTATATTTATAGTGGGGCATGTGACAAAATCAGGAGCAATAGCCGGGCCCAAGCTGCTTGAGCATGTGGTAGATAGCGTGCTCTATTTTGAAGGAGAAATACTTTCAAATTACAGAATATTGCGGTCAATAAAAAATAGATTCGGGCCAACCGGCGATATTGCTGTTTTTGATATGACATCAACCGGTTTATCTGAAGTCAAAAAAACTAATGATATTTTCTTACCCCATAAAAAAGAATCTTCTTCAGGCAGTTGTGTAATTTGTCCTCTTGAAGGCCTGAGGCCGATTTTGGTTGAGTTGCAGTCTTTGGTTAGCCAGGCAACTTTTTCAACGGTAAGAAGAAGAAGTTTAGGTTTTGATTTTAATAGATTTTCTTTATTAGTCGCGATAATTGAAAAAAGATTAAAAGTGAAAATATCGGGAGAAGACATTTTTTTAAATGTTGCCGGAGGCTTGAGAATAAATGATCCAGCAGCAGATCTGGGGGCTGTAGTGGCTATTATATCAAGTTTTTTAGAGAAAAAAGTACCGCCGGAGACAGTTTTTATCGGTGAAGTGGGGTTGGGAGGAGAGTTGAGGCGGGTTGGGAATATAAATTCCAGATTAAAAGAGATAGACCGGGCAAGTTTTAAATATTGTTATATTCCTGAGGCAAATCAAAAAGAAGTTGATAAAAAGTTCGCTGACAAGGTTCTTGGTTTTTCAAATGTAGGGGAGATTTATAAGAAGCTTTTTAAAAATAGAGGTATTCGCTAAATATATTCATTTTTAATGGGAGGTTGTTTATCATGTGGGCTTTAGTTTTTTTACGAATATTTTTTGTTTTTGTTTTTGTAGTATTAGGTTTTTCTTTAGGAGGTGAAAGTTCTTTATTGTTTGCTGGAGTAGGTTTTGGAGTAGGTATTTTTGTTGTGGTTTTAGAGACATTGGGAAGAAAAGTATCGTTAAAGGGATTAAGCAGCGCAGTGTTTGGGATTTTACTCGGGTTATTTCTTTCTGCTGTATTTGGTTTTGCTCTTTCTCAATTTCCTCTTTCAAAAGAGGTCTCTATTGATTTCATAGATAATATAAAACTATTTGTTACGATTGTTTTTGTTTATTTAGGGTTAACTTTAGGGGTAAAAGGAAAAGATGAATTTAATGTTGTTATTCCTTATGTGAAGTTTAAAAGAGGTGAATTGCGGGAAGAAGAGGTTATTGTTGATACCAGTAGTATAATTGACGGAAGAATTTTAGATATTGTAAAGACCGGATTTGTTGAAGCAAAGTTTGTTATTCCACGTTTTGTTTTAAATGAGATGCATACTTTATCTGATTCAACCGATCATATGAAAAGGCAAAAAGGCAAAAGAGCCATAGAGATACTCCATGATTTAAAAAAACAACCTAATGTTGAGACCGAAGTGGTCGAAGAAGAAATTTCAGTAGTTAAAACTGTTGATGAAAAAATTATTAAACTAGCTCAAAACCATCGCGCTAAAGTATTAACTACAGATTATAATCTCAACCGGATTGCTCAGCTCCAAGGGGTAAAGGTGCTAAATATAAATGATCTTGCCAATGCGTTAAAACCGTCACTTATAGCTGGTAATACCTTTAATTTAAAATTAGTTAAAGAAGGTAAAGAACGTAATCAGGCAATTGGGTATCTAGAAGATGGAACTATGGTGGTGGTTGAAGGCGGCAAAAAATTAATTGGAAAAACTGTTAATGTTGAAGTTGCTTCAGTGCTGCAGAACCCAAGCGGCAGGATTATATTTACTAAATTAGCTGGTTAAAAGCATTTGATAACTGATAAATGGTAATTGATAAATGATTTTAATTCTTAATTATCAGTTATAAATTATCAATTATAACAATATGAAAGTTGCAGTAGTAATTGTTTGTGCTGGTTTCGGCAAGCGTATAGGCCGGCCTAAAGCAGATATTCTTTTAGCGGGTAAGCCTCTTTTTTACTACAGCCTTAAAACTTTTTTAGATGTTAGCCAGGTTAATCAAATCATATTAGTCCTTCAGAAAAAACATTTTAAAATAGCAAGAAAGTTTGTAGCTGAGAAAAAAGTTGATTTAGTAAAAGGGGCTAAAACAAGGAAGCAATCAGCTGCAAATGGGTTAGCTAAAATAAGAAATAGCTTAAATTATGTTTTAATCCATGATTGCGCCCGCCCCTTTGTTAAAAAACAAATAGTATTAAAAGTTATTAAAGAATTAAAAAAGCATTCGGCAGTGGTTCCGGGTATCAAAGTAAAAGATACATTAAAGCAGATAAAAGGCGGGCTGGTTAAAAAAACTTTAGATGGAAGCAATATTTATTCTATCCAAACCCCGCAAGGGTTTAAGAAAGGCTTGATTAAGGCGCTATATAAGAAGTACAAAAGAAATGATTTTACGGATTCATCTAAAATTTTTGAGAAAAACGGTAAAACCGTAAAGTTGGTTGAGGGAGACTCATTAAATTTTAAATTAACTTACCGGGAAGATATTATTTTAGCAAGAGCAGTAAAAAAATATGGAAAAATATAAAGTTGGCTTAGGATATGACCTGCATAGATTTACAGATAAGAAGCATTTTCTTCTTTTGGGCGGGTTTAAAATAAATTGCGGGTTTGGGCTTGAAGCGGTATCGGATGGAGATGTGGTTTTGCATGCGGTATCAGACGCTATCTGCGGCGGGGCTGCCTTAGGTGATATTGGAGACTATTTTCCTCCCTCTGATAAAAAAAGCCAAGGTATAGAAAGCAGAAAAATTGCTAAAATCATTTTGGCAAAAATAAAAAGAATCTATGAAATAGTAAATATTGACATTACTCTAGTAGTCGAAAAACCTAAATTAACCTCTTATAAGAAAGATATTGTCGAATCATTGAAAGATATTTTTGAGATACCGGATATCAATTTAAAGATAAAATCAAAAGAAGAAACCGAAGCCTTAGGCGGGGTTGACACACTAAGTTGTTTAGCTGCGGTTTTGTTAAAAGGTACCTAAGATGTTAAAAATTTATAATTCATTAACTAAAGAAAAACAAAAGTTTGAACCAGTCCAAAAAAGAGTTGTTAAGATGTATAGTTGCGGGGTGACTGTTTATGACGATTGTCATATCGGCCACGCTCGTTCTCTTTGTGTTTTTGATGTTATCCGCCGTTATCTAGAGTTTAAAGGTTATGAAGTTAATTTTATTCGTAATATCACAGATATTGACGATAAAATTATTAATCGGGCAAATAAATTAGAAGTTAACTGGAAGGATTTGTCAGATAAATATATAAGAAGATACAGGAAAGATTTAGAAAGATTAGAGTTAAAACCCGTTGTTTTTGAGCCAAAAGCTACTGAAAATATTGAAGCTATGGTTGATTATATAAAACGGTTAATTGATAAAGGTTATGCCTATGCTACTGATACGGGGGTTTACTTTGAGGTGAGAAAATTTAAACAATACGGAAAATTATCCGGCCAAAAAATAGATGATATACGGCCCTCGGTACGAATCGAATCAGATGAAAATAAAAGAGACCCTCTTGATTTTGCTCTTTGGAAAATGACTAAAAAATCCAAGCCTGGTTGGGATAGTCCCTGGGGCAAAGGGCGGCCTGGTTGGCATATTGAATGTTCTGTAATGAGCCAGAAATATTTAGATGCTGATACTTTAGATATCCATGGCGGAGGAAGGGATTTAATTTTTCCTCATCATGAGAACGAAATAGCTCAAGCTGAAAGCTTATCCGGTAAAAGTTTTGCTAATTATTGGCTGCATCACGGCCTTTTGACAATTAACTTTCAGAAAATGTCTAAATCTCTGGGTAATTTTGTAAAAATTTCTCAAGTTTTAAAGAAGTATCCGGCTGATGTTTTAAAGCTTTTTTATTTTCAGGCTCACTATTCTTCTTCGGTTGATTTTTCTTGGCAAAAAATGGAAGAAACGCAAAAAGCTTATGAACATATTAAAATATTAAAAGAAAAGTTAAATAATTATTTAGCTGGGAAAAATTTGAACAAAGAATTAACTCCCGGGGCCGGCAGCAGCTATCAAGAGTATAAAGAAAAATTTATTAAAGTAATGGATGATGATTTTAATATGCCAAGAGGCCTTGCGGTATTGTTTGATTTAATAAATAAAGCTAATGGAGCATTAATAGGTGATGATAAAGATAAAAAATTAGCAGGTTATAAGTTAGCTTTAGATCAGATAACAGGCGTTTTTGGTTTTAGCTTTT
>JAIPHS010000012.1 GCA_021735105.1 Candidatus Omnitrophota bacterium
CTTACTACTTATACTTTCTTAGATTTACCCGCATTTTTATGATATTTAAAAAAACTTAACATATGCATTTTATAGCTTCAAAATACCATTAAACTATGGAGCGGGCGAGCGGAATCGAACCGCCGTTACTAGCTTGGGAAGCTAATGTTCTGCCATTGAACCACGCCCGCTGAAAATGAAATTATTTAGCGAATATCTTAATTTTTGTGACACCTGAGATTCTTCGCTTAGGCTCAGAATCAATTCAACTATGTGATTTTTCTTCACTTAGCTTGAAAAATCACAGTTTTATTGAAGCGCCTTAATTATTTTAGCAAGTCACACTTATCGATGATTTTTAAAGAACAAAATTTTCCGCACATAGTGCAAATATCATCAGAAGGCTTTATCTCTTTATGGTAGTTTTTAGCCTTGCGCCCATCAAGGGTTAAGGGAAAAGTTTTTTGCCATTTTCTTTGAGCTCGATACTCGGAAATTTGTTTATCTTTATCCCACTCATCTTGGAACCTTAAGATATCTACAGAATGAGCGGCAATTTTTGAAGCAATTACACCTTCTCTTACATCGTTGATGTCAGGATGACGAAGATGCTCAGCTGGAGTTACAACACAGAGAAAATCTGCACCGCAGGAAGCGGCAATTGCTCCTCCAATTGCAGATGTTATGTGATCATATCCAGCTGCAATATCGGTAGGCAAAGGGCCTAACACGTAAAAAGGTGCCCCGTGGCATATTTTTTTTTGAAGTTTTACATTCATCTCTATCTCATTAAGCGGGATATGGCCGGGCCCCTCCACCATCACCTGAACCCCTTTTTTCCGGCATTTTTTGACAAGTTCTCCTAAGATATGAAGTTCAGATATTTGAAGGTTATCAGTAGAATCAGCTATAGCTCCTGGCCGCAGGGCATCACCTAAACTCATTGAAATATTATATTTTTTTGCTAAGCCTAAGATTTTATCGAAATTTGTATAAACTGGGTTTTCTTCTCCATTTACAAACATCCAACGGGCTAAAATAGCCCCGCCTCGGCTGACAATACCTCCGGTACGTTTATTCTTTTTGAGGTATTTTATTGATTTTTTTAAAATTCCTGAATGAATAGTAAAAAAATCTACACCTTCTTTTGCTTGTTTTTTTAAAGTTTCCCAAATGCAGTCAAATGACATTTTTTCAAAAGTACCTTCTTTTTTTTCTGCCTTTACCGCTGCTTCATAGATTGGTACGGTGCCTAAAGGGATGGCGGATTTTTCAATAATTTTTTTACGTAAAAGAGAAGGTTTTTCCCCAATACTTAAATCCATTACCGCATCGCTACCATATTTTATTGCTGTATTTAATTTTTTCAATTCTTGAGATACTTTAGGCTCTTCTGATGAAGTACCGATGTTGGTATTGATTTTGACCTTAAAACCTTCTCCGATTACAGTAGGTTTGCTCAGTTGGTTTTGGTTATTTAAGGGGATTATTGCTTTTTTAGTTTGGAGTTGTTTTTCCAAAAAGGTTAAACTTACTTTTTCTTTTTTTGCGAGTTCTTTTAAGAAGCTTTTTTTAAGCATTTTTTAATTTCCTTTATTTCGTAAATTGGATTAGACGATGATAATATCGCCGATGAAACAGCTATATTTTTTATACCATACCTTAAAACAGAACCCACATTATATCTATTTATTCCACCGATGGCAAATAATACTTTTTTAGTTTTTTTAGTTATTTGAATGATTTCATTTTTTCTTAAGGGGGGCCGATTGTTTGTTTTAGTTTTTGATTTAAAAAACGGGCCTAAAGCCAGGTAGTTAACAGCAGCTTGATCGGTGTTTTTTAATTCTTTTAAACAGTGGATAGTTTTTCCGATAATTTTTCCTTTTTTTAGCAATGTTTTTGCATCTTTTATTGGTATGTCCGAGTTACCTAAGTGAAGCCCGCTGGCCCTTGAAAGATAAGCAAGATCAGGGCGGTCATTAATAATGAAAAGTTTTTTATTTTTTTTAAATAAAGGTGAAAGTTTTTTGGCTAATTTAAGAAATTCAAAATCATCTATTTTTTTAGCCCTCAGCTGGATTAAATCTAAATCAGAACCAGCCAGTTCTTTAGCGAGGTTAAGTATATCTATACCAAGGCTATCTGCGGCCTGTTTGTCTAGTATTAGATAGAGCAGGCCATTTGAGGGTAATTTCTTTTTCAAGGTCATAGATTGCATAACGCAGGTTTTTAATTTTTGCGGTATTTTTTTTATCGACAAGTTTAGAGAATTCTTCTAAAACTCGTAAGGATTCTTTTGCTCTTTGTAGATTTGCATATAAAATATCAGATAAATTATCTCTGTCGTTTTCAAGTGAATCGAGTTTTTTACCTAAATCTTTTTTAGAATAACGTTGAATGATCGCGGCTTGAATTAATGCCGGTGTAATGATTTTTACCAATTTGTGGCGCTGATTTCTTATTTTTTTTCTAAGCTTGTCATCTTTAGCTGTAAAGCGAAAGATATCCTCACTGACTCTTAATCCTTCTTTGCAACGGTTAAAATTTGCATCAATTATAGTAAGGTATTTTTTTTTAACCATACTTTTTAATTTTATTAATTATATTAGTAGTTGAATAGCCTTTGGCTAATTTGACCTGAATTACTTTTTTTGCTATTTTGCGCCCGACTACTTGATTTTTGCCCCAATCTTGGCCTTTAACTAAAACATCCGGCTGCAAATTTTTAATTAAACCATAAGGTGTTTTTTGGTCAAAAATTGTTATGTAATCAACATATTCAATAGCCGATAGGAGAGTAATTCTGGCTTTTTGATTCAGGAGGGGCCTTTTTTTGCCCTTATTGGTTTTTACCGACTTGTCTGAGTTTAGGCCAACAATTAGGATATCTCCGCTTGCTTTAGCTTTTTTTAGTATTTTAATGTGGCCGGGATGAATTAAATCAAAACAACCATTGGTAAATACTATTTTTTTACCGTGTTTTTTTGAATTTTGAACAATTTTTTTTAAAGATTTTATATTTTTATTTTTGGTCATCTTTTGTTGTTAGTGTTTGCTCAACTAATTCACAAATTATGTGGCCGGCTAAAATATGAGCTTCTTGAATTCGAGGCGTCTGGCTTACCGAAATTATTAACGGTAAATCTACATAGTCTGCTATTTTACCGCCGTCTTTTCCTAAAAATGCAACAGTGTGCATTCTATTTTTTTTAGCTTCGCATAAAGCGGCTAAAACATTGGGAGAGTTACCAGAAGTTGAAATTCCAAAAGCAATATCACCAGGTTTTCCCAGGCAGCTGATTTGCCGGCTGAATACTTTTTGGAAACCAAAATCATTGGCTACGGCGGTTAAAGTTGAACTGTTAACCGATAATGCTAAAGAAGCAAGCGGCTTGCGGTTTTTTTGAAATCGGCCGACAAATTCCGCAGCTAGGTGTTGTGAGTCAGCGGCACTTCCCCCATTGCCAAAAAAAATTATTTTATTATCACTTTCTAAGGCTTTTTGGCAAAGTAAAGCTATGTCTTTTATTCTGCCGCTAAGTTTTTTTAAAACTTCCAGGGCATCTTGGTGTTGTGAGATGATCCTTTTTATGTCAGCTAACATCTTAAGCCTGTGTTTAACGAAAAAATATCTTAGATAGGTTGTAAAGATCTAAATCAAGAGTTTTTATTTGAGCAGTTGCTTCATCTAAAGAGACAGCTATAATTTTATTGCCTTTTAAACTAACCATTTTGCCAAATTGCTTTTCTTCGATTAATTCGTAAGCTTTTACTCCATAGCGAGTTCCTAAAACTCTGTCAAAAGCAGAAGGAGAACCGCCTCGTTGGATATGCCCTAATACTGTAACTCTGGTTTCAAATCCGGTTCTTTCTTCAATTAAGCTGCCTACTTTACGGCCAATGCCGCCCAGGCGGACATGGCCGAAATCATCTAATTTTTTTTCTTGAATTTGTAAATCTTTGTTTCCAAATTGAGCCCCTTCAGCAACTACTACAATGCTAAAGTTTTTCCCTCTTCCATGGCGAGCTTGCAGTGATTGGCAAACCTCATCCATATTTATCGGTATTTCCGGAACAAGGATATAGTCAGCTCCACCGGCAATTCCGGCGTGAGTTGCTATCCAACCAGCATGACGGCCCATTACCTCTACGACTATGATCCGATTATGAGATTCAGCGGTAGTATGAAGCCTATCGATACAGTCGGTAACAATATTTACTGCAGTGTCAAAACCAAAGGTAAAATCAGTTGCCGCTAAGTCATTGTCGATAGTTTTAGGTACGCCAACAATATTTAATCCTTCCTTGTATAGTTTAGCAGCTACTCCTAAGGTGTCTTCGCCTCCGATAGCAGCAAGAGCATCAAGGCCCAGTTCTTTAAAATTTTTTTTAATCAATTCACTTCCACCCTCTTGTTTATAAGGGTTGGTACGAGAAGTACCTAACATTGTTCCACCTTTAGGCAATATTCCCGATACTGACCTTAGGGTTAAGGGTATGGTCTCTTTTTCAAGCAAACCTTTCCAGCCGTATTTTATTCCGGTTACTTCATTTTTTTGGTCAATGGTTTTTCTTACTATTGCCCGGATAACTGAATTTAGCCCTGGGCAGTCGCCTCCGCCAGTCAATATGCCGATTTTCATGATGCCTCCTTACTTTTTAGTGTAGATTGTATTTTTTCATTCGTAGTGTCGAAATGGTATTTCGGGATTTTCTAGCTTTTCTTTTTTATCTGTCATGGTAATTTTGCGAATTTGTAAATTAACTGTAACCTTTTTATCCTCGCCGAGAAGAACTCCTAATTTTTCTTTAACTTTTTCTTGTATCTCTTTTGTAAAATCAACTAAATTTACTTCATAATTTAGATAACCTTTAATTTGTACCGATATTATTTTTTTCTTTAGGCTTACCTTTACTTTTATGTGGGATACCTCATCCCTTTCTTCCAGCATTTTCTTTAACATATCTTCAACTGCCATTACCGTAATGTTAACTTTGCCTTCCTTTGATTCAAGGGATATGTTTTTATTTTGCCGGCCGCTTAAGATCATTTTTTGAATATAGCGTAGGCATAAAAGAATAATAATTAAGCCAATTAAAACCAAAGTGGCGCTTGAGGAAAAATTAGCCAATATATTTTGGTTTAGGTAGTCTGCTGCATTCATAAAGTTAAGAATGCCGGTTGGAATTATAACTAAAAGAGTACCTACGCTAAAAGATAAGACAATATATATTAAAATAGTTAAAAACCCCATCTTTACCTCCTTTTACCGTTTATCCATAAGTTTTTTTATAAAACCAGTATTGTATTTACCGCTTATAAAATCTGAACTATTTATTGCTTTAAGGCAAAAATCAGCCGTTGTCTTGATTGGCTCAATCATAAACTCAGTTAAAGCTCGGTTCATTTTACTGGTTGCGTCTTTTCGGTCTTTACCTTTTGTGATTAGTTTTGCAATTAGTGAATCGTAATAAGGTGGAATATGATAACCTGAATAAATATGAGTGTCAACTCTTATATCCTTGCCTCCCGGGAAATAACAGAAATCAATTTTACCCGGAGAAGGCGTAAAGTTATTTTCCGGGTCTTCGGCATTTAATCGGCATTCAATCGCGTGGCCCTTAACCTTGATATCGCTTTGTTTAAGGGTAAGTTTTTCTCCGGCGGCAATTAGAATTTGAAGTTTAAGAAGATCAACACCAGTTACTTCTTCAGTTATGGTATGTTCTACTTGAATTCTTGTATTCATTTCCATAAAGTAAAATTCCCCGTTTTTATCAAGTAGAAATTCTACAGTACCTACACTTTGATAATCAATCTCTTTAGCCCCGCGTAACGCGTATTGGCCCATTTTTTTTCTGGTGTGGCTGTCAATAATTGGGCAAGGAGCTTCTTCGATTATTTTTTGATGGTTTCTTTGAATACTGCAGTCCCTTTCGCCTAAATAAATCATATTGCCGCAAGAATCAGCAGCTATTTGAATTTCGATATGGCGCGGGTCTTCTAGGTATTTTTCAACATAAAGGCCGGAGTCACCAAAAGCAGCGCCGGCTTCAGTTTGCGCAGTGTGTAATGATGCGGCTAAACTTATTTCACTATGACAAATCCGCATTCCTTTTCCTCCCCCGCCGGATTTTGCCTTTAGAATTACAGGAAATCCAATATTTTTTGTAATTTCAATTATTTCTTCCTTGGTAGTTACTTTATCATCGCTTCCCGGGATAAGCGGGACACCGGCTTTTTTCATTGTTTTTTTTGCTTGAATTTTATCGCCCATTAAACGGATATTTTCAGTTGAAGGGCCGATGAATTTAATCCCGCAAGAGTGGCAAATTTCAGCAAAATGAGGGTTTTCAGCTAAAAAGCCATAACCAGGATGGATTGCATCGGCATCAGTTATTTCAGCTGCACTGATTATTGATGAGATATTTAAATAACTTTCCGAGGCAGGCCCTTTTCCAATACATATTGCTTCATCTGCAAAAGCTAAATGAAGTGAGTTTTTATCAGCTTCAGAATAAATAGCTACAGTTTTTATACCTAATTCTTGTGCCGCGCGTAATATTCTGATTGCGATTTCGCCACGATTGGCTACTAAAATTTTTGAAAACATTTTATCTTCTTTTAACTATTTTTAATTTATGGTTTAACAGTAAAAAGTGTTTGCCCAAATTCAACAGGTTGGCCATTTTCAACTAAAATTTGAACTATTTTTCCGCTTGTTTCAGCTTTCACTTCATTCATGACTTTCATAGCTTCAATTATGCAAATAACATCCTCTTCTCCTATAGTCTTGCCTGCTTCTACATAAGGCTTGGCTCCGGGCGAAGCAGAGCGGTAAAAAGTGCCTACCATTGGTGATTTTATCTCAATTAAGCTCTCATTCTTTTCTTTTTTTGGTTCTTGAGGTGGTTTTTCTGGAACTTCCTGATAAGAAATTTGCGGTTCTTTACCTTCATATTTTTTAAGCCGGATTCGCTGTTTACCTTCTTCTATCTCTAGTTCACTTAAATTATTATCATCCATAAATTTTATAAATTTGTTGAGCTTTTTTATATCCATATCCCCTCCTATTTTGCATAGCGCAAAGAGCATAGCGCATAGCTTAAAATCTAACATTTAGCGCTTTGCGCTCTGCGCTGTGCTAGATTCTTTCTAGATATTGTTGATTACGAGTATCTATTTTTATTTGATCCCCGTTTTTTATAAATAGAGGAACCTCTACCACTAAACCAGTTTCAAGTTTAGCGGGTTTTGTGCCTGATTTTACTGTATTGCCGCGAAAACCAGGATCTGTTTTAGCTACCTTTAACGTGATTGATGCGGGTAATTCTAAGCTAATTAACTTATTTTTATAAAACAGCCCTGCTAATTCTAAATTTTCTTTAAAGCATTTAACTTTATCTTTTAATGCTTCTTGATGTAAAATAAAATCCTGGTAACTATCTACATCGAGAAAATGATAATGTTCTCCTTCTTTGTAACTAAACATTAATTTTTTTCTTTCAACAAAAGCAGCGTTAATTTTGTCAGAATCACGCAGAGCACAGTTTAAAACTTGGGAGGTGATTAAGTTTTTTATTTTTGCCCGGACAAAGGATGAGCCGCGTGCCATTTTAACATGTTTGGACTCTAAAATTATGTAGGGCTGTTTATTATATTCAATTGTTAAAGACGGTTTAAGTTGTGATAGAGAAATGCTCAACTTATTACCTCACAACTGTTTGATTTAACTACTACCATATTTTCTAATCTTATCCCAAAATGGTTTTTATAGTATATGCCGGGCTCAATGGTTACAACCATTCCTTCTGTTAAGATATCATCTTGATTTGGCCCAAGATAGGGCGGCTCATGAACCTCTAATCCAATCCCATGGCCTAATCCATGGATAAAATATTTACCAAAACCGCTTTTTTCAATTATATCGCGGGCTACTTTGTCAATTTCCGAAGCCTTTTTCCCCTCTTTAATCTTACTGATTGCTGTATTGTGTGCCTTTTTTATTGTTTTGTGAATCTTTTGAAAAAGAGATGGCATTTTACCCCAAAAAAATATTCTTGTCAAGTCAGCACAATATCCACAATGTATTGCGCCCAAGTCAATTAGAAAAAAATCATTAATTAAAGTTTCTCCAGGGCGATAGTGAGCAAATAGAGTGTTTTTACCCGAAGCTACAATTGCGGGAAAAGCTATCTTATTATCTGATTTTATTTTTAAAAAGCGCTCTATCTCAATAGCTAAATCTTTTTCAGTCATGGTTTGACTAAAAATTTCTTCGCTATAATCAAAAGCCTCTAAGCTAACAGCGGCCGCTTTTTTGATTAATTTTATCTCGCTTTTATCCTTACGCACCCTTAAGTTAGTAATTAAAGGTTTATTAGGGATAAAATCTATATTTTTTGAGTTAAGGGTTTCATTTATTTTTTGATAAACAGCTAAACTTATCTTTTGTTTTGAGAAACCTATTTTTTTTAATTTTAGTTTTTTGGCTGTATAAGCCAACTTTTTGGAAAAATCAGATTTTACGGCTATTACTTGTAAGCAGGATAATTCGCTTTTAACTTTAGCGTAGATTGGGCTGGTAAAAAAGACAAGTTTTTTATCAGCTGTAATAAGTAACCACCCTTCGGCTTCATTTATCC
The DNA here is from genome assembly GCA_021735105.1 of Candidatus Omnitrophota bacterium. Classification (GTDB taxonomy): domain Bacteria; phylum Omnitrophota; class Gorgyraeia; order Duberdicusellales; family 4484-171; genus PXAH01. The sequence continues at coordinate 8,629 of JAIPHS010000012.1, forward strand.
CGGCTAGGTAGTTAAGATTGGCTGTATTTTTGGTAATAAAACCATCAAGATTATTTTTCTTGAAAGTTTGCAAAAGGCCATTAATTCTTTTTTTCATTAGTTTTGCCTAAAAGTACTGCCGCGGCTTGGAGCGCTAGATAGTAACTATTTTCGCCGAAACCGCTTATGGTTCCAGTAACAACATCACTGATTAAAGATTTTTTTCTAAAATCCTCTCTTTTGTAAATATTTGAAAGATGTACCTCAATTACCGGCTGCTCTATAGCAGCTAAGGCGTCACGAATGGCTACTGAAGTGTGGGTGTAGGCGGCTGGATTTATAATGATAAGATTTGAGCCGCTTTGAGTAATTTTATCAATAATTTGCCCTTCTTGATTTGATTGATATGTACTGATAGCAATCCCTATTTTTTTTGCTTGTAAAGAAAGTTCTTTGTTAATATCTTCTAAGGTAGTTTTTCCATAGATGTCAGGCTCTCTTTGCCCCAACAGATGAAGGTTGGGCCCGTGTACTACTAATATTTTTTTATTCATCTATCTTTGCCTCCTCTTCTAACATGATTGGAATTCCGTTCTTTATCGGATAAATCCTACCGCATTTTTGGCAAACTATTCTTTTTTTATCTACTTTTACGCCTGCCTTACAGACCGGACAAGCTAAAATTTTTAATAATTTTTTATCCATTTTTTTTCTCCTCTAAATATGCCATTCTAAGGCTAAATAATGATTCATCAAGTAGTTTTCTTTCTTGATCATCTAAATTATTTTTTGTTTTAGCTTCAATGATTTCTAAGGTATCAATAAGGTAACGGGCTTGATCATAATTTTTCTCTTGTTTTTTAGTTACCGGATTTTCCAGGCGGCCTAAAGCAATCATTGCCTGCATGCTTAATGAAGAAATAAAAATATTGAAATCAGGCTTATGGTAAGGTTGGTTATTCTTTTGATAAGTTTGTTTTTCTTTATTTACCTGTTCTTTCCAGTTTTTGTCGATAGTTTTCTTTTTATCTTGATCCATAATCTAACCTCCGTTTTTTAGTTAATTTTATCTAACTACTATTCCAGCATAACCCACAACTGAGCTATAGTCGCCGGTTGCATCGCCGCTGGTTTGATAAAGGATAACTTCTGCTTTTTTAAATTGGCCAGCGAGGCAAAACAGCATGACAGCTACCGGGGCAACCCCGCACATTGTAATATTATTTTCTTCAACTTGTTTTATTAATTTTTCCGGATTTAACTCTGTTATAGCTTCGATAACTTTTCTGTCTTTTCTTCGTACGGTTTGATCAGGCTCATAGTGGGTAAGATCAGTTGAGGCTAAAAGCAAAGTATCAGTTGAGTTATCTTTTATGCCTTGGTGTATTTGATTTGCAACGCCTTTATAGGTTTCTTGATCTGATAAACTGCAAGAGATGGGAATGATTTGAAAGTCTTTAAAAAAGTATTGTAGGATAGGCAACTCTACTTCAAGAGAATGTTCGGCTTTGTGGGCAAAAGAATCTTTCTGGATAAAGCTGCCGGAATCTAATATTTTCTCTCCTAAAAAATGGTTAACTTTAACTTCTCTGTAAGGAGTCTGCCATGACTCTGCTTCTGATAAAGAAAACTTTTTGCCTAAATCCCTATGATTTACCCCCAGCATAACTATATTCTTAGGTGCTGTAATTTTAGAAATTGCAGCTGCGGCAACTTTACCGGAAAAAGGGTATCCGGCATGGGGAACTATAACTCCTTTAGCTCGACAGCGAGACTGAACTTTTTCTGGGCTAAGTTTTTTTATTAAAGTATCCAGGTCTTCTTTTTTGCCGGGATAAAATTGCCCGCTTACTATAGTTTTTCTTATCATAAAAGATAAAATAACAGCTGTAACTTAAAATGTCAATTATTTTTAAAATATATAGATATGTTAAACTGAAGTTGAGAATATTCCTCTAATCCTTCAGGAAATGACGGAAAGGGAGCAGATTCTTTTATGCTTAAAAGAGCCGTTTTTTTAAGGCTTGAGTTGTTTACCGATTGTTCTCCTACCCGGATTGCCTTGAGCAGGCCATTACTGGTAATATTAAAGTTTAGGTATACCTTGCCCCGGCCTTGGCCATTATAGCCCTGATAAGCTTTTTTTCTTATTTTTTCACGTATTATCCGGTAGTAGTTCATATAGGCAGAACTTTTTTGCAATTTTTCTGTTTTAATTAAGTTTGATAGGAGTATGCTGCTAGATTGATTTTGGGTTTGTTTTATTTTGTCTAAAGAAGGCCTGGGTTTACCTACATCTAGTAATTTATTTATCATATTCTCTTTATAGGGAAGGGGCTCTTTATCTATTAACTTTGATTGTTTAGGAATTTCTATCTCTTTTTTAGGGAGTTCTTCCGGGATGATCTCAATTTTTTTTATTTCTTTTTCATCTTCTTTTGTTTTAGCTGAAAAAGGATAAAAAATGAGAGCAGAAAAAAATAAAAGATGAATTAATATCGAAAGTAGTAATGAATTTAACCAAAGTTTCTTCATGTTTCTTAATAAACAAAAAAAATCAACGAATATAAATCAAATAATGTATGGATGGTTTATTATTTTTTGGCAGGTAAAACCCTTCTTTCTTCAATCTTTTGAAAATATTCTTTAAGATTGTAGTAAATTTTTTTGGGGACTCTCTCGCAAAGGCCATCTTCTTTTTGCTTGTATAAAGATATAATTCCAAACCATTCTTCGTTCATGTTGAGGTTATGCTTTGCGCGAATATCATAGTAATAAGAACCATTTGACCAACCTGCCTCAGGATTGTGTTTTGACCAGTCATCCGGAAAACCTTCGTTGAACTTCCACCACTCATCGGTCCACTCAAAGACAAAACCGCCTAAAACATTTCCGGTTTCGTTACCGCCGACAGTGGTATTACTGTAAACTTTTTTCCATTGAGCCAGAATAAATTCTGATTGAATATCTTGGTCTTCTTTTTTTCGGTAAGCATCGTAGGAGTCAGAGCCGAATTCAGAAAGGATGATTGGTTTATCAAAGGTTTTTCGAATATTTTCAAAAGTATTCCCAAAAGTTTTACCCCGATAAATGATAATTGCCAAGGCATCTATATTTTCACAATTCTCTGCGGCAATATCAAGAAAACTAGATTCTCCATTACCTAATGCAACCGGATGGTTTGGGTCAATTTTTTTTATTTCTTCGGCTAGCTCATCGATAAAGGAGTAGTAAATTTCTGCTCTTTTTTGCTGTTTTTTATATATTTTGTCAATTTTTTCTATTTCAGGAGAGGTCCAAAAACCAATTTTTCCGGAAAAGGTGTAGTTATTTTCATTTCCTAAAATCCACATCAATACACCTTTTTCGTCTTTTAAGGCTTTGACGATATTTAAAATTCGTTCTTTTGTTTTTTTACGAAAAGTTGGATCAGCATAATTTGCCCTAGGCTGGTCCCAAAGGCCCAACCAGTCGCTTATCGTAGTATAAATTCCATAATTTTGGTAAAGATCAGCAATAAATTCTTTTACAGTATCGAGATCTTCTCCGGGAGAATAAATCCTTACTGCATTTAAGCCCATTTCAGCCATAAGTTTTCCATCAATATTCATCCAAGGCTTTGGTCTGCGGCTAAAAAAGTCATGTTTTGGCCCTTTTCCTATTGGGGTAGGGTTATAGATAACCCCCTTGGTCAAAAAAGGCGTTTGATCAACATACAGGGTGTATCCTCCTTTTTCATTTTTTTCAATTTCTACTAAGCTAGTTTTAGCATAGCTGTCAGTAATTAAACCGATAAATAGAACAAAGATTAAAAGGATGCACCCTGCATACTTTAATGTTTTTTTAAAATAATTCACTTAACTTTAATTTTACTTTTCGTATTTAATTTCGTCAATGTAGAAAACAATGCCTTCTGGATCATTGACATCAATGTTAGTTGCCCAAGCGAATCCACCAATCACATAAGAAAGGTCTCTCCCCCGTAGGTCAATTTTATATTTTTCCCATTCTGTTGAAAGTTCAATTGGGCCTATGCTTGCGCTGTCAGAATCAGGATATTCGCCGCTGGATAAGCCGCCTATCTTAAACTCATAAATTACTTCTCCACCCTTATCACCTCTAGCCCAAAAGGTAAGTTTTTCGGCTCCTTGCAAACCATAGCCGGCTTTAGGGACTGTTCCCCAGTTATCGGCTGGTTGTTGCCAATAAATTCCGGCCCAGCGGGTTCCGGAATTATTCTTATATTCAACTCTAATACAAGTACCTCCGCTAAAAGGATAATTTTTCCAATTAGTATCAAGGCGGATATCTTTTGCAGCGGTAGCCGGCATCCAGCCAGAAGCAACGAAATGATTGTCTAAGGAGTTGCTGTCGGCATACACATAGAAGGGGAAATTTGCAGAATCATCTTCAGAGGTTAAATCAGAGTCATAGCTGTAACGGACATCATCTATGTATATGGTTTGTTCGCCTTGGGCATGATCAGCATTAAAAGTTATTGCTAATCCTCCATTTACATAGGAAAGGTCTTCGTCAGTCAAATTGATTTGATACTCTTGCCAATTATCAGTAACTCGAATTGGCCCTGATTCTTTATTTACAGTATCGGGGTAGGGGGCCGGTTCTCTATTTGCTCCGATTGTAGTTAATCCGCCCACCTTCACTCCTGTTATTACTTCTCCGCCTTTGGCTCCTTTGGCTGAAAAAACTAACTTATTATATTCGGATAGATCGTAACCAGAGTCTTTAGTTCCCCAATTATTTTGAGCTGACTGCCAATAAATTCCAGCCCAACCTTGGCCTCTGCCTTTTTCCGGATCATAATTTATTTTCATTGATGTTCCACCCGATAAAGCTTCTTCAGTAGCCTGATCATTAAAAGCTAAATCACCAGTATCGCCCATCCAACCCGAGGGAATAAAGTGATTTTTAGGTGAATTTTTATCAGCATAAATGTAAAAATCACCTTCTTCGCATGCCACTTCCTGCGCGCCAGCTGAAACAGTTAAAATCAAAAGAGCACATAATACGCTCAACAAACCTATTCTTTTCATCGAAACCTCCTTTTTGTTAGGTTGTATTTTCGTTCCGCTGGACGAGAGACGACCGCTTTGCTAAAACGATGGATGATTTCGTCTTTTCGTCCTTCGTCTTTCGTCCTTCGGTACTTTTTTTATTTTAGTCTGTGTTCCATAATTCTTTGTATTTAAAATAAGATTTTTTAGGTTGTCTAAGAAAGGGGGATTTACTCCCATCACCTTGGCTCATCAATCCCAACCATTCTTCGTACATGTAACCGTCTAAAAAAGCACCGCTGAAAAGAGCTTTTTTGTCGTGATAATGCGGTTCGTAAGCTTTCCACCATTCATCAAGCCATTCAAAAACCATACCGCCTAAAACATTACCAGCTCCATAGCCAACTGAGTTGCATTTAAGATCATGCCAGCAACTATCATGATATTCAGCTTGAAGGCTTTGAGCTTCTTTATTTGTGTATCCTTTACCGTAAGACGGTGCTCCGTATTCGGTAATTATTGCCGGCTTACCGGAGACTCTTTTTACATCGTTAAATAATCCCAAGAAACCGTATTTACCTCGATAAGAGTTAGTACCAAATATATCGATATCCGGGCAATGTTTAGCAAAAATATCGAGATAAAGGGTGTCACCAGAGGCGATCGCTACCGGCCGCTGGCGAGGATCAAGCTTTTTAATTAATTTTGCAGCTTTATTAGCAAATTTAAAAAAACTAGCCGGCTTTTTATCAGCATTACAGCCTAATCCGTAAACATTCTCATTGCCAAGGATCCAGAAAAGAATGGCATCTTCGTCCTTCCAGGTTTCAACCATTTCCCTTACGCTTTTGAGCATATTCTTTTGATGGGTGGGGTTATCATAGTCAGTTCCCTTCTCCCAGTCAGCTCCACTTCCTAAGGTATATTTACCGAGGAAGTCGCCCATTAGGGTATATATACCATATTTTTCATACATTTGTCCAATAATTTTTTTATTTCGCCTAAACGGTTGGTTGTAAAGCCGGATTGCGTTTACCCCCATATCAGCCATTAATTGAAAATCTCCTATTCTTTTTTCATCATCATCCTTTTGATTATTTTCATTTTTATCGAGCCAAGCTTCGAAAGGCGCGTCAATTATGCCATTATTGTTTACATCTTGTCTTGTCCAATCTTCCATTGTCCCTTCATCAGGAGACTCACCGACTTGAGTTGGATCATAAGTTATCGCCTTTAAGATAAAAGGTTTGTCATCTACAAGTAATTGCCAGTCGCCGTTTTCATATTGAACTAATTTTACGTCTTTACCGAAACTATTTGTAATCTTACCAAGTTTTCTTTTTTTTTGGTTGCATGTTTTTTTACAAAATATTTTTTCCCAAAATGTCTTTTTTACTAATTTTCCTGGATTTACAATAAAAATATCATCACGAATATTATTATCAAAACCATTGACTACTGTAATTTCAGCACCTTCTAGTTTTAAATTTAATCCAGGGTGCTTTCTAAGAAGATATTTTATCCGGTAAAGAGCAGCATTTCCTACATACCAGGGAGTATTCCAGTAAGTCCAACCGTAAGTTTTGGGAAAATGAACTAAAACTGCATAGTATGCTTTTATCGCATGTTTAATTAAACCGCTTTTTTCTAAAATTTCTCCAATATAAAATTGACGTATTCCGGTTGGCTCAGGGGTTTTTACCCATTTATAAAAAGCAACATTTAAATTTCGGGAATTTAATACTTTCCAATGATCAATTTTGTGAAGTTTGTTTTTTATTTCTTGATAATGAGGATCAAACTTGACAGCACTTGTGTTGGGATAAATAGCTTCGCCTACCGCTTCGGCTAGTTCGATTGGGTTTTCAATAATATATTCATAGTTTTCTGTCCCAACCCCTTTAAATTCACCAAATTTTTCATAATCTATCGGTAAATCTTGCCCCGGATCATAGAGGTCAATTTGGCTAATGATTACCTCTTCTAGTTCTTCTTCTTCAATTTTTCCGGTTATAAGTTTATTAATTGATTTTTGAGCTTTTTCTTTTATCGACCAATACCAACCGCGGGGGTCAAAACTTTGTGCATAAGGGTAAAATTGGACAACTTCTTGAAAAACTTCTACAGCCTTTTCTTTTTTATCTTCCCGCATGTAGCTCTCTGCTTTTATAAAGTAACAGGTAGCTACATCATTCATAGTTTTGTATTGATCTTCTTCTCCTTTAGCAGGAAAACTATTTAGTCGGCTAGCTTGTTCTTTAGCCTTTTCTTGGTATTTTTGGATACAATCATCTGTAACCTCGCGAACCTTTTCAAAATCTCTCTTGCCAAGCGCAGACCAGCCTTTATTTACAAGCTCTCCGGAATCCTGCCCATAACAAAGAGAAGGTAGAAGATAGAAAATAGAAGATAGAAGAACTATATATAGCAGCGATTTTTTAACTCTCTTGTTTTTGTTATTTATTTTTCGCATTTTTTAGCTTTTTGCTCCGTTTTTAACTTGTGGCTTACAACTTGTGACTTGTGACTTACAACTTATGACTTTATCATCCTACGGTTGCCC
>JAIPHS010000013.1 GCA_021735105.1 Candidatus Omnitrophota bacterium
TGGCCTTTGGAAAAACCATTTAAAAGAATAGTTCTTTTTTTTGCTAATTTAGCCAAACCAGAAAAAGAGGTATGCTTTTGGCCATAAGTAAGTAAATCATAGGTCTCATCGCTTATAATAATGATATCTTTCTTAGCTAAAAGACTCCATATTTTTTTTAATTCTAAAGGCGTATAAGTTATCCCGCTAGGGTTTGAAGGATAATTTAATATTATTGCTTTAGGGTTATGCTTTAGGAGCTGAGATAACTTTTCCGGATTAATTTTAAAGTTGTCCTCTTGCCTGGTCTCAAGCAATAAAACTTTACCATGGTTTAGTTCAACTAAAGCAGGATAAGCCACGTAATAAGGAGCAACAACAATGACTTTATCTTTTGGCTCAAGAATTGCCCTTAATGATAAATCTAAGCCTTCACTTACCCCCACTGTAATTAAAATCTCTTTATCAGGTTTATAGCTTAAGCTATATTGTGCCTTTAAGTAATCAGCTATAGAATCCCTAAGCAAAAATAAACCTTGATTTGAAGTGTATGAGGTAAGTCCTTCTTCAAGCGCAGTTATAGCTTTTTCTCTTATTCTCCAGGGAGTAATAAAATCAGGCTCTCCCACTCCTAAAGAAATAACATCCGGCATGCCCAAAACTAAGTCAAAAAACTCCCTTATCCCTGAAGGAGCCATTTTTTCTACGTGCTTAGATATCATTTTACCTTCCTTTAAACACTCATTCCGAAGGACGATGGATGAAAAACGAAAAAACGAAGCGTCCATCGTCTGTCGTCTCTCGTCTATCGGAACAAGCTATTAACTAATAGCTTATCGGTAATCTTCTATTTTTATCTTTTTTTACCAAAATTACTCCATCTTCTTTATACTTTTTTAACATAAAGTGAGTAGCTGTTCTTTTTACTGAGCTTAAAGGAGATAACTTCTCCGACACAAAGCTGGCTACAGTATTAATGTCGGGCCCTACTACTTCAATCAAGAGATCATAGGTGCCTGAGAGCAAAAAACAATTTTTTACTTCTGAAAATCTATAAATTCTTTGAGCGATTAGATCAAAACCTACATCTTTTTGAGGATTTACCTCGCCCTCTTTTAAAGCTACATCTTTTTGATAATTTTTTACTTTTTCTTTATTAATTAAGGTTTTATATTTAACAATAATCCCTTTTTTTTCATATTTTTTTATGGCAGTTTGGATTTGCTTTTCGGTTTTGCCAGTTAATTTTTTCAGGTCTTCTATGGGTATTCTGGCATTATCTTCTAAAATTTCTAAAATTTGATCCATTCCTAACCTCCTTTAATGAGATTTATATTTTTAAAGCAAATTCGCAAAGCGAAATTATTCCACAGGGTAAATTATACTGGTTTTTCTTATCAATATCAAGCAACTTCGCGCCTACGGATTATATAAATTAATAATTTTTTTAGCTTGAATAGATTGCTTTTTCTCTACAATTTCAATTAATTTAGAAAAAATCAAATAAGTTACATAAGCATCATCTTTAGCCCGATGAAACTGTATTTCTGAAGTTAACTCGAAAAATCTAGCTACCGATTCTAATTTATAACTTTTAAGATTTAATATATTTTTTGCCATAGCTAATACATCAATAAGAGGCGGATCTATGCATTCTATATGATTTTTCTTTAATTGATAGTTCATAAAGCCTAGGTCAAAAGAGACATTATAGGCACAAAGAATACCTCTAGATAAAAAATTAATTAAGCTGCCGGCAATATCTTTGAAATAAGGGGCACCAATTAAGTCTTTGTCTGAAATTTTATGAATACAAAAAGCTGCATAAGGAACTTTTTGATGAGGATGAACCAAGGTATGAAACTCATCTACTATTTTACCCTGTTCAATTAAAAAAGCTGCAATCTCGCAGATAGAACTTCTTTCTACCAATAATCCGGTTGTTTCTAAATCTAGGAAAATTAGAGGACACTCTTTGACGCTTTTATCTAAATCCATTTTATATTTTTCTAGCTTAAGACCTTAACTGCAATTTTTCTGTTTCTTGTTTTTGTGTCAAAATTTACTAAAATCACTTGCTGCCAAGTTCCTAAATCAAGTTTACCCTCAGTTATTGAAACAAAAAAATTTGTTTTCAGGAAAGAACTCCTCAGATGGGAATGGGCATTATCATCGGCCCAAGTAGCATTATGGGAATAATCTTTTTTGAAAGGAAAAAGTTTAGTAAAAGTATTTTTTAGGTCTTTAATTAATCCTGATTCAAATTCAGCTGTTGTTATAGCAGATGTTGAACCAATTGACGAAAGAAATAATAAACCATTGGTTAAAGATTCCTTTCTAACTATATCTTCTAGATCAGAGGTAATATCCACCATATCTGATTCAGGCTTCAATGTTTTTTCAATATAGTGAGTTTTAAGCATTTTTATCGGACCGCACTGCCTGGTTCAACACTTTTATCAGAAACTAATAAGCTAACATCGTCTTTTGATTCTGCAGCAAGAAGCATTCCCTGTGACTCAACACCACGAATATTTTTTGGTTCTAAATTAACTAAAACCGGTATTAATTTCCCTTCTAGCTCTGATAGAGCATAAAAAGGCTTTATACCTGCAGCTAACTGAATTTGTTTAGCTCCTAAATCTATAGTTAGAAGATATAACTTTTCAGCATTAGGGTGTTCCTCAACTTTAATTATTTTTCCAATTTTTAATTCTAATTTTTTAAAATCTTCAAAAGTTACCATCGTTTCACCTCTCTTAGAAAAAATCTTTTACTATCAACCACACCAATACAGCTATTATAATAGTTGAGCCAATATAAAAATCATTAAAATATAAAAATTCCTTTGCCCTGTTTTTAAAACTACGGTTGTTTTCGCTTAAATTATAAATTTTTTTTATTTTAGGCTTAATCTTTATTATGTCTTCTTTTTTAAAACGTAAAAATTCTTCTCCAATACGAAAATGAGGAATATTGTTATTTTGAGCCAGTTGAATTACCTCTTTCTCGGATAACCCCAACTCATGAGAAACTTCTCTGGTAGTTATTAATTTCTGCTTCATGTTTTTGTAGCTATCCATTGGTCAACCTTTCTCCGGTCAAACCATAGTTTTTTACCTTCTTTTTCAACCGGAATCTTATCAGTTTCGACCCATTCCATAATTTTTTGCTTTTCTACCGATAAATAATCTGAAATCTCAGATAGAGAAACCTTATTATCCGACATCTGGCACCTGCCATCAAAAATTGCCCCTTCTTCTATAGAAATCTTAGCTGCTTGAATATCTCCATATACTTCGGCTGTCGAAAATAGTTTAACATTATCAGCTTTAACAGTTCCATTTACTTTACCGGAGACAATTACATTTTCTCCTTTAATTTGAGCTTTAACTGAAGCAGTTTCACCAATGGTTAAACTTCCTTTAGTAGTTAGATTTCCATCGAATTCACCATTTATTCTTAAATTAACCGGGTCAGAAAAAACTAAACTCCCTTGCATAGTCGCATCTACATCGAGAATTTTTTCTTTTTTCTTTGCCATATCAAACCTCCCTTTTATTAATTTGATTCAGCACCTAAATTTAGGCTGCTGGTTACTCTGGTTTTATTATACAAATAAAAACCTAATCCTGCAACCATTGCTCCATTATCTTGAGTATATTCCAAAAACGGAATTAAAAAATCAATAGATTCTTTTTTTTGCTCTTGCTTTAACCTATATCTCAAAAAACTATTGGCTATAACTCCCCCTCCGCAACTAACTCGTTTAATTTTCTTTGTTTTTGAAGCTTCTACTATTGTTTTTACAATTACCTCAACCAAAGAAAATTGAAAAGAAGATAAAAGTTTCTTTTTAAAATCAAGGTTTAATTTTCCATTTTTAGCTTCGAGCTCATTTTTTTTATAAACCAAAGCTGTTTTAATTCCGCTGAAGCTTAAGTTTAAACCAATTTTGCCGCACTTAAAACTAAATTCTTTTTTATATTTAGGCTCAAACAATTGATCTATTATTTTACCACCCGGGTAACCTAGCCCATAGTTAACAGCTACTTTATCTAAAGTTTCACCACAAGCATCATCTTGAGTAGTGCCGATAGTTTTTATACTGTCGATTTTATTTACCTGATAAATACTGGTATGCCCACCCGATACTACCAAACCTAAAAAAGGAAACTTTAATCTATGCTTATAATTTAAAAAGGGAGAAAAAAAATGAGCGTAAAGATGGTTTACCCCAAGAAAGGGAACCTTTAAGGCTACTGATAAAGCCTTAGCAAAATTAAGGCCCACAAGTAAAGCTCCAATCAATCCCGGTTTATAGGTTACTGCTATTAAATCTATAGATTTAATTTTAATTTTCGCTTCTTCCAGGGCAAGGCTTAATACTTTATCGATATTATCAAGATGAGCTCTATTCGCAATCTCGGGAACTACCCCGCCATATTTTTTATGAGCCTTTAAAGAAGAAATGGTTATATTAGATAAAACCTTTAAATTTTTCAATACAGCAACAGATGTTTCATCACAAGATGTTTCTATTCCTAAAGTATACATATAACCCCCATTCTCTAAGCTAGCTTGTTCCGATAGACGACGGATGACAGACGATGGACGATAAATTTATTCGTCTTTTCGTCCTTCGTCTATCGTCTCTCGGAAAATGGAATTAACCTTTTTTATCTCTGCGAAGGAGAAAGGACGATCAGGCCTTTCATTAAATCTAGAGCTCTTATTACTTGATAATCTTTTTTATATTCGAAATTCTTTTCTTTTTGTAGTTTTTCAAATATATCTTCTGATTCAGAAACTTCAACTTTTTTAACAACTATATCCGGCTTTACCCCTTTTTCATGAATACTTATCCCAGCCGGAGTATAATAACGAGAGGTTGTGAGACGCATGGCCGAACCATCTGATAAAGGAATAATAGTTTGTACAGAACCTTTTCCAAAAGTAGTTTCTCCCATAAGCACAGCACGATTATTATCTCTTAGGGCTGCGGCTACAATCTCTGAACCAGAAGCGCTTCCTTTATTGATTAAAACTACAACTGGTATATCTAGGAGTTTAGGGGAAAAATAATCAGATCTATAGACTACCTCTTCTTGATTCCTTGAATCTGTTGAAACAATAGATAGCCCTTTTTTTAAGAATATACTGGCAACATCAACTGCGGATGAAAGCAAACCACCAGGATTATTACGCATATCTAAAATTAACCCTTTTAACTCTTGCTTCTTTAATTTAGCTAACTCTTTTTCTAGGTCTTTAGCAGTCGATTCTCTAAATTCAGCTATTTTTACATAACCGATATTATTTTCTAATATAGAACTGTTTTTAATATCTTCTATCTTAATTATTGCCCGAGTTATCTCAATTTCTGAGACTTCCCGCTGGTCAGGGTGTAAAACAGTCAAAGTAACTTTTGTTTTAGGATTTCCTCTTAATTTTTTAACTGCTTCATTTAAAGTAATATCTTTTGTTGTTTCTCCATCAATTTCAACAATAATATCACCCGGCTGAATACCCGCTTCCCAAGCCGGTGTGTCTTCAATAGGAGATATAATAGTAAGCACACCATCTTTTATTGTAATTTCAATTCCCAGGCCGCCAAATTTTCCTTCGGTTTCAACTATTAAATTTTTATAATCATCGGGTGTTAAAAATTGGCTGTAAGAATCTAATGAACTTAATACCCCTTTCATTGCTCCATAGATTAAATCCTTCAGTTTTTCTTCTTCTACGTATTTTTTTTCAACTGTAGCTATGCCCTCGGCAAAAATATCTAAATTTTCAAAAGCTGTCTCTTTTTCTTCTCCTAAAGAATACCCAACCCCATAACCAAAAATACTCACTACTGAAACTACCAATAAAAATAAATTAAATCTTTTTCTCATTTCTTTAACCTCCTTTCTAGGATATTTCTTGCTAATTGAGGATTCGCCCTTCCTCTTGTTTCTTTCATAATTTGCCCTACCAAAAATTGAATCGCTTGGGCTTTGCCCTGTTTATATTCTTGAACCGCTTTAGAATTGTTAACTAATATTTCTTCTGCTATTTTTTCTATTCCCTTTTCGTCTGATAATTGAATTAGCCCTTCCTTCTTAATCACTTTATCTACATCATTATTGCTATCTATTGTTAAAGAAATAATTTTTTTAACTCCTAAATTATTTATCTTATTTTCGCTAAAGTATTTTACCACCTTGGCAAAATCTTTGGCAGAAATTTTAACAGAATCAAAACCACCTTTCAATAAATTAACTTGTTCCAAAAAGGGGCCGAATAATAATTTATAAATTTTTTTAGGTTGTTTATAAAAATTTAAAACTTTTTCAAAAAAATCTGCTAATTGTTTATTCTCAACAAGCAAACAACTTTCCTTTTCGTTAAATTGATACTGATTGATAAAACGCTCTCTTTTTGCCTTGGGCAATTCCCCTAGAGATTCTTTTTCTTGATCTATCATTTTTTTTGATATTATAAAATCCGGTAAATCCGGTTCAGGAAAATAACGGTAATCATGAGCTTCTTCTTTGCTGCGCATAACAACAGTTTTTAACTTATCAGAATCCCATAATCTTGTTTCTTGGACAATAATTTTTTTATCCTTAAGTTGAGCGGCTTGCCTTTTTACCTCATATTCCAGGCCCGCTTTAACCCCCTTAAAGCTATTCATATTTTTTAATTCTACTTTTGTGCCAAAACTATCTGCACCTTTTTCTTTTAAAGAAATATTAGCATCGCAACGTAGATATCCTTTTTCCATATTACAAGTGGATACTCCCATATATTGTAAGATTAATTTAAGCGAATATAAATAATCAAAGGCTTCATCCGGGCTGGTTAGCTCTGGATGAGATACTATCTCAAGAAGCGGAATTCCAGTACGATTAAAATCTACTAGTGAATATTTATCTTTATGTATTAGCTTACCCGCGTCTTCCTCTAGATGAACTCTCTCGATACCAATTTTTTTATTTTTATTAATTTGGATACTGCCTTCATGACCTAAAGGGCTTTTATATTGAGATATTTGATAATCTTTTGGCAAATCGGGATAAAAATAATTTTTTCGTTCAAAATAGATACTTTCATTTATTTTACAATTTAAAGAAAGTGCCGCCCGTAAGCCTAAACTTAAAGCTTTTTTATTAAATACCGGCAGTACTCCCGGTTGCCCAGAACAAACCGGGCAAATATTACAATTGGGAGGACTTTCAAACTCAGTTGAACAAGAACAAAATATTTTAGATTCTGTGTTTAGCTGAACATGAACTTCTAATCCGATTGTTGTATCAAACATTTTTTAATTCCGGAATTTTTTTATGAAAATCTGTATCTTGCTGAAAAGCATCCCCTAATTTTATTAAGGTTGCCTCATCATAATCTTTGGCTATTAGCTGCATCCCTAAAGGTAAATTATCTTTTGTGAAACCACAAGGAAGAGATACTGCTGGAATTCCGGCGAGGTTAGAAGAAATCGTATAGATATCAGACAAATACATGCTTAAAGGATCTTTTATTTTTTCTCCAATCTTAAAAGCAGCAGTAGGAGTTGTGGGAGTAAGAATCGCATCTACTTCTTTGAAAGCTTGGTCAAAATCATTCTTTATTAACCGCCTCACTTTTAAAGCCTTAAGATAATAGGCATCATAATAACCGCTCGATAAACTATAAGTACCTAAAAAAACCCTTCTCTTTGCTTCATCGCCAAAACCTTGAGAACGGCTTTTTTGATAAATTTGCCAAAGATCATCAGCTTTGGCTCGATAGCCATAACGAATACCATCAAACCTTTGCAGATTAGAGCTTGCTTCTGAAGAAGCAATTATATAATAAGTCGGCACTGAATATTGAGTATGAGGTAATGAAATTTTTTTAAATTGAATATTCTTTTTCTTAAAAAAAATTATTGCCTGATCCAATGTTTCTTTAATTTCCGAATTCAAATCTTGATCAAAGTATTCTTTAGGCAAGCCAATCCTTAGAGAGGCCACATCTTGGCCTAAAGATTTTGTAAAATCAGGATCAGCTACTTTAGCAGATGTAGAATCATTTTGGTCAAAACCAGATATTATATTTAATAAATAGGCACAATCCTTAATGTTAGTTGTAATTGGCCCAATTTGGTCAAGGCTGGAGCCAAAAGCAACTAATCCATAACGAGAAACCCTCCCGTAGGTAGGTTTTAGGCCAACAACCCCACAAAATGAAGCCGGCTGGCGGATAGAACCGCCTGTATCTGAACCTAAAGCAAACGGCACCAACCTAGCCGAAACAGCAGCAGCAGAACCCCCGCTTGAACCGCCCACAACCCTTGTTTTATCCCAAGGGTTCTTCGTAGGCCCATAACAAGAATTCTCTGTAGATGAGCCAAAAGCAAATTCATCCATATTGGTAGTACCGATTAAACTTAAGCCGGAAGATTTTAATTTTTTAATTACAGTTGCATCGTAAACTGCCTGATAATACTTAAGAATTTTTGAAGCACAGGTTATTTTTTTGCCTTTAATGCAAATATTATCTTTTATAGCAATCGGCACTCCAGTTAAATTTGAGTTACTTTGGTTATCAAAATTATTTTTGTATAAGTCAACAAAAGCATTTAAGGAAGCATTGTGTTGGCTAATTCTTTTTTCAAAAAATGAATAGACTTCTCCTTGGCTATTTTTTTTATCCTTAATATCTTTTGCTATAAGATAAGCTGGTTTTATAATTAAATTATTTGTCATTTTATAACTCTGGGTATTTTGAAAAAACTATCTAAACAAGCAGGGGCATTTTTTAAAATGTCATCTTTAGCCAAATTATTTTTAGCTTTATCTTCCCGCATTAAAGG
The DNA here is from genome assembly GCA_021735105.1 of Candidatus Omnitrophota bacterium. Taxonomy (GTDB): domain Bacteria; phylum Omnitrophota; class Gorgyraeia; order Duberdicusellales; family 4484-171; genus PXAH01. The sequence continues at coordinate 8,825 of JAIPHS010000013.1, forward strand.
CTGGCCTGTAGATAAGCTTCTTAATGGTTTAATCCCTTTTGTATCAACTTCTTTTAACTTATCAATATAATCAATGATTTTAGAAAGTTGTGAAGATAAAAATTCACTTTCTTGATCATTAATATTAATTTTTGCTAACTTAGCTATATATTCTACTCTTTCTTTATCAATCATAAAACTATGAGCCTTTTTGTTTATCTTTATATAAAGTTAACTCTAAGAAAGTTTGCAAGCGGCGGCTACGGCTAGGATGACGCAATTTTCGCAAAGCCTTAGCCTCAATCTGTCTAATCCGCTCCCGGGTAACTTTAAAAGCGGACCCTACCTCTTCTAAAGTCTTAGGGCTACCATCCGCTAGGCCAAATCTTAAAGTAAGAATATTTTTTTCTCTATCAGTCAAACCCTGCATTATATGACCTAACTCTTCTTTTAGCATTGAAAATACTGTAGCATTTGCCGGAGAAGTAGCTTTTTTATCTTCGAGAAAATCTCCAAAAGAAGTATCTCCTTCATCTCCAATCGGAGTATGGATAGATATCGGCTGCTGTGAAACTTTTAAAATGTCTTTTATTTTGGAAACCGGAAGCTCTAACTCAGAAGCTAATTCTTCTGGGCTAGGCTCCTTGCCTTTTTCCTGAATATAAAGCCGAGATAGGCGGATTATTTTATTTATCGTTTCTGTCATATGAACCGGTATTCTTATGGTCCGGGCTTGATCGGCTATAGCCCTGGTTATTGCCTGTCTTATCCACCAAGTAGCATAAGTAGAAAATTTATAACCTCTTTTATACTCAAATTTCTCGACCGCCTTAATTAAACCCATATTACCTTCTTGTATCAAATCAAGAAAAGAAAGGCCCCGGTTAACATATTTTTTTGCAATACTTACTACCAGACGCAAATTTGCCTCAACCAACTCCCTTTTGGCGGCATTATAAAAAACGGCTCTCTCAGAGATCATTTTCATTTTTGCTTTAATAGATTTCTCCGAAAAACCAAGCTTTTTAACTAAGCTGCGTTTTTCCTTCATAAGTTTGCGTCGTTCTGACTCTTTTTTCCTTTTTGCTTTTAGCCTATCAATCTGTTTATTTAGTTTAATTACTTTAGATACTGCGTTTCTTATTTTATCTAAAATTTTTTCAATTATCCCAATTGTAAAGTTATATTTATTAAGTATTTTTTTCTGAGTATCAATTTTTCTAGTTCGAAAAAGACGCGCATATAATTTTCTAATCCTTTCAACTTCTTGCTCTTTATCTTTGATTTCGCCTTTAACGAAATCATCCGGATTCAGCTTTCCTTTAATTAGCTTTTGTGAAATATCTATAAACATATCTTTGGCAATCCCAGTTGAGAAAACTTCATCTCTTAGATCAATTTCTCTAGCTTCAATCTTTTTAGCTAGCCCAATTTCTTCTTCCCTCGAAAGCAGGGGAATTTGGCCCATTTGCTTAAGATACATTTTAACTGGATCATCAATTGGCCCCGACTTAGCCGGCTTATCCTTTTTCTTCTCTTTTTCTACTTCAGTAACTTCTTTAGTTTCTAATATACCTATCTTTTTTTCATCTAATTTTTGAAAAACTGCCTCAAATTCTTCAGGCTTATTCAGGTCTTGGGAAAGAAAATGGTTTATTTCATCATAAGTTAAATAACCTTTCTTTTTTCCTAAATCAACTAATTGATTCACATTTCTTTCAATTGTTTTTTTCTTACTCATCTTTAACCTCACTGTTAACTTTATTATATTTAGCAATAAGTTCTTTCTCTAATTGCTCCTTGATTTCTTTATTTTCAGCATTTTTGATTTTAAGCCTCAATCTATCTTTTTGACAATCTATACGTTTTTTATGCATTTTAACAAGAGTTTCCTTTAAGGTGCCTTTATCTTGAGGTATATCATCTTCTAACAAGATTTGACTAATAAAACCGGTGATTACTTTATCGTCAATATTTGCTAATAACTCATTAGTTGTTTTATTTTTATGGAGAAAATTATCAAATAAAAAATTCACTATTTTTTTGGTAAGAGGATTAGTAAAATCTTCTACTTGAAAATTCTTTTTTACCAATGAAAATATTTTGTAATTAGTAAACATCGCTTTTATTAAGATTTTTTCAGTAACTGACGGCATCTGTTTAAAGTTTTCTTCTTTTGAAAAAAGCAAAGAATTATTTTTATTTTGATACCTTGATTTAACTAAAAACTTTCTTTTATATTCAGAGATAATCACTTCTTCTTTTAAATTAAGTTTTTGGGATAACTTTGATATATATTGATATTTTTTTACTTCATTTTGTATTTTATCAAAAGTTGCTAACATATTTGCTACTATTTTGCTTTTATCTTCAATATTTTCTTGATTAAATTTTTTGGTCAAAATGCCCAACTGAAAATCAAAAAAATCTAAAGATTGGCTTACCAGACTTAAAAAATAATCTTTTCCTTTTTTTCTTACAATTGAATCCGGATCCTCCCCTTGGGGTAAATTAACCACTCTAATCTCGAGTTGATTTTGAAGTAATAGGCCTATAGTCCTAAGCATAGCTGATTCCCCGGCACTATCTGAATCAAAAACTAAAATTACTTTTGAACAAAACCGAGTTAAAAGTTTAATCTGTTCTTGAGTTAGGGCTGTACCTAAGGAAGCTACTATATTTTTTATCCCACGCATAAAGGGGATAATCATATCAAGATACCCCTCTACGACCAAAACAGATCCATCTTTTATAATCTGTTTTTTAGCCAAATTCAAGCCAAAAAGATTCTTCCTTTTACTGTAGATTAAACTTTCTCCGGAATTAATGTATTTGGGAGAATCTTTTCTTTCTTTCCAAATACGGCCACCAAAGCCAACAACTCTATTACGTATATCGAATATGGGAAATAAAATCCGGTCGCAAAAAATATCTCTGAAACTTCCTCCGGAAGAAGTAATCAAAGAAGCTTTATCCAGCACGCCTAAAGTAAATTTCTTTTTCCGCATATGGCCGACTAAAGAATTTCTTCCTGGTGCAAATCCTAATCTAAAAGTATCAATAGTTTTTTCAGCTATACCTCTTTTTTTTAAATAGGTTAAAACATTTTCTTGATTTCCGGACTTTAAAATATTATAATAAAAAGAAGATGCTTCTTCTGCTGCCTGATAACAAAAATTTTTTAATTGTCCATCTTTATCCCGCTGATAAGAAATCGGCATGCCTAACTTTTTAGCCAGCATTTCTACCGCTTCGGGAAAACTAATTTTTTCGATTTGCATCAAAAACTGAAATACTCCGCCTCCTTGCCCACAACCAAAACAATGAAAAATTTGTTTTTGAGGACTAACTATAAATGAGGGAGTTTTTTCAGAATGAAAAGGACAACAAGCTTTAAAATTTCTTCCTGTTTTTTTAAGCGGTAGATATCCCGATATAAGATCAACAATATCTATACGTGATTGTATTTCTTCAATAAATTTTTCTGGAATCATAATTTAGGATTAAGTGATATGGATTATGTGATAAGTAAAAATATTTACTTAATCCTTAATCCATAATCCTTACCGCTGACTCTATTTTTTACGTTTGATTCGCCGAAAACCACCAGCTTCATAAATCCGGAAATTCTTCTCTGCCTGGAGTTGATCAAGCATTAAATTTACTCCAACAGTATCAGAAGCTATATGAGAAGCAAATATCACATTGATTTTAGCTTCTTTACACTTTTTATAGTGATTTTCTGATTGGTGCATAGCAACAATGGTATCTATTCCTTTGGCTGCTAATTCTTTATAAATATCTTCAGGCCCTTCTGTTCCTCCGGTAAACTCAAGATGAATCTTTCGGCAACGAGATTCTTTATTGCCGGTTACAATTTTGGGAGGATTACTGTTTTTTGCCGCATATTGATACTCATCGATTGCATATAGTATATCCATTATCTCTGATAGCTTTGAGGGTTTAGCTTGATCAATTTTTTTTCTCAAAAATTGATAAACAAGATTATCGCAAGGTGTATGCATGCACATATAATTTAATTTTAAGAGCCGGGCAACATCATGATTACGATTAAAATTAGCCGCATGTACTCTTCTTTCTATCTGGCCTTTTCTTTGCAAAAGTGATTTTTCTGAAAACCCCATTGCAATACCATAATCAGCAAATCCATCAATTTGTAAATCCATAACTTCATAAAATTGAGCAAGAGCATAACCTTGAGGGTGATGAGAAATAGTTAAATTAATATTTGCGCCTTTTTGATTTAGCCGGTCCGCCAAAAGAAGTTCACCGGATCCTATATCTATTCCAATTATTGCGGCATTAATTTTTTCATCCGGATTGCCGTAAACTATACGTGTATCGGCAAAAGGGTTAAATAAGGTATCTTTATCAAAATAGTCTTTTTGTTTTTTTTCTAACTTATTAAATTTTTCTTTTTGCTCAGATAAGTTCTTTTTAATAGCAGCTTTAGAGCGTATATCTGAACTAATTCCCTTTTCAACTACTTTTTGATATATTTGATTCAGCTTCATAATCTCCTCCCATTGAAAATGTTATTATTTAGCGAATACCTATATTTTTAATGGCACTGAGATCCTTAATAAGTGCCTTAAGAACTATATCCTTATCGAACCTTGCCTGCTTGGCTGTTTTTGCTTTAGATAATCTCCTACTTTTTCATTTACGGTGAAGGTTTTATTAAACCCTTTAAAGATTTTTGCTGAAATTAAATAAAATTTGGGAGCAATTTGCTTAGAAAAATTATAAGACAGACTATTTTTAACGTAGTCAGGTCTAAATGAAGCTAAGTTGAATAAAAAAAATATCGTACTAAATAAAAGAAGGCCCCTAAAGGCTCCTGCAGCCAACAACGCTGCTCTTTTTTTAGCTGATATTTCTGCTTTAGGTAAAAATAAGCTGATAATTAAGTTCAGCAAAGAAAATATTATCCTAATTATTATAAAAATTAAAAAAAATGAAACAGAATATAAATAGTTGGAATTTATAAAACTAATTTTAGTTCTAACAATTTCAGCTAAATTAGGATAAAAATGAAAAGCAAACAAGAAAGCACTAATAAGCCCAATAAGTTTACAAACTTCCTTCAAAACACCTCTTGAAGCAGCCACATAAACTATTCTCAAAAAAATAATTAAAAAAAATATATCTATGATTTCCAGCCTACCAGCTATATCCATTTTAATATTGATTTATATATAACATATACCATTCAAATGTCAACAAAACTTTCAAAGTTTTAGCCCTTTTTACCCCTATGCAACAAAACAGGTTCAAACAAAAATGTTGCATAAGGATTATTTCCCCTGCATTAGCCGATAAATACAGCTGCGATGGCAATTTAATTTTCCTGCTATATCTTGAAAAGTAAATCCTTGGGAAAGTAACTGTTCAATCAGATATTTTAAAGCTTTCTTTTCTTTTGGAGCATTTATCCTCTTTTTCTTTGCAAATTCATCTATTTTCTCTTCTAGAGAAAAAAAAGATTTTGAGTTAATTTTTCTTTTTACCTTTTCACCTAAATTATCAATAACTTCATTATAAAATAATTTTAAAAACTTTCTATTGTTTAAATTAGATTTATATTTTAGGTCAAGACATCCTTCAATAAGCTCTTTGTATGTTTTATATGCATTGTCGCGATTAGAGCCTATAAGGTCTAAAATTAAATTGTTATTGATGAAGCTTTTATTCATTGGCTTAATATATAAATCCAAAGAATGCCATCTATATAAAAAAGGTGACTTTACAATTCTCGCCTTATAAGCATTGAGATGAATATATAAAGAAGATACAAGTAAATATTCATCAGTATCACATAAGGAAGCACCATATATTCCACAAAATACATGCCCTTTTCTCTGATATTTTTTATTAAAATATTGAGCATAATTTTGAAAAAGATTTTTCATCGCCTTACCTAAATTTTTCTTTTTAATTTGAGTAAGTATATGAAGATGGTTGGTGAGTAAAGAAAAACATAATATGCAAAGATTAAAATCTTTTGCTGTCTTTTTTAAAATAGAGAGGAATTTTAAATAATCCCCTTCTTCTAAAAACAATAACTCTCTTCCCGGTGCACGTTGAATAACATGGTAAATACCATTTTCAACGATTACCCTTCTATCTCTTATTGCAAGCTTTCGTTTTTTCATATGATTATTATATCAGATTGAACTGCTTATGCAACAAAACAGGTTCAAACAGAAATGTTGCATAAGGAACTGCTAAGGAAGAAAGGTGGCCACTTATTTGAGGATGGGGTCGGAGGAAGATGCTTGAGATTCATCACTATAGTGGATTTCCCCAATATCATCCAGATAAAAATAGCGGTTGCCGGTCCGGCCGGGACGGCGAGGCTCGGCGGCAATATTAAAACTATCCTGGCTATCCTGAGTGTAGGAAAAATTATAGCCGGCCTCGGAACCATCGGTTAACTCGGGGGCAATATAGCCAGGATTTGAAATGGGAGGGATAAGATCAGTAAGATCCCCAGGAAAAGAATCGTTATTCATATAATACATCTGGAGGGAACTGTTTAAAGATTTGAGATTAGAAACTGCCACGGATTCATTAGAATTGATTCTGGCCCGCCAAACATTGGGAATAACTAAAAGCAGCAAAATCATCAATATGCCTACTGCAACCAGTAATTCAACTAAAGTAAATGACTTTTTTCCCATTGCAGTAATTCTATTATACCGGCTAGCACTTGTCAACCAGTAAATAAAAAGATTGAATGCACCAATAATTCCTCCCTATGCAACAAAACAGGTTCAAACAGAAATGTTGCATAAGGAATATTTACTTATAAGGAAAGCCGCCTCGTTTTGAGGCGGCTTTTTATTAACAAAAATGGCTGAAATTATTCCTATACCTGCTCTCTGTTTTTACGGACAAGTCGGAGCGGTAGTTGTTGCTGAACTGGATTCTTTAAGTATTCCGCCTGTACAA
>JAIPHS010000014.1 GCA_021735105.1 Candidatus Omnitrophota bacterium
GTAAGATATAAAAACAAAACTTGCGGTAGCCAATACTGAACCGGTCCCTTGTGAAAAAAACGGCTGAAAATTAGAAATCTCTACTGATTTAAACCCCCAAAAAATATAAATAATCAATGCCCCTAAAATTCCAACTACCAAAGCCACTTGCAACCGTCCTGCCTCTTGCACTCCAATTAAATTCAAAAATACAAAAAAAAGGCAGCAAAGCAAAGCGACTATACTTAAGGGCAAGTCTGTAATTATACTCAGGTAAGCCCCCATTCCGATAAGAGCAAAGGCTCCTTTTAGGCTTAAAGAAAACCATGAACTAAAGCCGGCTATTGTTCCAAAAAGAGGGCCAAACCCCCGCATTATATAGAAATAATCACCGCCGGCTTTCGGCATAGCAGTAGTTAATTCTGCCATACTTAAAAGGGTAGGAATAGTTAAAAAACCGGCTATTATGTAGGAAAGTAAAACTGCCGGGCCGGCTTTGGCAAAAGCCAATCCCGGTAAAATAAATAAACCGGAGCTGATCATCGCTCCAGTCGCTATGCAAAAAACATCTAAAAGAGTAAGCCCTTTTTTTAAATCTTTCTCCACCGTACTCCTAATTATTCCTCAATTTTTATTATACCATAAGCTTAAGTACTTTTAAAATTTCCATTTTTCTCAATCTCTTCTTCAACTTCTTTCCTGCCTTCATCATAAAACTTCTGCTCATCCGGAGCTAATTCTTTAAGCAATCTTAAAAATTCACCGGCATGGACTCTTTCTTCATCGGCAATATCTTTAAGTACATCTTGAGCTAATTTGTTGTCGGTTGATTCGGCAAGCTGCATATAAAGCTGGACAGCTTCATATTCAGCCGCAATCATAAACCGAATTGCACGAATTAATTCTTCTTTGCTGATTTTTTTATCCCTTGCTAGTCCTGAAAAAGATGAACTAAATTCCGGCATAATACCCTCCTTTTTTAATTAATTATATTTTAAAAAACGGGTGGGTGAGGGGATTTGAACCCCCGGCCACTTGAACCACAATCAAGTGCTCTGCCCCTGAGCTACACCCACCAATTTTTTGAAAGAAAAATTGGTGGTACTGAGGCCATTACTATGGCCGAAGTACCTTACCAATTAATTATTATTATGATATCAAATTATTCCTTAATTTTTGGGGGCACTGAGCCGATTCCCTCGGCGAAGTGCCTTCCCAATTAGCTTATAACTAAAGTGGAAATATTATACATATATTTATTAATGCTGTAAAGAAGGGAATCTAACTTTCAATAAAAATAAAGAAGGCAGCCTTTGTTACAGCTGCCTTCTTTAAAAAAATCAAGCTTTTTACTTTTTATCTTTTTCTTTCTTCGGCTTGCGCTTTCCTGCCATCTTTACCTCCTTGATTAGAAGGTTAATGTTGAGGGCAACTTTCCTCTCCCTCAAGAGGCATGAATAATTTAAATTTTTAAGTAAGTTTATAAAAACTATAATTATCTAAACCAAACAAAATTTACTATATTAACTGTTGAAAGTCAACTCTTATTTTAAAAATTTTTTGATTTTATCTTTTAGATTTAGGCAATTTTTCCAAACCGGGCCCCCATCTTTGAAAAATATTGATTTGCCGAAACCTTCTTACCCTGGCTATCCTGAATTTCTTCTATCACTATACCTTGCGGCTGATTAACGCCTCTGCTGCCGGATAAAACAACTACTCCCTTCTTTTCCCGACAGACTAAGCGGCCGGGAATACCACAATATATTTTTTTAGGAATTGAGGCTTTTTTTATCTTTAATTTCTTACCTTGAAAATAAGTAAAAGCATTAGGAAACGGGTCGGACAAGGCCCGAATAAAATTATACACGGCCTGACAGGAGTTATTCCAGTTAATCTCACAATCTTTTTCTAGAATCTTATGGTAGAAAGATGCTTGACTGATATCTTGTTTTCTCGGTTTTACTCTATCCTTTTCTATTAAATCTAGAGATTTTAAAGTAATTTCGGAAGTTTTTTTAAATATTTTTTTTAATACCTCAGCGATTGTATCATCCTCTTCCATAGATACTTCTTCTTGTAAAATAATATTTCCTTGGTCTAAAACCTCTTCGATATAATGAACAGTAACTCCCGCAGACTTTTCCCCGTTAATTACCGCCCAATTCACAGGAGAAAAACCGGCATATTTCGGCAATAATGCATCGTGGACATTAATCGCTCCTTTTTTTGCCAAAGCTGTCAAATCGGGAGAAATCCAAGTTTCCCAATCAGAAGAAATAATAACATCCGGATCAATATTTTTTATTCTGGCCTTTATCTCTGGATTATTAGCTTTTCTGGATTCTATAACCGGTATATTCTTTGATTCAGCTAATTGCTTAACTGACTTATCTAAAAAAGAGTTTTTATATGTACCTTTATCTTGAGGATGAGTAATAACCAGACTAACTTGATGGCTTGAATCTAACAAACCTTCTAAGGCTGCATGCCCCCATGTTTGAAAACCTAAAAAAACTACTTTCATTTTATATTTATTCTTATCTATTTACCAATTGCTTTCCGAGCCGGTAAAAATATCCTTTATTTTTCCTATTGTTTCTTCTATTGCATCAACAGTTGCCTCAATTGTCTCTTTTGGCATATTTTTTGCCTTGCCTACCCCTTCTTTAACAATATCTCCGGCTTTATAAAATATTTGTTCGGTAATAAATTTAGGTCCCAGCGGTACAGATTCTTGCAGGCCTTTCCCTAACAAACTAAAATTTATCTCAGGTGCATCCATCTTTGTTTTTAGCTTAAGATGAATTTGAGATTTTCCGTTATCTTTTTTTAATAAACCTAGAATTGTCTTAATCAGTCTTTGCCGAGACAACTCTTTTTTATTTTCTTCTTTTAATTTAATAAAATTAACTTCTTCCAAAGATAAAAAATTATCGATTACAAGATCATTCTCTTCTGCGGTGATTTTCGAATTTAAAGATAGAGTTGCCGTTTCAAGGCCTAAATTCTGCGGCTGCCAGATAGATGGATAGTATTGTGAAAAAGCACCGTATTGGAATGAATCAATTTCCAAAGTTACATCCATATTTCTGTTAATAAAATCAACCCAGCCTTCTGCCTTAATTAACTCTTCTAAGGTTTTATCTTTTGTCTCTACAGAAGAAATAAATTTAATATTAAATTTGCTAAAATTCGGATAAGAAAAGTTGTTAATTGTTAAGTTCAAATCGGGAAAAATTAAATCAATATTGGGTTTGGAACTTTTATCCATATATCTAATCGTACTGTTTTTAAAATAGAAATCCTTTACTTTAATCAAAAACTTTTTTTCCTTTTTAGTTTCTTTGGAGGTTTTTCCCTTCGATGGACTTTCCTGGGATGATTTTTTTTTAGAAACTTTAGGCTGACTCATAGCTTTTGCTGAATAAACAGGTTCGATTAAAAAATCTTCTTTTTCCTTAACTAACTTAAAATTTAACTTATCAAAGTAAACCCTGTTCAGCCTTAAAGATGACTTAAAAGGATTAAAGCTTCCTAAAGAGATAGTAGCTTTTGCAAAAGACAAATCTCCTAAATCAAAATCGGTAATTTCTAAAATAAAAGGAAAACTTAGGCTAAGCGAACCAATGCCGGGCCTTAAGCCAAAATAATCTTCTATTTTATTGGCGGTTATATCTTTTCCTTTTATATTTATAAAAGCAAAAAGGCCAATATGTAAAATTGCAATGACAACCAAAAAGATTAATATCCCAATAAAAATTTTCTTCATCTTATCCTCCTTAACTTAGGGCCTAGGACTAAATATATGCGCCCGGTGTGATTTGAACACACAACCCTCGGCTTAGAAGGCCGATGCTCTATCCGATTGAGCTACGGGCGCTAATCGGGAGGGTGGGATTTGAACCCACGGCCCCTTGCTCCCAAAGCAAGTGCGCTAGCCAAACTGCGCTACCCCCCGTTGAAAATGCAATTATATAGGGTTATTCCTTAATTTTCAACGGCACTGAGCTGAATTACCCAGCGAAGTGCTTTAAACTTAAATTAGAATTTCATTATATCCATATTTTAAAAGCTGTAAAGATATTTTGATAAGATAAATTAGCTTGTCTTATCTTTTTGCGGATTTAGGGGGCAACCGTCAGCAGATTCAGGACAAAAACTTAATTTTTTGCATTTTGCTCCAGCAGCAGAAAAAACTTCCGGTAAAATTTTTTTTGTAAAAATTAACATTTTTGTTGCCAGCTCTCTTATCTCCCATTGCGCTCTCAGGCAAAGCCTTTCTGAGAAAAAATGCAAAAGCTGACGGCTATTCATAGTTAAGACAATCTTTGTCTGGCATCCTTGAGGAAGCAAAAAACGCAAATCTTGATTTATTTTCTCTTTGTCTAACTTAATATTTTTTTCTAAAATTTCCCGTATTTGTTTATATTTATTTTTTAAATAATCTGTAGATTCAATAAACAAAGCTTCTGCTTCTTTATTGCTTTTTATCGCCTTGGGAACTACAAACTCAAAATCATCCATACCAACGTAACGTTGACTCTGCTGAGAATAAGAAGCAACCCTATGCCTAACCAATTGATGAGTACAGACTCGAGATAAACCTGTTGCAGAAAAGGTAAAGCTAACATGTTCTAGGGGAGAAAGATGGCCTCTTTTAACCAAATGACTGATAAATTTTTTTAATTTCCCTGAGGTTAGTTTTTCCCTGTCAGTATAAATTTTATAAGCAGACAGTTTTGAATAACATTGGCGCGCCGCTGAATAAATTACTTTTTTAGGATTATTTGTATAAGACAATAACTTAACTTCCATAATCGATTAATAATAAATTATAAAGATTTTATGCAGCTTGGTGGGCAAGCTTTGTTCTTTTTACGAAATATTCATAAGCGCCAAAGAAGACTAGGCCATAAGAAAAATTAGCTATAAGTGATACTCTAAAAAAAGGTAAGGCGTTTATGTAACAACTGGTTAATCCGGCTAAAGTGGGCGGATACCAACCCATCAACCAAACACCAAAATTAGTAATTAAGAAAAATATAAATGAAGATGCTAAAGTAAATACTGCTGTGTTTGTGGTTGTTTTTCTAGTTTGTAAGGCTCTACCTAAGAAATAAATAAAAACGATAGTCCCCCAAGTAAAAAATATAGTTTGATGCAAACCAATCATCAAATCTGAAATTATATAAATTCCCAATGGCAATAACCAACCATATTTTTTCTTAAAATATACTCCAGAGAAAAGAGCAACAACTGCAATCGGCGCAAAATTAGGTAGATGAGGAAAAAATCTGGCAGATATTCCGATAATTACAAATAAAATTACAAGCCACATAGTGCTTTCATATTAGCAAACAATTATTTCTTGTCAATATAATTTTCTAAAAATGTCTGGAGACAATTTCTGATATCCGGCTATGAATACTCTTATTGGATGCAACATAGCCAATGGTTTGATAAGTAAGTGAATTCTGGCGTAAATCAGTCAATTTACCTCCGGCCTCTTCAATTATTGCTACGCTTCCCGAAAAATCCCAAGGCCGATCGTGAAACTCTACTGAACAATCAAGAACTCCTTCTGCCAAATAGGTTAAAGACCGAACTGAAGACCCAAACATTCTTATATTAAAAACCTGTTTCGATAAATCCTCTAAAATACTTAACATAACTTTGGGAGAATAACGAATACTTGAATCAAAAACAATTGATGATTCCTTTAATTTTTTACAAGATGATACAAAAATTTTTTCACCATTCTTATAAGCGCCGGAACCAGTCTCTGCCCAATACAATTCATTGTCGTTAGGCATATAAACAACACCGCCGGCAAATTTATTTTTGTGAACAATTCCGATTGAGACTCCAAAAATATTTATTTTTCTTATATAATTGTGGGTTCCGTCTAAAGGATCTATAATCCAAAGATAGTCACTTTCTATATTTTTTTTACCATCTTCTTCGCCAAGGATGCCATGATTGGGAAATTTATCTTCAATCTTGTTTCGAATCATGGCTTCTGCTTTTTTATCTAATTCGGTAACCAAATTTCTGTCACCTTTAGACTCCACATTATGAACTTTTCCAAAATTATCTAATAAAAAATCTCCTGCTTCCTTAGCTGCTGATATAGCTGTATCTAAAATTTCAGTCATCAACTCCTCCTTTTTTTGGTTAATTGATAAATAGAAATAATCAACGATTTCACAAAGACAATCATCAACGAATATACGAATCAATTACAAATGTACGAATATTCATAATCCTATTCGTATATTCGTATGAGATTAGTAAATTCGATGATTATCTGCATTCGCTGATGATAACTAATTACCAGTTTTTCATCTCCCGTTGAGCTTCTCTTTTTTCTGTTTTTTCTTTAAGCTTTCTTCTTTTATCATAAGTATGACGGCCTTTAGCCAAAGCAATCTCGGTTTTGACTAAACCTTTTTTGTTAAAATAAACTTTTAGCGGCACAATCGTTAATCCCTGTTGGCTAGTCCGGCCCATAAGCTTTTTTATTTCTTTTCGGTGCAAGAGAAGTTTTCTTCTCCTTTTTGGTTGGCTCTTAAAATAAAAGCTCTGGCTAAATTCCGAAATATGCAGATTATAAAGATAAACCTCCTCATTTTCAATCCGCGCAAAACTATCCTGCAAAGAGCAGCTTTTTTCTCTTAAAGATTTTACCTCATCTCCATGCAGCTCAATTCCAGCTTCAAAAATTTGTAAAACTTGATAATCTCTTCTTGCTTTTTTATTCTGGCCTACTATTTTCATTTTTTTATCAAATTTTAATCTGCTTTTATAAAGAAAAGGGAGTAAACTTTAAATAAAGGCCTAACCACAAAGGAATAGTACCTATACTGAACAAGTGAGTAATAAATACACATTGTGAGACAAATCTGCTATCAGCCCCCCTCATATTGACAACTATTGGAAGCGTTGCCGCAGAAGGCATAGCTGCCTCTAATACTATAAATAATCCTAACAATGAAAAAAATTCAAATTTTAAAACAACCAAAAAAACTAAAAGAGGCAAAACTATTAATTTTAAAAGAGAAGCTTCCAAGAGGATAAACCACCTCTTATAAATATCCTGGAGTTCTATCTTGGCAAGCCAACAGCCTAAAATAAGCATCGAAAGTACAAAACTAGTTTGGCCAATCATCTCAATTGGGCCCATTAATAAATTTGGAATAAATTTTGCAGTATGAGTATAGATAAAAAATAAAGCTATCAAAGTTCCTGCTACAGGAGGATTCAATAAAGATCTAAACCCAAATTTCTCAGACTTTTGTTTAAAAATAAAAAAACTACCGATCGACCACATTAAAATATTAAAGCCTAGAAGATAAAGAAAAATATAGACCAAAAAGTCATTCTTTAACTCTTTTGCAAAAAGAAAATAAGCGATATTCATCGGCAGATAACCGGCATTTTGAAAACTAACTACACTAAAAAACTCTCGTTTCTTAGCCTTATTGCGCCCCCAGCTGATTAGAATCGATAAAATTAAACCGCCTAAGAAAATAGCAAAACTTATTCCTAAAAAAGTCCAGATAGAATGAGAAAGGACTGTCTGATAATCGCTTATCAGATGAGAAAAGAATAAACAGGGAATTGAAAAATTAATAACAAATGAAGTTAAAAATTTCAGTACTCTTTTATCGATAATCCTCTGTTTATAAAGGACAAATCCAAAACAGGCAATTAATGAAAGTTTTATAACAGATAATGAAATAGCAATCATAGCTAAAATTATAACATAGGATATTTCATTGACAAATACAATAAATTTGGCTATAAAGAAATAAGTCCTAAGTCCAATGTCCAAAGCCTGACAAGCAACTATCTTTTTACTATTGACCGTCAACCATTGACTTTATTTGCGCAGGTGGTGAAACGGCAGACACGCTAGGTTCAGGATCTAGTGGAGTAATCCATGCGGGTTCAAATCCCGCCCTGCGCATAATTATCGGAGGAGTGGCTGAGTCTGGCTGAAAGCGCCTGTCTCGAAAACAGGTAGAGCCGTAAGGCTCTCGGAGGTTCGAATCCTCTCTCCTCCGTTTATATTTTTGTAAAAATATAAACGGATCCTGAAGCACGAAGTGCTAAAAGGCCTTAGAAATCAAGTAATTTTGATGAAAAAAAGAAATTTATATATTGGATTAACAATTATTTGCATATTATCGGTGATATTTCTAGACAACCTGTCTGGCAAAGAGCCATCTTCTTTAGAAAAACCTATGTTAAACTCATCCGATAAAATTTCTGCCAATCTACCTTCTAAAAATCCTATCTTTACCTTTATCGCTCTTTTTTATACTTTTTTATTTTTTTCCGGGTTAATTAATTTAGGTATGTTTTTTTTCCGTAAAATAAAAGGCCTTTCAATCAGCCAGATAAATTATCTTAAAAAAAAGTTACCCTTGGACCAAGAAAGTATTGCTAAATTAATTTTTTTGGTAAGTTTTTTGATGCTCTTTACTTATTTTCTGCCTAATCTTTTTTTATCATTCAGTAAATTAAGCCCCATATTTATAGTTTTAACAACAAATTTAATACTGCAAATTGGCACTGTTTTTATTATATTTAGCTATATAAGACCTGACTTTTTTGATTTGCGTTTAAAGAAAAAAGAGTTAGATTTTGTAATTAAAATTTATACTGCAATTATCCCAATTACAGCCCTGGCTATTCTTATTAATTTTTTCCTGATTAAGGCTTTAGGTATAAAACTTGGGCCATCTCCTGTAATGAAGCTTATCCCTCTAATTAACACAAAGACTTCTCTTTTTCTTTTTATCTTTCAAGTTATATTTGTTGCGCCCCTTGCTGAAGAACTTATCTTCCGGGGAATATTTTATAAACTATTGCGTAAAAAATATTCGTTTATAGCTTCCGCTTGCGGCTTATCTTTGTTTTTTGCCCTTCTCCACCGTTCTCCTGCAGGCGTGCTTGGGCTCTTTATAATAAGTTTTTCTCTTTGTTATATCTATGAAATAACTCAAAAAATAAGCACAGCTTTTACCTTTCATGCCCTTCACAATGCTATAACCCTTTTATTCTTTCTAGGAGCTAAAATCTAATCCCGAAAGGGGACGTTTCCCTCATTTATAACTACTTGTACGATAGAGGAAAACGTTCCCTTTTACGTTAGTAATTGATATAATCTTCGGCATCTAAAGAAATATAGAGTTTCTTTTTAATATTTGCAATTCTTTGGGCAGGATAAGGATGAGTTCGAAAATAAGAAAGCGGCCTGATCTTTTCTTTGCTTTTTTTATATAATTTTTCAAGCAGCTCCAAGCCGGCTTTAGGGTTATAGCCTGACAATTTAGTATATTTAACTGCTAAGCTATCAGCATTAAATTCATCCTCGCGTGAATGAGCTGATATGATTTGCGCTAATGCAAAAGAAAGCCCCCCGCTAAAATTATCATCTGAAGGAGCTGCTGTTGAAGCAATAAGAATAAGATTATACCCCATAGCCGCCTGAAGCCTTTTTATGTGATGCCGGCTCACAATATGAGCCATCTCATGAGCAAGCACAAAGGCCAATTCATCCTCATCTAGAATATCAAGTAAATCTTTAAAAATATAAATATACCCTCCCGGCAGGCTAAAAGCATTAATCATCTCTTCTTGTTTATCCTCTTTGTCAATTACATAAAAATAATAATTAAGCTCTCCCCGGTCAGAAATTTCAGTTATCTTTTTAGCTATTTCTTCTATTCTTTTTATATCATACGGATTAGACGATACCTGAAACTCTTTAGCTACCTGCCTGGCCACATTTTTACCCATCGCTACTTCTTTCTCAGTGGAAAAAAAATAAATATCTTGGCTATGTGTCCCTAAATTATATTCGGTGGTCATGCAGCCGGAAATTAAGAAGTTAGAAATTAGAAGATAGAAGATAGAAAAAGAGAGGAATAATTTTTTCATTAAGTTAGGAAATCGTCTTTGGTAAATAAAGAAAATAAATTACAGCCAGCTTCAGCTAAAACCTCTTTTGCACCTTCATTGCGATCAACTACTACCATAATATCCTTTACCTGAATGCCTTGGCTATCTAAAACTTTTTTTGCTGCCAGCAAAGAACCTCCACTGGTTGCAACATCATCACATAAAATTGCTTTTGAGCCACTTTTAAGTTCTGGGCCTTCGGTCGTTTTTCTTTGGCCGTGTCGTTTAGCAGTTTTTCGAATTAAAAACCCCGGCAAATTTCTATCATTCTGTTCTGCGATTAAACAAACTCCCCCCACAATTGGATCAGCCCCCAAGGTTGGGCCCCCGAATGCATCTATTTGTTTTTGCTCTAGATATTGAAAAAAAAGATTTGATATATAATAAATGCCTTCCGAACTTAAAGAGATTTTTCTCACATCAATATAAAAATTACTAGTTTTGCCTGATGCTAGCTTTACTTCTTTTTTTTGATAAGCTTTTTCTTTTAAAAGTTTCAATAATTTTTGCTTCATTTTCCACCTCGTTTTAGATAATTAAATATTTTTTTATCAACCGGAGCTAAATTTAATTTTTCTATATCTTTTACTTCAAAAAAACCAAAATTTTGACAATCTTTTTTCTTTAAAATTCCTTTGTTGAACAAACACTGAATAAGATAAACTTTGATTTTAAGATGCTCATTTTTATCAAAAAATTCTTTTAAAATTTTAACTGGATTTATAGAAACATCTAACTCTTCGCTTATCTCTCTTTTTATTGTTTCGCTGGGTGTTTCCTTCTTTTCGATAGTGCCGCCAGGAAATTCCCAAAGGTTGCCATAACAATCATCTCTATTCCTCTGGCAGAGAAGATATCTACTATTTTTTTTGATTAGAGCTGCTGCCGCCTCTATGGTTTTTGTCATAACGGTTATCTACAATTGTTATTTACTGATTTGTCAATTTGATAAATTGTAACTCATATTGCAGCATTATTCAATTTAAAACTTTAAATCTCACTTTTGTAACCTCTAATGTCATTGCGAGGCAAAGCCGAAGGACGAAATCGAATGGGTTAAACAGAAATTCTGCAAAAACAAACTAATTAATTTAGAGACTGCATCGGGGTGCTGAATTTTTGGCTGGTTATGTTTACACTAGGGTTATCTTTTGGGTCAGCGCTTGAATCCGGATCGTAACGAAGAACAATATTATCTACGGTCAATATTCCTATAGCGGGGTTAAAATTTATGGTTGGCGCTTGAATCAATCTCTTAGTTAAGATATGAGTAGAGCCTGAGGCATCACGAAAAGTAACTGTGTGGGCTTCAGGATTAAAGGTGTAGCGGACACTCCCGCTAGACTGAGTAATATCTATCCTGCTGTTGCCGCTGGTACTGACTGCCGGAGAGCCTATCCAGCCGGTTGCTAAATAAACATTTTTATCCAGATGGTCAAGCAAATAAGTTAAATCATTTAATACTTGAGCCTTTCTGTTAGAGGACCTTAAAAACCCTAAACTTGCATTATAGACTGCAGGCGCCCCCAAAACAATTACCCCCAGCAAAACAATAGCGATAATCAACTCAATCAAAGTTAAGGAGTTCTTCATAGCTAATCGTCGGGATATTGAAAGGTTATGGTAACTTCCCGATAGTCTCTGCCGCTGACCCCGCTTACCGTATACTCTCCGTCATAGTTAATATTGTCGATATTAAACTGGTCTAGATTATGAGTTCCGCCTCTTAAGCGGCCGCTGCCCCAAGTATCTGCCCTTACATCCCGGTAAAAATCTCGGGAAAAACTAGTAACTAAAGCTGCGGCTACAGACCTTTTATTAGCCCGGTTAATATATCTTCTGCCGGAAACAAAAACTGAAACAAGGCCCATTACGGTTACTGCCAAGATTACTGCTGAAACCAGAATTTCAACCAAAGACAATGCCTTTCTTTTATTTTTTGTTTTCATCCAATCCGGTTTCCCAAAAAGTAAAATCAGCCAACTAAAGAGAATAGCCTTCTTAAAAATAACTAGGGGGTGTAAACACAGCTAGTGCCTGTAGGTTCTTCATCATCCTGGGTTATGCTGTAACTACAATTTTCATTATATTGTCCAGAAACAACACCAACTCTCTCAGCTTTGGCCGTAAAACCACTATTCACAACCACACTATACTTCCAATCCTGACCGACTAAATCAAGCCCTAACTTTTGACTGCAGTCAGAAGTATTACTGCAACTTACATATGAATTCTGCTCCAGGTATCTCATCTTCTCCGCTGTCTGGATTAATTTCAACTGGATGCAAGCGTCTCTGCCCCGGCTGGATTCTATTGCTTTCCGGTAGCCAACAATGGCAACGCTTGCCAGAATGCCGACTATAACCACCGTTACAATCAGCTCTGCTAAAGTAAAAACTAACCTTTTTCTTTTCATGCCTTAAGATTAATATCCTGCAGCAGTGCAACCGTCAGAATCTCCGCCACAATAAATAGTTCCATCGGGCCGGATGTAAAGATAATACATCCCGTAAGAATTGTCTGTACCATTCCTCCTAACTCTAGCTATATAACCATTGTCGGTTCTGATATTTCTACTTATTAAATAAATCTGATCAAAGTATTTCATATCACTGGCAGTAACATCAACATCAAGGCAACTAGTATCAGTTGTATCACCGCAAGTTGCGCCGTGTTCAGCATAATATCTCTGTTGGGCAGCCCTTAAGGCCCCTAGGGTATTAACGCCTTCTGAAGCCCTTGCCCGTTCAGCAGTTTTAAAAAACTGCGGCAGGGCAATTGCGGCCAAAATTCCCACGATAATTACAACAATAATCAACTCCATCAAAGTAAATCCTTTTCTCATATCCCCTCCTTTTTGGTTTTTTTATTCTTAAAAACCCTTGCTTTATTTATAGCACATCTCTTAAATACTTGTCAACTAAGAGTTGCCAGCTTAAATAAAGGCATAAACAATGAGATAACTATTGCCCCGATAACTACCCCCATTATAATTATCATTACCGGCTCAAAAATCGCCACCAGCTGATCAACCTTCGAACTTAAATCTTTCCGGTAATGCAGAGAAACCCTTTTAAATACATCAGGCATGGTTCCTGTTTCTTCGCCGATTTTGGCCATCTCGGCAACTAAAACCGGAAAAATCTCCTGCTTGCTGAATTCTTCCGATATCGCACTGCCGTTTTTTACATTCTGGCTGACTGCTAAGACTTTTTCTTCGATTACTGAATTGCCCACACTTGAGGCTGTAATCTCTAACGAGTATACCACCGGAAGGCCGCTGTCCAATAAAATATAAATAGTGGAAGTAAGCCTTTCTACATAAACAAGAAAAAAAAGTTTGCCTAGCATGGGCAGCTTTAAGGCTATCCTGTCTAAAGCCCTCTTCAATCTTGGATCGTCTTTTAAAAAATAAAAAGCTATCCCTAAACCTACGAACCCTAAAATAATTAAAAGGAAGTAAGTTTCCACAAAATCGCTAATAGCAAAAAGAATTTTTGTGGGGACCGGAAGCTCAATTTCAAATTGAGTAAACAACTCTCTAAATTTGGGAAATAAGAATTTAAAAAATACAAATACTGCTCCGGCGGCAACTATCATCAAAATCACCGGATAGGTTAAAGCCCCTTTTATTTTCCTTTCAAACTCCTGGCGCATCTCAAGGTAATCGGCCAGCTTATCGAGTACGAAAGGTAAATTCCCCGAAGCTTCCCCTACCTCTATCACTCCGGCCCAGAACTTTGAAAAAACCTTCGGGTTTTTTTTAACTGCTTTGGCAAAAGAAAGCCCGTCGCGGATATCGTCTGAACATTTCTCTAAAACATTTGCCAACCTCAGGCTTTCTGTCTGATAAGAAACCAGCCTTAGGCTCCGTAAGAGCGTAACTCCGCTGGATAACATAGTAGCTAAATTTTGTGCTAAAAAGGTAAGATCCTGCAGTTTAAGAGAGTTTCTTTTACCTTTTATTTTTCTTAAACTATCTTGGTTTTTTTTATCTTTTTCTCCTTCCTGCGCTAAGGATATAATATAAAGGCCTCTTCCTCTTAATCGAGAGATAAGCTCTTCTTTAGAAGAGACTATTTCTTGGCCTTTGATAGTTTTTGCTTCTTTGTTTTTTACAACATAATTAAATTTAGGCATAATAAATTTTATTATAGACTAACAGCTGCCACAGAAAGCACCTCATCCAAAGAAGTAATACCTTCTTCAACCCTTTTTAGGCCGCTTTCCAGCAAAGATAAAGTCCCTTTTTTCTGAGCGATTTCCATAATCTGAGAACGCTCTCCGCCTTTATGTATAATCTCTCTTAATTCTTCATCTATCAATATAATTTCCGTAATTACTGACCTGCCCTTATAACCGATGGAATTACATTTGTCACATCCTTTCGGTTTATAGATTACCGGTGAATCTAGATGAACTTCATTAGGTAAGTCTTCTTCCTTTACCTCGTAAGGTTCTTTACAATTCGGACAAAGCTTACGAACCAAACGCTGGGCTATTATCAACCGCAGCGATGCTGTAACCAGGTAAGAGGGAAGGCCAATATCAATTAAGCGGGTAATGGTCGAAGCAGCATCATTGGTATGAAGGGTAGAAAAAACTAGATGCCCGGTTAAAGCAGCCCGAATAGTCATCTCAGCAGTTTCAAGATCTCTGGTTTCTCCGACTAAAATTATATCAGGATCTTGTCTTAAGAAAGATCTTAAAGCATTGGCAAAAGTTAATCCGATTTCTGATTTAACCTGTACTTGATTGATTCCTTCTACCCTATACTCAACAGGATCTTCAGCGGTTATAATATTTTTAGCAGAACTTTTAATTTCATTTAAAGCAGCATAAAGAGTAGTAGACTTACCTGAGCCCGTTGGCCCTGTCAATAAAATCAATCCATAAGATGCGTTAAGCCCTTTACGAATCAATTCAAGTTCTTGAGGTAAAAAACCTAATTTAGCTAAATCAAGCGGAACCCTGCTTTTATCTAAAATACGCAAAACCACCTTTTCTCCATAAATAGTTGGTAAAGTAGAAACTCGCAAATCTATCAACTTTTTATTCATCTTTACCATAAACCCTCCATCTTGAGGAAGGCGTTTTTCGGCAATATCCATTTTGGATAAAATTTTAATCCTCGAAATTATCGGTAGATAAAGGGCGTGAGAAGGAGACGGCATATCATATAAAATACCATCAATACGGTACCTCAACAGCAAAGCGCCGTAACACGGCTCAAGATGAATATCAGAAGCATTTTCTTCTATCGCCTGCCTTA
>JAIPHS010000015.1 GCA_021735105.1 Candidatus Omnitrophota bacterium
ATTTTATTTAGCAGGAGTTCAGCCGCATCCGCCTTCGCTTCCTGAACGTCAGCTTCGGCGGCCAAGCCTTTGCCAATATTGGTGGTTTATGCCTAAATCCAAAAACTTGTCCTGAGCCCTTCAATTCCTCTCAGGGTAAACCTGTCGAAGGAAAATCTGGCCCGAAAAAAAATCTGGAAGAAAAAATATATCCTTACCACCTCTGTTAAAGAACCATTTTTATTATACAGTTTTGGTAATGGCGTGGCAAGAAATAGGTTCATTTAGAAGCTATCCACTATCTCAAGAAGATCTTCCATTATTACCGGCTTAGAAAGATAACCGGCTGCGCCCATCTCTTTGGATTTCTGGCCTAACTGGTATTCTGCCTGGCTTACTCCGGTTATAAAGTATACTTTGGCTTGCGGGTCGAATTCTTTTATTTTCTGCAGGACTTCCGGCCCTTCAAGGTCGGGAAGCTTTACGTCTAAGAATACACCGTTTGGTTTATGCTGTTTATAGAGCTCTACTGCCTCATAGCCCTTTCCTGTATCATAGATTTGGTTTCCTCTTCTTTCGAGCGCTTTTTTAAGAAGCCCTCTGGTTTGATCCTCGTCATCGACTAAAAGAATAGTTTTAGCCATCATGACCTCCTGCTACTGTACACACCCGGTGTGTACAGTGGGTTTTACTAACCTTTGTATAAAGGTAGTTTTACTGTAAAGATTGTGCCTTTTTTGCCGTCTAACGAACTTACCTGGAAATCCCCCTGATGGTCAAAAATAATGCGCCTGGCTAAGAAGTAAAGGATTCCTCCTTCTTTGCCTCGCTCTATACCTACGCCTTGATATACCTTATCTTGATTAACGTCTCCGCCTGTATCAGAAACTTCTAATACAGCTTCTTTATTCTTGTTGGTAAGCTGGATTTTGATTAGTTTTTCTTCTGGTTTTGTATAATCTATAGCAGTAATAGCTCCTTTTATTAGGTAGCCTAAGGCATAAGGCAGGTTATTGTTAGCTTTTATCTTTATATCTTTTTCTAAATTTAAGTCTATTTTAATATTTTGTTTATCTATTTGTTCTTTGTATTCTTCCAAAGTACCGTTTATTAGTTTATCTAACTTTTGTGGCTGAAATTGAGAATCTGAATTCTCATTGTATTTGCTTACTGCGTTGAAGATATAGTTAGCTCTTTTTACGTTGTTACTGATAGCGGCCCTTGTCATTTCAATATCTTCTTTTGTCGGCTCAACCCCACCTACACTACTTAAGTTCATCAGAGACATCGATATTACATTTATAATATTACCTAACTCATGGCGGTAGGCTTCGGCAATCTGGAAAGCACTCTCTAAGCGGGTCTTTTCTAATTCCAGCCTGTGGCGCTGCTCGGTTGCTTTCTGGTACTCCTTGAAGTAGTAGATTTCTGATAAGGCCAAAGAGACTTGAGCGGAAACAACACTAAAAGCATCAACGTCAGTATCTGTAAAAATCTTCCCTTTCTGTTTGGTCCCTAAAATAAGCAATCCATAAAGCTTTCTGTTTAAAAACAAAGGGCAAGCCAGGCCCACTTTTAAATTATCGCCTAAACCAGGAAGGTAATCCCCCAAAACGGGCTGGCTCGACTTTAAAGAAGTTATAAAACTGCTGTTTGTTTTTATTTTGGAAGGAAGGTTAGGGCTGTCATTTACTTTTTTGCTCTTTAAATCGAAACTGTTGTTTTCTTTTAGGTAGATTGCAGAAAAATTAAGCTTAACTGAATTCATTAGCTCTTCTAAAACTTTCTCTAAAAGTTTTTCTGCATCCCTGATAAAAATGAGAGTTGAAGCAAATCCTTTTAAAGCTTGCTGGTAACGCCTTTGCTCAGATAAAAGAACGTTTTCGGTTCTCTTGCGCAGGTAACTATAGATAAAGGGGCCTAAGCTTGCCAATATTGCCATCAAGGTAACAGGAATCAGCCAAACTCCTTTACCTGCCAGCTTAAACCCTAACCAATAAGGTATACCCAAAACTAAAAAATAAATAACAATAAAAATACCCGCCCGGGCAGCCGCAATTCTAATATCTATTAAATGGTATTTAACAATTGCGTAAGTTGATGTAAATACATAAAAAAGCATTAAAACGCTAAGGTAAGGCGGTATCTTTATCCCGAATATTAAAGGAAAACAGGAAGCGCCTCCGATATAACCGGCAACTGTTCCTATAGTAAATATCTTAATTTGGTTCCGCCTGTAGGGGGTAAAATTTCTGTATTCTCGAAATAAATAATAATGAGCCAGCACTACCCATCCGATAAAATTAGTAACATAAATTACATAACCTATCCTGCCTACCGGATAATACTCAAAAGTTAATTTTTGCGTTAAGGTAATAACTACAAAAGGAGTTAAGGAAAGTACTGCTATGGTTGCACAGAATAAATAACAAGCCTTGATAAGTTTTTTAAACTTTTGAGAAAACCCTAACCAGGCAAGGACAAAATGAAAGAAAAAACCAGGAATCAAAGCACCGCTGGTATGAGATATGCGGCTAAAAATCAAAGCTTGAGATAAAGAAAACCTTGGAATCATCGTAAGGAAGTATCCAAACGACCAGATACTGGCACTAAGGCAGAAATAAAACCAAGTCTTGTTTATCTCATGATCCCAGTTTTTTAAAAAAACAAAAAGGCCGAGGAAGAATATTCCCACGGCAGTTAAACACATCGCAAATGGGTAAACAACTGGCATCATAGTTTTAAGATTTTAGTTTATGCAAAAACTCCTCAGCAATTATTTTATGGCCGGCGTCATTGGGATGAATACCATCGGCTGCTAATGTTTCTTTGAGATTATCTTCAAGGCTGGATCTGATATCGGCTAATGCAATATTTTCTGATGCGGCTATCTGGTTGCAGATATCACTATATTTTTTCTGCCCCTCATACGGCGTAATCTCTACCATTAATTTAGCAATATCAGGTAATGTTTTTCTAAACAGGCCAGAATCAATGGGCTGAAGGTTTGAGATAATCGGTACTTTGTTTTTGCTTTTGGCAAGCCTAACCATCTCAACTAAATTTCTTTCATATTCTTTTGTGCCTACAATTGCTTTATCATAATCAATAAGCTTACAATCATTGTTGCCGAATAAAATAATCACATGAGAGGCCTTATCTTCTTCTAAGGCATCTCTTTGAATTCTTTTTAGGCCGTCTCTTGAAGTTTCCTTGTTTCTGCCTTTTATAATTACCGGTACATCAATTAGGCTTCTTAAAATCCTTCCGCAGCCAAATTTCCTGTGGCTGGCTCCTGTACCAAACAATACGCTATCGCCAAATAAAACAACGCCTCGCAAAGGGCTTTTATCCATAATATTCCTTTATGGCTTCGCTGGTTAACTCATTCATAAGCTCTTTAACAGAAACTATTTTCTTTACCCGGTATGCGTTAGCCCCGCACATCGCAAACCCTTCGGATAAGTTGCCCCCGTAAGCATTTATTAGGGCATCTGCAATGCAGTAATTTGCCGCGTAAGGATCACAGGTTTTTAGGCACCTGAAAGGGCACTTAAACTTTAGTTTTTCTCCGGCCTGAATCTTTTCTACCAAGCCGTTTTTAATTACCCTTGCCGGCATCCCGGCCGGGCTTAAAATTACAACGATATCATCTTCTTTGCTCTTAAGATATACTTCCTTGTACTTTGGATGGGCATCGCATTCTTCTGTCCCCACAAAACGGGTAGCCATCTGAACCCCGCTTGCCCCGATTCTAAGCATTTTTGCTATATCTTTGCCGGTAAAAATGCCTCCGGCTGCAACAACAGGTATTTTATTATTGTTAGCCTGATAATCTTCTCGTACTTTTAAAACCTCAGTTACTATATCTTCTAAAGAAACTTCTTCAATACCTACTGCCTTTGTGTAGTTAAAGCCCAGATGCCCTCCTGCCAGAGGGCCTTCAACAACTATCGCATCCGGAAGGCGGTTGTAACGTTTTTTCCAGACCCGCAAAATTATCGAAGCTGCCCGGCCTGATGAAACTATCGGGATAAGTTTAATATCTGAGCCTTCGGTTAAGGAAGGCAGATTCAAAGGAAGGCCTGCTCCTGAAATAATAGCAGAAGCACCTTCTTCGATAGAAATTTTGACCAGTGACTCAAAGTTTGTCAAAGCAAACATTATATTGACCCCAAACGGCTTCTGTGTTAATTTTTTGGTTTTTCTAATTTCGCTTCTCAATCCTTCTAAAGACTGTCCTTCGTACTGATCCTCAGGAACATCACCTGAAGCCAAACCAACACTTGCAATTACCCCTAAACCGCCGCAGTTAGATACTGCACTGGCTAAAGAAGACAACGAAACTCTTGCTCCCATCCCCCCTTGGATAATCGGAGGGTTAATTACCATATCGCCAATAACTAAATCCGGTAGCTTATCCTTTTTCATCTTTAATTACACCTTGCCTTGTAAAAAACATACATCTTCCAAGGGTCTATTTCAACATCAATGTCCCTATAGCCTAAGTTATTTAACCAGCCGGTAATAGTCTCCGGTTTTCTGTAAAATAATATCCATTTTTTGCCTGATTGGGTCATCCCGATTTTCTCAATTAGTTTTCTGTTGGGGCTGCCCTGTTGGGTGATAAGCAAAAGAAGCCCGTTTTTATCCAAAGACTCCTTTATCATCTCTAAAGTAGATAAAGACAGGTTATCATCAATATACTCATAAAAACCGGAAGCTACAACTACATTAGGCCGCCAATGTTTTTTTTCAGAAAGCCGGCGGTGATGCAAGCCTAACCTTAAAACATTTGATTTTTTATAAAGAATCGGCCGTCTTCCGGCAATTTTTTTCCGTAGCTAAGTGAATGAGGGTTGATATCCAAACAAAGTGCCTCTACACTCTTTTCAATGTCTTCTGTTATTAACTCAACCAAATACCTTGCCGGCCCCGAAGCTAGATCTACTATGCGTGTTTTTCTATCTTTGGAAATATTTTTATCGATTTCTTTTCTTAAAATATCGATTACCCTTTCTTTTCTGTGCCGGGTTGCCCGGCAAGCCGGTAGGCTCAAAAGCACCCTGTCTACTAATTTACCAAAACGCGTATAGCCTTTAGCTTCATTCCTATAGATATGGTCGAAGTTTAGCCCGGAGTCAGCATAACCAAACATGGTTTTTCTGCCCAGGCGGCTGGTAAAAAATATCGGCTTGATAATTCTGGTATAGAAGAAATCTTCGAAATTATTTGATAGGTGCTTGAAGGCATTTTGGGCCATTATATAAAATTTATAAGGAAAATTAATTCTTTATATTTTCTCTGGTTGCCTCCAGCAACGATTTCATATCAAAAGGCTTCTCCACATAAGCAGCTGCCTTCAAAGCTAAAGCATCTTGGTATATATCTTCTCTGGCGTAACCAGTAATAAATATCTCAGGGATTGGCTCTTTTTCATTTTCTGTCAGATACTTTCTAATTCTTTTTACCATCTCAACCCCATCCATCCCAGGCATTTTGATATCTGATATTATCAGGTCAAAATCATTTTCTTTTATTAAGTTCAGTGCTTCTTCTGCACCCAAAGCAGTAGTAACTTTATATTTTTCCTTGCTCAGAAGCCTCTTTAAAGTCCGAACAATTAATAGATCATCATCAACAATTAAAATATGCTTCATAATTCATTTACCCCTTGAACTTATAAAATATTATACCTACAAACACTAATATTTACAAAATATTTTAGGATAGTAGGATTTTCCTACCTTGAAGGTGGGAATTGGTTATTTTACAGCCTCTATAACCGAACTATTAGATATATCTGCCGGTGAGGTTATATTAGCTTCTGGCATATCTGGCACAATATCCAGCCCTCCGCCATGAAAGAATGCTTCATAGCAGAGTTCTGAACAGAAGTGATCTCGCCTCTTCTGCCAATTGTTAGCTGTAACCTTAAAAGGCAAGCCAATCTTTGCAAGTAGCTTTATGAATCCTAACCAGATAACGCCGGGATAATCATATCTTTCATTAAGTTTATCTACAAGGTAGGAAATAACGCCATCTAGGTTGTATGAATAATCTTCCTTTACTCTGTAGATATCGTAATCCCTAGGAATCTTTCTTATATCTCTTGCCCTTATCCCGCCTCTTGCAATTGCCTCAATCGCCAGATTCATCTTAGGCGAAACACATACTGCAACGTGTGAATACTTACTCCCCGTCCCCCAAGCAATAAGCCGAGAGATAAAATTACGTTCCGCTTTAAATAAAAGAATGTCGCCGGGTTTCATTTTTTATTCTCACATTAATTATTTAAAATCGAAATCTTCTGAACCGCCTTCATAAAATTTATTTTCGCATTCATCAACTATATCTTCTATTATCATTATAGTTTCTTTACATATACTAATTACATCTTTTTCTCTATTCATAAAATCATCAAAATAATATTTCGCTCCTGATATCGGTTTTAATCTGGAAAAGGACATAAAATAAACAGATGAAGAAGCAATGCTGCTTCCTGTTCCCGTAAGAACAATGTTTGTTCTTTTTTGATCCGTAATCGTCTCGCTAATCCCAATTGGATATTGCAATACAGGTCGTTGATGAAGGGCAAGATTCCGTCGTTTGAGTATATATTTTAAAACTGGGCTTTTTTTCATTTCTTCTTCTTTTTTATTATACCAATCCGAAAAACCTGATTTTTTGTCGAATTCTTTTTGCATAATTAAAGTAATACTACGACTCGCTGCTAAAAAAGCTGTCAGCATATACCTAAATTTATTAGGATGAGGAACCACCTTTTTTATTTCTAGTAGAAAAAATTTTGCTTCATTTAATTTATCTCTAGTATTAGTCATAATATGCTTCGCCAAAACTGTTTTTAGTTAAAATACATAAATCAATCTTTGGTTATTTGTAGCATCTTATAAACATTCGCTTTCCTATCTGAAAAATCTGGCGGTGTTAGTTGTCTTTCTGAAAAATAAATCTGTCCTTTTTTATTCAATTACATTACATTCTTAATCAATCTCTACCTCTTTTCCACAATTAGGGCATTTGCAAATATTATTTTCTTTGTCTATCCACTCTAGCTTTTGATCGAGATAGAAAGTATAGCCGCAATGAGGACATTCTTGGCTATTTACTA
This sequence comes from Candidatus Omnitrophota bacterium, assembly GCA_021735105.1. Taxonomy (GTDB): domain Bacteria; phylum Omnitrophota; class Gorgyraeia; order Duberdicusellales; family 4484-171; genus PXAH01. The sequence continues at coordinate 7,112 of JAIPHS010000015.1, forward strand.
ACTCATCTGCTCCGCCTAAAAAGAATTCACTAAAAAAGTCATCGGACATTTTAATAAAATATTAAAGGTTACTACCCTATATTATTACTTTTCTCTCTGTTGCATCTCTCACAAAGTAATTGGATATTGCGAGCTGTATTAGCCCCTCCTTTTGAGATGGGTATTATGTGATCGAATTCTAACTTTTCTTTGCTGCCACATTTAACGCACTTTCCTCCATCTCTGTTCCAGACTTGATTCTTAACTTCTTCAGGGATAGGTTCTCTGCTATCGGAAGGAATATTCCCATATTCTTCTTGAGTTTTTTGCTTTATTTTTCTTTTGACACTCTTTAGCTTTTCTCTTCTTTCAGCTCTTTGTGCTGTTTTGATAAGTTCTTCTGCTTCTTCGTAATCATATCCATGAAGTTCGGTTAATAAAAGTTGTTTTATTCCTTCTCCTGTCATATATTCAATTCCAAGTTCATCTATTAAATTTCCATTCTCAAAATATATGTCGGGATCTATCTCTATAGGAATCCTTTCATTTTCTATTTCTTTACTAACAGCAATTTCTTCAGGATTTAGGTTTTTATATTTTTTCTTAACATAAAGATGTTGCTCCCGGGTTTTTTCATTAAATTCTCTTATTTCATTCTCTTTATCGATTCTAGCCTCCTCTTCAGCTCTTTCAGCAAAATATCCACGAATTAAATTTGCTGCTTTTTCACTCAACCAATATACAACCCCTGCGATAATTATTACTGCAATATAATGCATACCAGCCAATAAACCAATAAAAACAAATAATAAGGTTATTATTATTTCTAATCTTTCTATTATTACAGTAATTATACTCACTACTTGTTTTATAGATTCATCCTTCTGCTTAACAATTTTTTCATCTTCTTTATTATCTTGGATTATATCAACTTCTTTAACAGAAGTAACGTATAAACCCTCTGATTGGATTTTTTTAATAGCTTCCTTTTGGTTTTCTGCCTCAACAGCTTTTTGGAAATTCTCCCTCTTACTATCAAAACCCTCTATTATAAATTTCTTCATACTTTTTGTGCTATATATTTAGTAATATTTTCTTGTTGTAGTCTAATTAAATTATACCATTTGACTTATCTGAAACAAAAATCTATATCTTTTCTACTATCAGCCATGAGCTATGAGCTACGTTTCTTAGTCCTCAACCAGCGACAGCATTTTATAAACATTCGCCTTTCTGTCTGAAGAATCTGGTGGTATTAATTAATTCTTAAAAAATAGTCGTTGCTCCTATTTCCTTATTGTTAAATCATTTTCTCCAATTATCACAAACATCCGCACTAAGAATTGAAACGATATCTTCTGGCGAAATCGCTTTAAAAACAACTAAAGATTCTGGAAAGCCTACGTATGATTCTCCACTATAGATTCTATCCCATATAAACTTTCTAATTAAAGAAGTTCTATAAAGGTAAAGCTTGGAGTATTGTTTTACAATAGCAACATCTTCAAACCACGAAACAGGAATTTTACATTTCACAAAAATGGGTTTTGATCCTTGGCTTTTAATAGACAATCTCTGCTCACCCTCTCTTCCAAGATTAGCAGCAACCATTCTGAGGTAATGACTACCTTCATTGAGATATGTTGCGGAAGCAAGTTTTGCCGATGTATACATACTAATACTTTCATCGTATAGTCGAAAATATGTTGCTGCTTCAGAAATGGCCCTATCAAGATTTTGGATACCTGTAAAGATGTCTCTGGCTTTTGCTTCGAGCCTTTCTCGAGAAGATGTTAGTAAGCCTAAACGACAATATTCATTTGGATCAGTAGTGCGACAGGCGTGATATGCCATAACATAAACATAGTTCCTCTTAAATACTTCATCACATTTGTATCGTAGCTTTTTGATAGTAGGATTTGTTACATCCTCAGGACTTTTTTTAAATATTTCTTGAGGGCCTTCAAAATCATCTTTCAATATAGGCAAAATTTCCTCAGGATATAGTATTTGCTTATATTCTTCTGCGTAAGTCGATGGATCATCTAAATCTAGTATATTTGAATTCATAATAACAATGTAAAAAAAATAGAAAAGCGATCAAATCTATTAAAAGTTGCCTTTACCACAATTCGGAAAATAACATAATTCTTGGTTAAATTGTTTGAGAAAAAATTTGATGGAAATACAAAATAAATTTATCAATTTAGAAAGTAGTATTAAGTAGTTTTAAGATATTTTTTAAATTTTTTGTTTTTATTATCTAGCTGTTTCTGAAACCACTCAAAAATCTCACGTCTTTTTTTTATAAGTTTTACACGCTGTTCTTGATTCTTCGTTTTATCTAGTTCTTTACTTATTTGATCGAGTTTAAGGCTATTTTTATACAATTGGTCTATATATTCTTTAATGCTTTATCAAATAAAAAAACTACATCTTTCATTGCTTTATTAAACTCTAATATGTAATCATTTTCAATAGCCCCATAGCTTATAATATTTGCTACATATTCACTGACTTTATCAAATATCAGCTTCCTATCTTTATAATGAGTAAACTGCTGAATTCTCTTGTTGAGATTATAGTTTTTAACAGCTAATATTGCAGCAATAACTCCAAATATAATATTAAAAATTATTGAAATAATCTCAAAAGTATTCATAGATTCATTGTTTTTTATATTATAGTTTTTTAAATGAAATTTATTTATTCAAAAGCTTTATAATATAAAGAATTGAAATGCCCCAATAAACCAATTGAACTATTTGAATTACATTCTGGACTAACTTAGATGATTTGTCGAACTTTATCATTTTTGAGATTTCTCTCGGAAGAAAAACGATCATCTCAAGCCAGAATAAAGGATTAAAACTTAACCAAGCTTGTGTCCAATAATGTCCCTTTGCAAGAGATATAGTACTTCGCGCTGATTCCAAGATATCTTCATTCAAAAATAATAAGTTATCAAGAGGATTTACGTGTTCTGGCTTTCCATAACCTAACCCTACAGGCTTCATATATGATTTTATTTGTCCTTTGGCGCCAGAATTTAAAACTCGCCTTTTTATCTCCATTTGATTCGCTTCAATCCATTTAAAAGCCTTCTTCCCTTTTTTCTTTTCTTTTTCTTTTGCACCTTCTAATCTTCCCCTTAAGAAATCGCCATGTAAACGTAGTGCCTTACGAAGATAGAGGCAATTATTTATATTTAACAAAAATCGTACAACTGGAATTATAAAAATAATATACCATTTTCCCATATTATTAATTATCCTTTCCTTACAGTACTAAAAAGTAATTTGTTATTCGTAACTACTCTACATTTTCTAAATAGAATTTAAGTTCTTCTAATGTACGCTTTATAACTTCATAATGCTTTTCATTCATTGGGGTATCTGGTTTGATGTCTTTTAATTGGTCTAAGTAATAATTTATTCTATCTTTGCTAAAAAGATTATTGTAAACTATTCTGAACAATTCAAGAGTTTCTATCTTTTCTTCTTCATCGCGTTTTTTTATTTCCTCTTCAATATTATTACCAGTAAAAGCAAATGATCTTCCTATTTTTCCGATATTCCATTTTTTCTCTATAGCTAATCCCATCTGTCCACTTCTTATTCCGTAACAATATATAATAAATACTCTTCCCCATTTGATTGGATCAATTTTAGGAAATAAAAACATTGTAAATTCATCAAATCTATAATCATACTTTTCTGTTTCGCCTTCTCTCATTATTCGATATTTCATTTTATTCATATAGTTATCTAAAAAAATTTTCGGGATTAAATTTTTTGAAGAATCTTTCAAATTATTAACAGTAATCTTCCAATAATCAGGTATAGTTAGATAATCTTCGTAATCATGACGGGTAAAATCAACAGGAATTCTTTCTGAAATTAAATCAAAGAAAAAACTTAAAATATCCTCTAAGTATTTTTCTTTTTGAACATTTTGTTTTACATGCTCAACAAAAGACATAATAAATGACGATGTGTATTTATTTTTGACCAACGCATCCCAGTTCTTTCTTACTATATTTTTTAAATGACGCTTGATTAAATATAAGACAGTTTTGTCTTTGTTGTCATCCTTTTCTGTCTGCCAAAAAATACAATATAATTTAAGTAAATATTGCAAAACATCCTTGGTGGCTAAGTTTAACTCTAATGATCTATTGTCATAAAACTGTTCAAAATAGAACAACAGCTGTGCTATATAACGAAATTCATTTTCTTCCTTATAGCCTTTAACGCGCCTTTTAAAAATGGAGAAAAACTCATTTTCTTGCTGTGACGTTAATTGCTTAGAATCGAATATCGAATACCAAGCCCGGCTTAAAATAGAAAAATCCTTTTCATCTTTAAGGAATGTCTTTCTATATTCGTTCTTTTCAACTCCCTTAAGCCAAAGCCAAAGTTTAAACAAAAGAGCAATAGTAAAGAATATACCTGCTGAAAAAACCAATAGCAAAATTATTCTGATCCATAAAATCGGAATTACCCAAAAAAACGGGGGTAAAAAAAGAAAAGCAACCCATAAAATGAATTTTTTAAAATTAAAGAAATGATATAAAACAACATAATAATCAAGTATAGCCAGATCTTTAGATTCCTCATCCCTATTTTTGTATATATTAGAAAAAACTATAATTATTACTGGAATATAAATTGCTATTATTGCTGCTCCTATTCCTTGCAAAAGAGTGGGATCGATTTTTTTTAAAAACTCATCTATTATTTGAGGATAAGTTATAGTAATTACAAAAAAAAATCGTGCAGCTTAATATTATAAAAAAATGTGGTCTTGCTTTTATACTTTTACTCATATTACTAAAAATTAGTTAAGTTTGAAAAAAACTATTCTTATAATTCTTGTTATAGAGAATTACTCCTTTGTCCATTCCCCTGTTACTTTATTAAATTTATATCCAGGTTTATTTATTGAAGATTTATATTTAGGAATTGTTAAGTGTAAAACAATCCACAGAGCAATACCGGCAAGAATAATTAGTAGACAAATTTGGAAGAAAGTTTTCCATTTCATAATCGTATATTTTAAATTTTACCACCTTTACATCTAAAGCTCAAATATTACAACTTGACCTAAATAATTAAAGGTAGAAAAGAAATAAGAGAAGAAAAGGATCTGACTCCTTTTTCTATTTTTTGTGCTTACCATTCTTTCTTTTTCTCCTCTCTTGAATATTTTTCAAAATATATGGAGCTGCTTCCTCATAGATTTTGCCCGATTTTATACCGTTACAAACAAGACAACAAGTACGAAGATTTTCTTTGGTATGCTTACCGCCCTTTGACTGAGGGACATAATGGTCAAGGGTCGCATTATCTTTTGTTACTTCTTCTCCACAATATTGACATATCCATTTATCTCTTTCAAATATAACTTTTCGCTTTGCTGGATCTGTAAAATAATCATCTTCTTTCTCTGCCAATTGAACAGTAGCAAGTTTTTCTATTACTGTAGGGATATCACGTGGGAATTTTACTATATATTCCGTCCCATCTCTTGTTGTATCCCCTATAGAAATACATCCCTTTTCTTCTAAACAAGAAACTATTTTTGTCATATGAGCATAATTCGTTTTGGCTCCACGAGAACCTGCTCCATACCCCTGTGCCATTGTCCTTTTCCCGATTCTGATCTTTTGAGATCCATTACGAAGAATCGAATTTCTTACTAGATATAGATATAGAGATGCTTCGTATGGTGTTAACTCTGGTAATAACAAATCGACAAAGTCTGTTATTAACAATTTTATATCGTCTTTTTCCATTATACCCTCCGGATTTTCAAACTATGTACTGCGTGTTTTAATTTACTAAATTTCTTAGTAAATCTTGATATCTAGCAACTTGCGCGAGTTCATCTAAAATTTTTGATTCTGATATTTTATCAATCCGATGTCTTTGAAATTTGAAATCTATATTTATTTTTATTATACTTTATTGGCTTTCCCCATCTCTAATTATATCAAATACATTATTAGCAACAGGTAAAATCTGCTTGGATAAACTTAAATTTTTTAATGTTTCATCTCTTAGATATTGACTCTTGATACCTCTCTATCTATAACTTCCTCCCCACCAACTTATCAATACTCATCCCAAACACATCCGCCAATTTGATTAAGGTCTTCAATCTTGGATATTCTGCTCTCCCCTGCTCAATTTTGGTTATTGCATTGAAGGAAAGACCGGTTTTCTCAGCCAACTTCTGCTGAGACCAGCCTTTTTCTTTGCGAAATTTTCTGACTCTTTCTGCTAACATCTTGCTTGACCTATTACTACTCTTGTAGTATTATTTTTGTAGGGCTACTTTTACCATACTTCAGTTAGAATATTGTACCACTATGCGTAATTTTAAAAAAGAGAAAAACTTAAGAAAATTTTTTACACCCTCTACGGCAAATGTATTTTTTCTTCCAGATTTTCAATGAGACTTTCCCGACGGCACGTCGGGATTAGTCGAATTCCCCGCTCCTTATTTTTTTATTTAGCGGGGTCCCGTAAAACGGGAAATCCTGAGAGACCCTGAGCGAGGCGAAAGCCGAGCGAAGGGGAATCGAAGGATCTTATTATTAATATTTTTTTTCGGGCCAGGAATGTTTTTTGGATTTAGGCATAAACCACCAATATTGGCAGAGGCTTGGCCGCCGAAGCTGACGTTCAGGAAGCGAAGGCGGATGCGGCTGAACTCCTGCTAAATAAAATGTTGCTTATGCATAAGGAAATTGATGTGAGGCCGCAGCCCTTGACAACCGTGCTTTCTACAACTGGTTATTTGTCAAGGGGACAAGCCGCTATAACTTATCAAACTACCACCAAGGCGGCCGGCCTCCTCCTACGCTTTTCGAGCGTTAAGGAGTGGAGCTTCGGAGGGACAGGCAGGCGGCCGGCAAATGAGCCGAAGCCCCAGCTGAGGCGAATGGTGCTTGGCCAACAACCAAGCCCTGCTGGAGCTGACGTTCAGGAAGCGGAGGCAGGGCGGAAAAGACAACCAGAGGGCGCAACGTATTCTTATGTTGATTGAGAAATAAAGTAATCACGAATTTTGTCCCAAAGGGAACCCGTTTTTTTATTTGGGAGATTTTCGGCCAAAAAAGAATACGGTTTAGCCAGAGAAAATTTAAACTTTTTGCCGGAGAGCCGGAAGTTCGCTTTGCTTACGCAAATCAAAAATATACATTTTTGCGCCAATCTTTTTAATTAACTGGTTGCTATGTGAGTTTATAATTTTTGAGAACCCAAAGCTCAAAAATTATAAACCGGCAGCCGCCAATTTTTTTTCAGAAGGAGGCCCTCATGAACAAATACTTTATCTATGCCCGCAAATCCACGGACGCAGAAGACAAACAAGTCCTCTCTATTGAAGCTCAGCTTACCGAACTAAGAGAATATGCTAAAAGAGAAAAGTTAACTGTAGCCGATGAGTTGTTTGAAGCAAAAACCGCCAAAGAGCCCGGCCGCTTAGTCTTTAATGAAATGGTCCGAAGGCTTAAACGCGGCCAAGCAAATGCAATCCTTGCCTGGCATCCTGACCGGCTGGCGCGCAACTCAATGGATGGCGGAAAAATCATCTACTTAACCGATATTGAAAAGCTGGTGGATTTACGTTTTCCGACCTACAAGTTCGAAAACACAGCCCAAGGAAAGTTTATGCTCTCGATAATCTTTGGCCAGTCTAAATACTTTGTAGACAGCCTTTCTGAAAATGTCCATCGCGGCTTTAGGCAGAAACTGCGCCGCGGCGAATACCCCGGCTTTGCTCCCCTTGGCTACAAAAACAACACTGCAAACCACACTATAGAAATTGTCCCCGAGATTGCT
>JAIPHS010000016.1 GCA_021735105.1 Candidatus Omnitrophota bacterium
CTTTTCTCGGGTATACTTTTTGGACAGGAAGTTATAAAGGTAAAAAAGTTACAGTAGGCAATGGAGGGTTTTACGCTCCGGATTCTGCTTTTGTTACAGAGCTACTTGCTGTAGGAGGAGTTGAAACTTTTATCCGGCTAGGTTCTTGCGGGGCTCTAAGAGAAGATATCGGAATAGGAGATTACATTTTAGTTGATCAAGCTATCAGGGGTGACGGTGCAACTAAATATTATGTGGATGATGATTTTGTACCCAAGGCAGATAAAGAAACTAATTTAGTGATTAAGAAGGTAGCCTCTGAGAATTATTCGGTTCATCAAGGCCCGGTTTGGACAACGGATGCTCTTTTTAAAGAAACAAAAGAGATAGTGAATTCTTATATTAAAAAAGGAGCTATTGGGGTTGATATGGTGACATCTCCATTTCTAACTCTCGCTAATCTTTATAAGAGAAAAACAGCCGCTATACTTTCAGTTTCTGATAATTTGATTACAGGAGAGCTTGGCTTTAATAACTACAAGTTTTTTGAAAGTCAGTTGAAGATGATAGAGATAGCTTTTAAAACAATTGATAATCTATAAGGAGAGTAAATGGAAATAAAGTGGGATAGTTCAGCTAAAAGTATGTTTGATAAGGTTATCCAATCTTTGCCTCAATTTCACAGAGCAATTGCAGAAAAACTGGTATACCAAAAAGCAGAAGATTTAGCATCTTCTCGTCAAGCATCGCTTGTTGAGGATCAAGATTTAATTAAAGCTTTCTTTCAAGAGGTTCCGCCTGCTTTTTATGAAATGATGAAAAGATTGTTTGACCATCTTAATATTGATTATTCAAAATATATAAAAAAATCGGGAAAATCATGCAAATAGCAGTTTTAGGTTGTGGCGCAATTGGAGGTTTGTTTTTAGGCCATCTTTCTAAGGAATTAGAAGATGTTTTGGGAATAGTTAGAAGCTATCAGGTGGATTCTTTAGAAAATGAAGGGTTAGTAATTAAAGATTCCAATAAAGAAGAAAAGATTAATGTTAAAATTGATACTAAATTAACCAAACAAGTAGATTTAGCTATTGTTTCTACTAAAATTAATGATTTAGAAGAAATAATAAAAGAAAATATTGATTATCTAAAGAATGCTGTAGTAATTTCTACTCAAAATGGCCTCAGGGCAGAAAGCATTTTGGTTAAGTTTTTTCCGGCTGAAAAAATTATAACTACTATTGTAATGTTTGGGGCAACTTTTTATTCGCCAAATAAAGTTGTTTCTAATTTTTCCGGAGATCTTATCATGGGAAATATTTTTGACAAAAAGGTTGCAAAAGAGAAAAAAATAAGAAAAGTTTTAAAAAATTCTTTTAATTTAAAACTTTCTGAAAATATTAAAGGAGCTAAATACCTTAAATTATTTATAAATCTTAATAATTGTATACCGGCTATATTAGGTAAATCAATGCAGGAAGCCTTTAGAAACCCAGAGATTGCTAAATTAGCTATTAAATTAAATAAGGAAGCTTATCAACTTATCAGTCAAGCCGGGATTAGTTTAGAAAGTTTACCTAGTTATCCTAAAGAAAGGATTGAAGGCTTGGTTTCAATGCCGCTTGAGGATGCAGCTTCTCTTTTTTCAAAGATAATGATTAATTTAAGTAAAGAACCTTTATATGGGTCTCTACTACAAAGCATAAAAAGAGGTAAACCTTCAGAGATTGATTATATAAATGGTGAAGTTGTTGCCTTGGCAAAAAATAATAATCAACAAGCACCTTTGAATGAAAAAATGGTTAGTTTAGTCCATAGAGTCGAAAAGGAAGGTTTTTTATCAGAAAATGAATTATTATTAGAAATTAAAGGAGCAGAGAATGAAAAACAAAAATGAAAATTATTTATCAGCTAATTGTGCTGATATCAAAACTCCATTTCCAAAGTTAAAAGTAACTTGCACAGGTGTGTTTGGAGAGTGTTATCATGGTTACCAAAAAGGTGATGAGCTAATTTTAGGAGATTTTACCCATCCTCCTAAACATTTTTGCCTGGGGCTTGCTCATTCACTTTTTCCGCCCGCTTATGCTTTAAGTTTTGGAGCCAGGTTCCCCTTTATGGAAAACCAAAAATCATTAAAGGTTACTTGCCCTGACGGAGGAAAGGCCGAGTTTTTAGTTGAACTACTGGACAGAGATGGTAAGGTTCAATTTATTCCCAAAGATGCGAATCATAAAGGGCCAAACCCTAAAAAAATGGAAGTAGAAGTAGTTAAGGCAAAGGGAAGGTGTGCTTATAAATATAAAGTTGGCCATAAGTGGGATATAGAAGGGCTTAAGTGCATTCCCGAATTTTGCGGGGCAGCCTGGCATACGCTTTTTCCGGCAGCTTTTGCCCTAAATTTTGGAGCAAAATTTTCTTTCATGGAAAATAAAAACTCTATAGATACAGTCACTTGTCCGGATGGCGGCAACATTGTATTTAAGGTAAGAAGAAAAGAAAAATAAATATGTAGGGGCTGGGCTTGTCCCAGCCCATTATGAATCAAGGAGTATTAACAATGCGTAGAGTAGCTATAACAGGTATTGGTGTAATATCAGCTGCAGGAGAAGAAAAAGAAGAATTCTATAATAATTTGATCGAAGGTAAGCCTTGCATAGAAAAAGTAGAGAATTTTGATGTTAGTTTATTTAATTCAAGGATCGCTTCTCAAGATCTTGACTTTGACCCTAAAAATTTTGGCATAGAAGATGCGTATCGAATGGATCGCTATGTTCAGTTTGGCCTAGCTTCTGCAAAGCAGGCGGTTGAAGATGCAAAAATAGATTTCTCAAAATTAGATTTAAAGAGAGCAGGGGTTATTTTAGCTAATGCTATTTGTGGAACTCGTTTCATGGAAGAAGAGTTTTTGTTAGTTACTGATTGGGGCAAAAACCCAATTGATCCCAGAAAAGGGAGGCCATATCTTTATGATGCGGCAATGTTTAATACTCCCAGTGCTGAAATTTCTGCTCTCTACGGTACCCGGGGGATAAATACAACAATTTCTACTGGTTGTACCGCTGGGACTGATTCATTAGGTTTCGCCTATGAGTTGATTAGAGATGGCCGGCAAGATTTAATTATCGCCGGAGCCAGTGAAGCTCCGATTACTCCAGTTACCTTCGGCGCCTTTGATGTAGTTAATGTTTTAGCCAAAGAAAATGATCAGCCTTACAAATCAAGCCGCCCCTTTGATAATAAACGTAATGGTTTTGTTATCTCTGAAGGGTCTGGAATTTTAATTATTGAAGAACTTGAACATGCTAAAAAAAGAGGGGCTCATATCTATGCAGAAATTAAAGGTTTTGGTACTACTTGCAATGCTTACCATATGACCGACTTGCCTCCTGACGGCCGTCCCATGGCTCTTTCTATGGAGCATGCTATCAAAGAAGCAGGGATAAAAAACCAAGAGGTTGCCTATATTAATGCTCATGGATCTTCAACTCGTCAAAATGATGTTTTTGAAACTGATGCTTATAAGAAGGTTTTTGGAGATTTTGCTTATGATATTCCAATTAGCTCAATTAAATCTATGATTGGCCATCCTTTGGCGGCGGCTAATGCAATTGAAAGTGTTTTGTGTTGTATGGTTTTTGAAAAAGGATATCTTCCCCCTACAATTAATCAGGAAGAAAAAGACCCAAAGTGTGACTTAAATTATATTCCTAATAAAAAGATAAAGTTAATGCCCGAGTATATATTAAAAACAAGTAGTGGGTTTTCAGGTATTCATTCAGCTATTGTCTTTAAAAAATGGAAATAAATAATAAGGAGTTTTATAAATGAAGGAAAAAGTTGCCATAACAGGTTTAGGGGTTGTTTCTCCCTGCGGGTTAAAAAAAGAAACTTTTTGGGCTAATTTAAAAAAAGGAGAATCTTTTATAGAAGAGGTAAAAAGGTTTGATTCGAAAAATTATCCCTCACATATTGCCGGCCAGGTAAGTCAGCTTGATTATTACACCCATCTTTCTAAAAGATTAACCAAAAAGATTGATATTTTTTCTCATATGGCACTTGTTTCCTCAGAGCAGGCGATAGTAGATTCGCAAATGAATTTAGATGATATCGATAAAGAAAGAGTGGGAGTATTTATGGGTAATGCCTTAGGTGGTTGGCTTTTTGCTGAGACTGAATTAAGGGATATGTATATTGAAGGCAGAGATGGTATCTCTCCGTATATGGCATCAGCTTGGTTTCCAGCCGCACCTCAGGGTCAAATTACAATTTATTATGGATTTAAAGGTTATAGCAAAACCACAGTTTCTGATAAGGCGTCTTCAGCTTTAGCCCTATGGTATGGGGCAAAGACAATTAAGGAAAAGAAGAATGACTACGTATTAGCCGGAGGAATGGAAGCACCAATTACTCCTTATGCTTTATTATCAGCTAATTGCCGGGGTGATTTATCAAAAAATAATAGCCGGCCCAAGGAGGCTTATAAACCTTATGATTTATATCGAGACGGTTTAGTTTTAGCTGAAGGTTCAGGCACAGTTGTTTTAGAAAGTCAAGCTCAGGCGCGAACAAGAAAAGTTCCAATTTATGGCTATATAGAAGGTATAGGGCTTTCTTCCGATGGTTATCACTATGCAAGATACCGGCCTACTCCAGAAAACTTAGAATATGCTATAGAAGAATGCCTAAAAGATGCTGGCTGGCAAAAAGAGGATGTTGATTATATCTGTCTTGATGCTGAGTCTACTGAAATGGGAGATTATCTTGAAACCCAAGCTTTAAAGAATGTATTTGGGAGCAAAATCAAGGATATAGCTTTAAGTGCACCCAAAAGTATGTATGGGAATTTACTGGGAGCTCAAACTGCATTAGACCTAATTACTACTTTACTTTCTATGCAAAATAGTACGGTGCTTCCTACCATAAATTATTCGATGCAAGATCCATATTGTGATCTAGACTATACACCTAATAAGCCGGTAGAAAAAGAGATAAATAAGGCATTGATTGTCTCAAGAGGCAGAGGTGGAATAAATATAGTGTTAGCAGTAGAAAAGGAGGTAAGATGAATATAAAAGAGGAAGTAAAAAAAGTGATTGCAAAAGCTTTAGAAGTAGGTGAAGAAGAGGTTGTCGACGGAAAGAATTTATATGAATCAATCGGTGTTGATTCAACAGAGATGGTAGAAGTTTGCCTAGCCTTAGGAAAACATTTCGACACAAAAATCCAAGCTAATGAGGTTAACAAAGATTCAACCCCGGAAGATATAGTAAAAATAGTTGAACAAAAAAAAGAAGGCAACTGATAATTATGAATTTAATAGATTTAAGTTTACCAATTGATGATCAAGCTTTTGAGGTTCATCCTTTAAGGATAGAACGCACTTCACACAAAGAAGGCGTGGAAAAAGTGAATAAGGTGATAATGTCCCGGACTCCTGAAGGGAAAAAAGATTATCAGGCCGGTAAAAGGATAATAAAAAAAGAACAATTGCCGGGAGGAGAGTTTTTATCACTTGAGATGATTTATTCATCAGTACACAGCGGAACTCATATGGATTATTCTTTTCATTATGGCAGCAGCTCCGAAGGCAGGCCTTCTAAAACTGCTGATGAGATTCCTTTAGAGCTATGTTACAAAGATGGGGTTAAATTAAATTTAACCCATAAGAAAAAAGAAGAAGTAATTAGAGCCGACGATATAAAAAAAGGTTTAGAAAAAATAAATTATACTTTAAAACCCCTAGATATAGTCTTGCTTTATACCGGGTCTGATAAATTGTTTGGCGGGCCGGAGTATTTTTTAGATTATCCAGGCCTTGATTTATCAGCAATAGATTATTTGCTTGATAAGGGAATAAAGGTATTTGGAGTTGATACTATGGGAATTGACAGGCCCTATAAGTTTATGATGAAAGATTTCTTAGAAAAAGGTGACCCTAAGTTTTTATGGCCGGCTCATTTTCACGGAAGAAAGAGAGAATTTATTCATATTGAAAGGCTTGCTAATTTAGGTAATTTACCTGATTATGGATTTAAGGTTATTTGTTTTCCAATTAGAATTAGAAAAACCGGCGCTGCCTGGGCAAGGGCCGTAGCAATAATAAAGGGTTAAGGATTAAGAGATAAGGGGTAAGTGGAAATAAATATTTACTTATCACATAATCCATATCACTTAATCCTAAAAAGAGGAGGTTTTTATGGCACACACTGTTAATTCAATTGTAATTGATGCACCTTATGATAAGGTTTTTGAAATCAGCAATGATATTTCACGTTGGAAAGATTTGTTTGATGAGTATACAGGATCTGAGGTTTTAGAAAAAGAAGCAAATAAAATTATTTTTCAGCTTACCCATCAAAATGGAAATAGTTGGAAGTCATACCGGCTTTTATTTAAAGAAAATAAATTTGCTTATGCTGAAAAGTTAGATCCGAAGTTTCCCTTTGAGTATATGAAAATAATTTGGCTTTACCGTCAATGCCCTCAAGGGGCTCGCCCTGAGCAAGGTCGAAGGGTTGAGATGACTTGGATTCAAGATTTTACTATGGATAAAAATGCAAAAGTTGATGATCAAAAAGCAGAAGAGCTTATAAATCAACATTCACAGAAAAACTTAAAGAATTTTAAAGAACAAATAGAAAAAGATAAGTAAAATGCTAACAACACACAAACGTACTTTCTTTTTTCTAGCTAGCTTGGCCTTTATTCTTTCTTTTAGTGTTCAGGCTACAGCAGCGCTTTTACCTACTTTAGCAGAATATTTCAACCAAGATCCGGTTAAAGTCGGTAAGTTAATTTGGATTTACATGCTTCCTTATGGGTTGTGCGCTCTAATCTGGAGTCCTTTAAGTAGAAAATTCTCTCTAAAAAGAATTCTTCTTTTTTGCTTGGCATTTTTTTCTTGCTCTGCTTTGGTGGTTACTTTTTCATTTCATTTATTAGCTGCTTTTTTGGGCCGGTTAGGTATGGGGATATTTGGTTCGGCGTTGATACCTTTGAGTTTGATTGCTATTGGTAAAGAGTGTGATAATAAAGAACGGCCTAAACATGTTGGTTTATTTTTTTCAATTGGTTTTGGGTCAGGGCTCATCGGAGTTTTTTTAAGCGGAATTTTACCCTGGAGATTTATTTATGGAATTCCCGCTTGTTTAGGGATAGCAGCTTTATTTTTTGGTATAAAGTATCTAGATAGTCATGACTATCGGGGTAAGTTTAAGATTAGTTATTTTGCTACATTTAAAGATAAAAGCGCATTAAGGTTATTTTCCTTTATCTTTATTTTAAGTTTCTTTTATCATAGCATTCATCAGTGGTTAGGAGTATATTTAGTTCAAAAATACTCTTTTAACCAATTTTTGGTAAGTTTAACTTTAACTATTTCAGCGATAGCTGCAATTTTTTCTGAAAGTATCGGAGGGTTTTTATCGGCTCGGTTTGGTTCATCCAACATTGCTTCATTAGGGCTTTTGAGCATGTTTTTATTTTTATTTTTTTCTTTAGCTATTGGCATGCCGCAAGCAATATTTTTTCTGATTATTTTCTGGGGTATGGGTTGGGCTTTTAATCATGTGGGCTTATCATCATATTTAACCGGGCTTCCCGATAAGTATTTACGTGATGCATCTAGTTTAAATAGCTCTTTAAGGTTTATTTCAGGAGGTTTGGGAACTTATTTTGGCGGAAAGATTATCTCTAAGGTGGGGTTTTCAGCTCATTTTATAACTGTAGGAATTTTAATTTTAATTATAGCAGTTTTAATTAAAAAAACTTTAATAGTTAATAAACCTAAAAAAGGTATTTGCTGAATAATAACATTTTTAATGGGAGGATGGTATGGGTAATTTAAAAGGTAAAATTGCGCTTGTAACCGGTGCTACAGGCGGTATTGGTAAAGATATAGTTAAAGGACTAGTAGATAAAAAAATAAAACTTATATTAGCTGGACGTAACCAAGAAAAATTAAAAGTTTTGGAAGAAGAATTTTCTAGCTTTTCTGAAATTATTACAGTTAGGTGTGATGTTACCAAAAAAGAAGATTTAGAAAATTTAGTTAATAAAGCCAAAGATAAATTTGGCAAAATTGATATCTTAATTAACGGGGCTGGGGTATCAAGCCAGCATCCTTTTTGGAACCAACCTAAAGAAGATATAGAAAAAATTATCTGGACTAACTATTATAGCTACGTAATGTTGTCAAGGATGGTTGTGCCGATTATGAAAGAAAACAATTTTGGCCATATTGTAAATATTACCTCTGGATCTGTAATGGTTGATCCGCCGCCAAGAAATTTTATTGTCTATACTTCCCTAAAGGTAGCATTACGCAGCTTTGCAAAAGGCCTTTTTTGGGAGATGCGTGATTTCGGGATAAAAGTTACTTCTGTTTTTCCAGGAGTAACCCGGACTTCTTTAACTGGGAAACTAAAAAATGTTTCTCCGGAGAGGTTGATTGAACCAAAAGTAGTAGCTGATACAGTGGTGTTTGCCTTGGCTCAGCCATTAAATGTCTGTCCAATTGAACTTGCTGTGATAAATCAACAAACACCTTGGACAAAACCGGTTATTCCATTTAAGCAGGATCATCCTGATAAATGATAATTGATAATTTATAATTAGGGATAAGGATTTAATTTTTATCACTTAATCCTAAAAGAGGAGGAAAAATGAAAGTATTATTTGTAACCCCTAAAACTGGAGCTTGGGCAACTCATGGAAAGCATCTAGGTCCTAACCAACTTTATGCTCAATGGGCAGCATTTATTAGAGAGAAGGGTTTTAATGACCTAGAAGTGCTTGATTGCCGGGCTCATGAGATAGAGATGGATAAAATGTTTGAGTTAATAAAAGAAAAAAATCCGGAAGTAGTAGTAATTGGAGACATGCTTCATTCCTATGGCGGATTTGGGATTATCCACTATTTTCTAAAAACAGCTCAAAGGATAAAAAATATTTTACCTGATACAAAGATAATCTTTGGAGGGCTCTGGTTTTCATCTATGCCTAAATATTCTTTGGAAAAATATCCTTTTATTGATTATGTGGTTATGGCTGAAGAAGTTGCTTTTGCTGAATTACTTACCTATATTCAAAATGGTGAAGCTGCTGCTGATATAGCAGGGGTTGCGTCTCGCCAAAATGGAAAAGTTGTGCTTGGGCCGCACAGGACTTTGCAAAAAGACCTAGATTCACTTCCCTTGCCGGCTTATGATTTATTCCCCATGGAAAAATATGTGGGACATACTTACTGGAAGCCATTTGTTGAAATGGTAACTTCTCGCGGTTGTCCTTCTGCTTGTACTTTTTGTTATGAATGGGATCAATATGACCCAAGGCATCCTGAAGATTTCTTAAGTTGGAGGGCTAAATCACCAGAGAAAGTCATTGAAGAGTTAGAACTTCTTCATCATCAGTATGGGGTTAAAGTTGTTGTAATCCAAGATGATAACTTTAATGTTAGTCCGAAAAGAGTTGAAAAATTTTGTAAAATGAAACTTGCCAAAAAAAATCCTATTAAGTGGGTTTCACTAGGAAGAGCGGTTGATTGGACTAATTGCGAACATATTTTACCGCTGATGAAAGAATCAGGATTATTTATGGGAGTTTTTGGAATTGAGGTAACTACAAAAGAAGAATTAAAGCAAATTGCAAAAGGAATTACTATTGATCAAATAAAGAAAACAATTGATATATTAAGGAGCCAGGATATAGCTATTGTTGCCGATATTATGATGGGGTTTGATGAGGATACAGAAGCTAAAATTAAAAACCGGTATGAATTCACCGATGAAGTTGACCCTGACATTCTTTGGATAGGATATGTAACTCCTGCGCCTAATTCACCTATTTGGCGGCAAAGAGTTAAGCGGGGTGAGTTAAACCCTGAGACAATAGATTTTTTAAAGTGGGATTTTCTTCATCCGGTTATGTCAACTAAACATTTATCTATAGAAGATTATGGAAGGTTAGGTTCATGGTGTATGCGTGAATTTTATTCAAAACCGGGCAGAATCCAACGGATAATGACCAGTAATTTTGATCAATTAGCTAAACTTTGTTTTCAAGATGTTATGAAAGGTGTAACAAAATGGGAAGAAGGTGCGGTAAAGGGCGAAAAACACGTTTAAATAAGTAAACGAGTAGATGTGTATATGCGTATATGAGATGAATTAATTTTACACATCAACCCATATACTCATATACACGTTAACCTTATACGAAATTATGATTTACGATGCACATATTCACTTTATTCCCAAAGAGATCTCTGACCAGACTTCTTTTTATAAAGGTGTTTGGGCTGACAAAAGTAAACTTTTTTCTTATCTTGAACAAAACGATATTGAAAAAGCATTACTTACCTATCCTTCTACAGATGCTCATCTTCAACTAGAGCAGAAGAAGGTTTGTCAAATTTATAATAAAGCTCAAGAAGAGCTGATTAAGGAAAATCCAAAAATAGTTGCTGTTGGCCTTCTTAATTTAGAGTCGATAGAACAAATATCTGAACAAGTTAAAAATTTATCCGAAAGAGGTTTTAGGGCTTTAAATCTTTCTTCAAGCTATCAGGGTAGGTTTTTAGTAGAAGAACTAACTCCTTTATTTAAGGCAGCCCAAGAGTTTAGACTTCCAATATTTATCCATCCTCAAACTATCAATCCAATTGGTTTTGAGCGGGTAGATGATCCTCTTCTTATGCCGGTCCTAGAGTATAGTTTTGATTCATCTATGTTTATGGGCCTGCTTATGACCAAAGGAATATTACAGAAATTTGAAGTTGATTTTATATTTTCTTCACTGGGCGGGATAATGCCTTTTTTAAAAAACAGGTTTGATCGCGTCTATACAATGTTAAGAAAAAGAGAGATAGTCAAAGACCTAGGAGATTTACCTTCAGAGATTTTAAAAAAAGTTTATGTTGATACCTCAGGAGCGTCTTTAGAAAATATTAAAATGGCTCTTGATTTTTTCGGCCCTGATCATATTCTTTGGGGTTCGGATTATCCGGTTAATCCACCGGTAGCTAAAAATTTAGAAAAATTAGATAAGTTAGGAGAGTTAAAAAATAAAATTGTTTATCAAAACTTTAAACAGTTGTTTAGATTATGAGTAAGCTAAAGTTTTCACCTTTATTTTGGCCGGTTAAATTTAAAAAAGATTATCTTTTGGTTTTGGATGAAACTAAATTACCTAAAAAAACTGCTTATATAAAAGTTAAAAATTATCAGCAGGCAGCTTCAGCAATAAAAGCCATGAAGACAAGAGCGGTAGGCCAGGTTTTACTGGTTCTTTATACTTTTATAATTACCTATCGCAGGTATAAAGGGAAAAAAACTTTAGATTATAAAATAAAACAGGCAGCTGAAGCT
The DNA here is from genome assembly GCA_021735105.1 of Candidatus Omnitrophota bacterium. Classification (GTDB taxonomy): domain Bacteria; phylum Omnitrophota; class Gorgyraeia; order Duberdicusellales; family 4484-171; genus PXAH01. The sequence continues at coordinate 11,346 of JAIPHS010000016.1, forward strand.
TTTAATTTAGCCAGGCCCACTTTATCTTTTAGTTATTTAACTGATATGGTTTTAGCTTGGCAAGCGGCAGGCTTTTCTCTTGAAGAAAAGATTTTAGGGTTTTTAGAATTATTAAAAGAAAAGCGAATCAGCCAGGCCCAACAAGTTAGCCGGTTGATTGATTCAAAAGATACAATTTTAACTCATTGCAATTTAAGCGGGCTTATCCCTTTAGTGGGCAGTTTTTGCCACAATCAGGGTAAGAGGGTTAGTTTTTTTGTTACAGAAACACGTCCTTATTTACAAGGAGTTCGCTTAACGGCGTGGGAGTTGTCGAAAGGAGGGTTTGAGACAACAGTTATTTGCGATAATATGGTAGCTCAAGTTATGAAAGAAGGAAAAATAAAAAAGATAGTTGTTGGTGCGGATAATTTAGCCAAAAACGGCGATATCGCTAATAAAGTAGGAACATATCAGATAGCTTTATTAGCTAAGCAATTTAAGATTCCTTTTTATGTAGTTTGTCCCCCCAGCTCTAAGGCTAAAGGAGGAGAGGATATTAAAATTGAGATAAGGCCGGATAAAGAGTTATTTAAAATAGGAACTCAAACCATTGCTCCTTCCGGCATAAAAGGGTATTATCCGGCTTTTGATATTACTCCAAATAATTTAATTAGTAAACATATTTATATGGGGGTTTAGATGTTTAATCAAGAAAAAAAATCAGCAGAAAAAATTATTAATATCGGCAAGCGCCTTTATCAGCGTAACCTTGTTGTTGCAAGTTCAGGAAATATCAGCTTAAAATTATCTGGCCGAAAGATTCTTATTACCGGGGCCCAAACACAACTAGGTGACCTGCAATTTTCTGATATAGTAAAAGTAGATATTTCAAATAATAAAACAGAAAATCAAACTACTCCTTCTTCAGAACTCCCTTTGCATAGCTTAGTCTATAAGAATTTTAAAACAAAAGTAGTTTTGCACTGTCATCCACCCTTGGTTAACGGTTACTTTGCAGTTAATCAAAAATTAGAAGCGCTTAGTTTTGAAACTAGATTTTATTTAGGTGACGTTCCGGTGGTAAAACAAGACACCCCTACAGTCACCAATCCAGATGAAGTTATTGAGGCCTTGAAGCTATCAAATATTGTGGTTTTAAAAAATCATGGGGTAATTGCTATGGCTGATGATTTTCTTAAAGCTCTGGCTTTAATAGAAACTTTAGAGGAAGCAGTTAAAACAGCAGTTGTAGCTAAAATTTTCAATAAAGAAAAAGTCAAAAACTTTAATCCAGAAATTAAGAAAAATCAAACTAAAGAAAGCCAACAAGAATATCCTATGCTTTCTAAAGGCCACATTGAGGCAATAGTTGATTTAGTCAACCAAGATGATTTTATTGCAAAAAAAGGCAAAGAACTTGACTTAACAGTTGAGCTGGCTATTAAACTTTCTGATTCAGATAAGGCTTATAAATTTATTTGGGATCAAGGCAAGATTAAAGAACTTCAGTTTGATGCAGAAGCCCCTTTTATAATCTCTGCTTCAGCTGATATCTGGAAAGAAGTTTTCCTGGGCCATCTTGACCCCTTTGTTGCAGTTACCCAAGGCAAGATGAGCTTAGACGGCCAATTGGGCCAGTTGTCCAAATGGTATGTTCCTTTTTCAAGATTATTTGAAATATTTAAACAGGTGAAGTTTAAGGAGTCGGAATAAGATGCAAGAGTATAATTCTTTTATAAATGGAGAATTTAAAAAGGGGAAAGAAAAAAAAGAAATAATTAATCCTTCCAACGGGAAAGTTATAGCTTCTGTTTTTTTAGCTTCTTTAGAGGATATTAATTACGCGGTTAAATCAGCTCGCCTTGCTTTTGACCAAGGCCCCTGGGCTGAATTTAGTTTATCCCAGAGAAAAGATATATTGATAAAATTATCTGAAGCTATACTTGCCAAGGCAAAAGAGCTGGCTGAATTAGAAAGTCTCAATGCTGGTAAACCGATAAAAGAAACAACTTTTATGGACATTCCTTCTAGCGCAGCCAGCTTTAGATATTTTGCCGGCAACTTAGAAAATTTTTTAAAAATAGAAAAAGTAAATATTAATAGCCAGATTGCTCAAGCCAAAGGAGAGTTAATCCGGGAACCGCGAGGTGTAGTGGCTTTAATTTCTCCTTGGAACTACCCGCTTTTAATTGCTTCCTGGAAATTAGCCCAAAGCCTAGCCGCCGGTAATACTGTTATCTTAAAGCCATCTATCCTTACTCCGTTGACTGCTTTGGAGTTAGCAAAAATAGCCAATGAAGTCGGCCTACCTAAAGGTGTATTAAATGTATTAACTGCTAAAGGAGATGAAACCGGTAAGGTTTTATGCACTCATAAGGATGTTGATATGATTTCTTTTACCGGTTCTAATCCGGTTGGCAAAAAGATTATTGAATTTTCAGCAAAAAATATCAAAAAAACTATTATGGAATTAGGTGGAAAGTCGGCTAGCCTTATCCTAGAAGATGCAGATCTAGATTCGACAGTAAATGGGTGTCTTTGTTCGGTATTTTTAAATCAGGGCCAGATGTGTACAGCAACTTCTCGGATTATTATTGATGAAAAGATATATGATCAGTTTGTAGAAAAAATAAAAGAGCGTACCAAAAAAATTAAATTAGGAGTTCCTCTGGATTTTCAAACCCAGATGGGTCCACTTATATCTAAAGCTCAAAGAGATAAAGTTGTGTCTTTTGTTGATAAAGCCAAACAAGAAGGTTTAAATATAGTTACCGGAGGTAAAATCCCTGAAAATAAAGATTTAGAAAGAGGATTTTTCTTTGAACCTACTTTAGTTGAAGGAGTGCCGCCTGAGTCAGCTCTCTTTCAGGAAGAAATATTCGGCCCGGTTGCTACCTTAACTAAAGTTTCATCAACAAAGGAGGCAATTCGTTTTGCTAATAATTCTGAATTTGGCCTTGCAGCTTCTATTTGGAGCAAAGATAAAGAAAAAGCTGTAAAAATAGCTAAAAAGATTTCTGCCGGAGCTATTTGGATAAATACCTATGGCATGTTTTTTGAACAGCTTCCTTTTGGCGGATTT
>JAIPHS010000017.1 GCA_021735105.1 Candidatus Omnitrophota bacterium
AATCCGATAAATTTTATACCGGGGCAATTTGCAAAAATTTTATTTGATAAAGATAATATTTCTGATAAAGAGCTTAATAAATATCTTTCCTTTTCTGCTTCACCGGGTAAAAATTATATAGAATTTACTAAAAAATTAAGCCAAAGTGAATTTTCTAAAAAATTGGATAGTTTAAACAAAAAAGATAGGGTCTTTATCCAAGCTCCTTTAGGAAATTGTACATTTAAAGATGAATATAAAAAAATTGCTTTTTTAATTGGCGGAATTGGAATAACTCCAGTTATCTCAATTATTGAATATATTGTTGGTAGGAAATTAAATACTAACCTAGTTTTATTTTATTCTAATCGAACCGATAAAGAGATTGCCTTTAAACGAGAATTGGATAATTGGCAAAAAAATAATCAAAATGTAAAAATAATTTATACTATAACTGATTTCCAACCTAAAGATTCAAAGATAAAAAAGGGGCATATAGATGAAGAAATGGTATCTGAGACAATAAAAAATTATGAAGAAAGGATATTTTTTATTTATGGGCCGCCGGGGATGGTTTCTTCTATGGTAAAATTATGTAGTAATATAGGATGCCGCTCTGACAGGGTAAAAAAAGAAAGATTTATCGGTTATTAAAAAAGATAATAGAATCAATCCTTATTCAACTCCCGCAGTTGAATAGACTTGAAAATAGAGGTATACTCTAAATGATAATATTAAATATAAGGCATCTCGCCGAGGAAGTCGGCTCGATGCCATTAAAAATAGAGGAATAACACCTAAATATATTCATTTTTAATGGAGGTAAAGATATGCTTAGAGAAAAAGTTGAAAAGGTTTTAGAAGAGGTACGTCCTGCCCTTAGAGCTGATGGCGGGGATGTAGAGTTAGTTAAGGTTTCGGACCAGGGAGATGTAAAAGTAAAATTGGTTGGTGCTTGCGGGCATTGCCCAATGAGTACTTATACGTTAAAACTTTCTATTGAACAAAAATTAAAAGAAAAAATACCCGAAATTAAAAGTGTTGAACAAGCTTAGAGGAGATTGTATGGGCCAAGAAAAAAATAAAGAAAGAACTTATGTTTGTACTGTTTGTGGCAAAAAAAAGAAAGGAAAAAAAGCAGAAAATTGTTGCTCAAAAAAGATGGTATCAGAAAACAAAGGCACTTGGAACGCCTAAAATATAATTATTTTTTATACCACACAGATGCGATAAAAGATTGAGGTCAATTAATAAGAAAGGTTGTTGAAGAAACTAAAGGAATTGCAAAGTTAACTTTCTTTACAAATTAAACGGGCATGATAGAATTTATTTTTATTATATTGGAGATAAAAAGGGGGTAAGATGAATAAATATAGATGTACTGTTTGTGGTTATATTTATGATCCTGAAAAAGGCGATCCAGATAACGGTGTAGAACCGGGAACCAGTTTTTCTGACATTCCTGATTCGTGGGTTTGTCCCGAATGTGGAGTAGGAAAAGACCAATTTGAAAAAGTAGAGTAAATGAGGAGGAATCTATGGAAAATCAGTTTGATCCTCAAGAAATATTAAAGATATCAATTAAAGTTGAAGAGGCAGGGGCAAAACTTTATGATAAATTATCAGAACAAACAGATAACAAGGAAGTTAAAAAAGTTTGGGATTACCTAAAGAGACAAGAAGTAGAGCATAAAAAAATATTTTCTGATATTTTAAACAAAGCAGGAGATTATATAGTTTATGAGCTCAATTCCGGCGAATATGATAACTATATACGAGCAATTGCTGCTGAATATATCTTTAGTCCGCAACTAATTGAAGAAAAATTAAAACAAGATTTTAAAGATGATCTGGAAGCAGTTAATTTTGGAATCAGTATTGAAAAAGAGTCAATTCTGGTTTATTCTTCTTTTAAAGAATATATGAAAGTAGAGCGAAGAGAATTAATCGATGAAGTGATAAACCAAGAAAAAAAGCATTACACTGATTTAGTTAATTTAAAGCAAACCTTAAAAAAATAATTTGAAGCTAACTTTGATAGTTGATAAAAAAATCAAACTATTCCCGCAAGAAGTTCCCCAATCAGTCGAAAAAATTCTGAAAAAATTATGAAAGCTAATGAAAAATATAAAATTTAAAAAGAGAGGTAATAAAATGAATAGAGTTTTTAGATTTTTAAATATCTTTTTTCTTGTTCTGACAATATCAACAGGTATAGTTTCTGCAAAAGATTTAAGCGGGCCGAAAAAAACAGTTGCGGTTGTGGGCTTTGAAAATACATCTGGCTTGCGCAGTTATGTTAATTTAGGCAATGATTTTACCACTCAACTTACCGATGCCTTGATTCAATCGGGAAAATTTACTGTTTTATCGAGAACAGAACTTGCTGAAGTATTTGGCGAACAAGATTTAGCTGCATCCGGTAGAATGGCAAAATCATTAACTGCACAAAAAGGAAAGGCAATTCCCGCTCAAATTTTAGTTACCGGTAAAATTACTGAATTTCAAAAAGGCACAGAAGGCGGATCGCAAGGAATAAGTATCAGCGGCATAAGTATTGGAGGTTCTAAATCGACTGCTCACATTGCAGTGATTGTGCAAATTATTGATTCAACAACTGGCCAAGTTCTTGATTCAAAGCGAGTGGAGGGAAAAGCGGAAGCTGGTGGTTTTAGCATTGGTTACAGCGGGTCTTTTGATATTGGGACTTCAAGTTTTAAAAAGACTCCATTAGGAAAAGCGACTCAAATTACAATTGACAGAGCAGTAGACTATATAGCCAGCGAACTTTCCGGGATGCCTTGGAAAGGGAAAGTCGTAACGGTAAAAGATGGTTTGGTCTATGTCAATTCTGGTTCAAACGCAGGAATAGATTCCGGGATGACTTTTGCAGTTTGGCGAAAAGGAGAAAGTTTAATTGATCCTGAAACTGGTATTGAGCTAGGTTCAGAAAATGAAAAGATAGCTGATATCCAAATTACAGAGGTATATTCTAAATATTCAAAAGCAAAAGTAGTGATGGGAGATGCATCTGTGATTCAGAGGTCGGATTTAGTTTTGAAATAGATGATAGATTGGAGATGATAGATAGCAGATTAATTAGGGACATGTCCTATGAATAGGGAGGTTTAAGATGAAATTTTTAATTATATTAGCTATGGTATTGTTTTTTGTTACAGGTTGTGCGAAGGTTAAAGAAGGAGCGAAGGAAGTTGGTAAACCTGTAGGAAAAACAATGGATACGATGGGCGGCCTTTCCGAAGGTGCTGTTGAAGGCTATTCTGATACTGGCAGGGAACAACCTAATCCTTACGATAGATAACCAAAGTGTTTACACCGAGTGTGTATATTGATGTAGACAAATAAAATAAATCTGACCCCTTTTATATAAACAAGATAAAATTTGTAAATACTAGTGTCTACACCCGGTGTGGACAGAGGTATAAAATGTTTAAAAAAATTATTAATTTTTGTTTTAACCGGCCAAAAACAGTAATTTTTATCCTTTTAGTTATTGTAATTTTAGCTGTTTTACAATTTCCTCAGATAAAGATTGATACTGATCCGGAAAATATGCTGCCTGCCGATGAGCATGTACGCGTTTTTGATAAACAAGTAAAAAAAGAGTTTGAATTGTATGATTTTATTGTTTTGGGAGTAACTAATAAAGATAATCTTGAGGGTGTTTTTACAGTTTCTGCTTTAAACAATATTTATCGGCTGACTAAGGAAATAAAAAAAATCGAAGGTGTGATCAGCCGAGAAGTTATCGCTCCGGCTACCAAAGATAATATCCGCCAAGGCCAGGTGGGAGAAGTTGTTTTTCAATGGTTGATGAAGGAACCGATTGAAACTAAAGAAGAGGCTTTATTTATTAGAGATGAAGCCCTAGATAATCCTCTTTATCGCGATACTATGGTATCAGCTGACGGTAAAGCCATCGCTATTTATATCCCCATTGAAAAAAAGGATCTTAGTTATGAAATTTCTACAAAGATAGAAAAAATTATAAAAAAGATAAATGGCCAAGAGAATTATTTTATAACAGGCCTCCCGGTTGCAGAAGATACTTTTGGAAAACAGATGTTTAAGCAGATGGCAATGTCTGCCCCTTTAGCCGGCTTGATAATATTTTTACTGATGTTATTTTTCTTTAAAAATATTCGTCTTATTATTTCACCGATGATTTTAGCTATAGTTACTGTGATAATAGCGATGGGGCTTTTAATTGGTTTTGGTTTTTCCGTTCATATCATGAGTTCGATGATTCCGATTTTTTTGATACCGATAGCTGTTTTAGATTCAATTCATATTTTAAGTGAATTTTTTGATAAATATAGAATAATCGGAGACAAAAAAGAAACTATTTTTGCAGTTATCGATGAGTTGTTTGCTCCGATGTTATTTACCTCATTAACTTCTGCAGTTGGGTTTTTCTCTTTATCTTTTTCACCGATTCCGCCAGTGCAGATTTTTGGGGTGTTTGTGGCAATTGGGATTTTAGTAGCCTGGTTTTTGACTCTTGTCTTTATTCCTGCCTATATTTCGCTGATCAGTAATAAATCTTTAGAAAATCTAAAAAATATGTCAAAAGAAGATGTTTATAACCATGGATTTCTTGATACAGCCTTGATAAATATTAGAAAATTTTCAATTAATAAAGCTAAATATATAGTTGCGGTAAGTGTTTTAATTATATTTATATCAATTTATGGGATAAGTAAAATTGAGGTAAACGATAATCCTACCAAGTGGTTTGAAAAAAAACATCCAATTAGAGTAGCAGATAGAGTCTTGAATAGCCACTTTGGCGGGACCTATACCGCTTATCTTGTTTTAGAAAATGAGACTGAAAAATCAGAGTTGTTTAAAAATCCGGAGATGTTAAAGTATTTGGAAAATTTACAGGATTATTTAGTTAAAGAAACTTTGGTAGGTAAATCTACTTCTTTAGCTGATGTAGTGAAAAAAGTATATTATGAATTGATGGGGGATAAATCTTATAATAAAATTCCCGATAGCCGCCAGGCTGTAACTCAAACTTTATTTTCTTTTCAAAATTCTCATAAACCAGATGACCTCTGGCATTTTACAACACCTGACTATTCTAAAGTAAATCTATGGCTGCAATTACAGAGTGGCGATAATAAAAATATGGAGGAAGTAGTAAAAGCAACAGACAACTATTTCAAAAAGTATAAACCGCCTTTTGAAATAAGTTACGATTGGGCCGGCCTTACTTATATAAATTTAGTTTGGCAAAATAAAATGGTTGTAGGGATGCTCAAGAATTTTTTGGCCAGTTTTATTATTGTTTTTTTTATGATGACCTTTCTTTTTCGCTCACCCTTGAGAGGCTTAATCTCAATGGTACCTCTAACTGTAACTATTTTGTTTATTTACAGCCTATTGGGTTTTATCGGTAAAAGATATGATATGCCGGTGGCAGTGCTTTCGGCTTTGACTTTAGGATTGTCTATTGATTTTGCAATTCATTTTATTCAACGGGCTCGCGAAATTTTTGAAAAAGAAGGAAGCTGGCAAAAGATTGCTGCTAAATTATTTGCCGGTCCATCGCGAGCTATAACCAGAAACGCCTTAGTGATTGCGATTGGTTTTTTACCTTTGCTTTTTGCACCATTGGTTCCTTATAAAACAGTAGGATTTTTTATGTTCTGTATTATGCTTATATCTAGTATTGCAACCTTAATAATTCTTCCGGCGGTAATAACTTTGGTGCCTAAAGTTGTATTTGAAGAAAAAAGAATAAAAATGTTTTGTATATGTAAGTATTGTATTATAATCGCGATTGCTGTATCCGGAGCTTTAATTTACCTATTGCGCGGTTATAATTTAGTTAATTGGGGCCCTACTGCCATAATCAGTATTTTAGTGGTTGCTGTTTTAGCCGGGCTTTGTGCAAAGATAGCTAAGCATAAAGCTTGTATTAAAGATGGAAAGGAGGCCTTGAGATGAGGAAGTTAATAGCTTTGATTATTACAATTAATTTTGTATTTATAAGTTTATCAACCTATCCGCAAAATGTAGAAGAAATTGTAAAAAAAGCTTACAATGTTGCCTACTATCAAGGTGAAGATGGAAAATCAGAAGTTAGAATAGCTATTACCGATAGCCAAGGTAGAACTAGAAACAGGGTATTTACAATTTTAAGATTTGATATTGAAGATGGCGGCAAACAAAAGTATTATGTTTATTTTCGCGAACCAGCCGGTGTCCGAGATATGGTTTATATGGTTTGGAAACATCCTGGCGAAGATGATGATCGTTGGCTGTATTTACCGGCTTTGGATTTAGTGCGCAGAATTGCTGCTTCAGATAAAAGATCAAGTTTTGTCGGTTCAGATTTTCTTTATGAAGATATTTCCGGTAGGGCTCTTTCTTTAGATAGTCATGAATTGGTATCTGAAGATAAAAAACAATATGTAATTCGCAATACACCTAATAATCCAAATTTGGTTGAATTTTCTTATTATGATATTTATATTAACAAAGATAATTTTGTGCCGACTAAAGCTGAATACTATGATAAGGAAAAAGAACTATTTCGAAAGATAGAGGCATTGGAAGTAAAAAAGGTAGAAGGTTTTATTACAATAGTAAAGCAAAAAGCTTCGAATTTAGAATCTGGTTCTGAAACGATAGCTGAATTTAACCAAGTAGATTATAATTTAGGTTTGAGTGAAGATGTATTTAGCGAAAGATACCTAAGGCGTCCTCCGAGAAGATGGATAAGGTAAAAAAAATATTTTTTCTATTACTTTTTTTAATTTCTTTAAATAATTCTGCTTACCCTGCTTTTCGATTAGGCAAAAACGGCCCTCGGATTGGAGGGTTTTTTGAAGCCGCTTTTGGTTATAAGTTTGGCCAGGATCAAACCAAAAGAGATGATTTTAATCTAGCCGAGCAGCGACTCCAGTTTGAAACTGTTTTGTATCCAAACCAGCCGCAATTTTTATATGATTGGCGGGCGGCAATTAATTTTCGTGGCGATTTTATAGTTGATGAATATTTTGGCGGAAAAACGGATTTTGAATTAAGACAGTTAAACTTAGCTGCAGCTCCTTTTCAGAACATAGATATTAAATTAGGGAAGCAGGTTTTAACGTGGGGTACGGGAGATTTAATTTTTTTAAATGATCTTTTTCCCAAGGATTATATATCTTTTTATATTGGCAGAGATTTAGAACACCTAAAACGGCCATCTGATGCAGTGAAAATTTCATATTATCAGGATTTATTTAATCTAGATTTTGTAATCATACCTGATTTTGAACCAAATAAAATGCCTAAAGGCGAAAGGCTTTCTTTTTTTGATTCTCTGGAAGGAGGAATTGCCGGTAGGAACTCAGATAGATTTTTAAAAGAACCGGCCAACCAGCCTAATAATTCAGAAGTTGCTCTTCGGCTTTATAAAAACATTAAGCGGTATGAAGTTGCTTTGTATGGTTTTAGAGGTTTCTATAAATCACCACGGGGGTACTTAGATGAAGCAGCTCACAAATTATTTTACCCACGCCTAGATGCTTACGGAGCAAGTATTAGAGGGCCAGCTGCGGGTGGAATAGCGAATTTTGAATTTGCTTATTACAATTCCCGTCAAGATTCTAATGGGGACAATCGATTGATTGAAAATTCAAGCACAAAATATTTAATTGGATACAAAAGAGATTTAGGTAATGATTTAACTGTAGGGGCCCAATATTTGTTTGAACATACCCTGGATTATGATAATTACCGGAGATCTTTGCTTCCCGGTGATTTTCGTTGGGATAAAAATCATCATTTATTAACCTTTCAGGTTACCAAATTATTTAAAAATCAAACAGTGAAAGTAAATTTATTTACTTTTTACTCGCCTTCTGCAGAGGATTGTTGTTTGCGTCCAAGTTTAGCTTATGATTTTACCGATTCCTTGAAAATTACAGTGGGAGCTAATCTGATTTGGGGTAGAGATGATCATACTGAATTTGGACAATTCGAACATAATAAGAATATATATTTGAGAGCCAGGTATAGTTTTTGAAATAGTCCTAAGTTCTAAGTCTCTGCCTGCCGGCAGGCAGGCAAAGTCCTAAGTCAAAAGGAGGTAATGATGAAGAAGATGTATATGGAAAAATGGATAAGAATAATTGCCGGAAGTATTGTTTTAATCTCACTCATTTTAGGATTATTTGTAAATAAGTGGTGGCTTTTGTTTAATTTACTTGTAGGCCTAAACTTAATACAATCTGCCTTAACTGAATTTTGCCCAGCTGAGATTTTTCTTACGAAATTAGGGGTTAAAAAAGAAAAAAATTTGAAATAAAGTTATTAAATTAATCTTGTTCTTGTGCTTTATTTTGTTAAAATCTTTGAGAAGGCTTAATTATAATTATGAAAGAAATTCCTGACAATGTAATTCAATTATTAAAAGAGCGCGGCTATGTTATCGTATCTACTCTAGATAGAAGCGGAGGTATCCATTGTTCTGCTAAGGGAGTAGTTGATATAAAAGAAGAAGGCCGTATTTACTTAATAGATCTTTACAAACAAAGTACCTATAATAATTTAAAAAGAAATCCCACAATTAGCATTACTGCAATCGATGAGCATCAGTTTATTGGATTTACCTTGAAGGGAAAAACAAATATTGTAAAAAGGGATAAAATAAAGAATAAATTAATAAAACAATGGGAGCAAAAAATAGTTGAAAGAATATCAAAACGGGTTATTAAAAACGTTAAAAAAGATAGAGGTTCAACTAAACATCCTGAATCTAGGTTTCCTCAGCCTGAGTATTTAATTGAAATGGAAGTAGATCAAATTATTGACTTAACTCCCACCCACCTTAAAGGGTCAGTTTTAAATTGATGGGATATAATATTCTAATTATCATTATATTACTGGGCTTTTCTGCTTTTTTTTCTGCTTCAGAAACCGCAATTTTTTCTTTAAGTAAGTTAACTTTAAGAAATTTAAAACAAAGATATAAACGAGCCCAAACTATAAAAAAATTATTACAAAAACCGACTCGGCTCCTTTCAGCTATTGTCTTTGGTAATCTTTTATTTAATATTGGGATTTCATCTTTATCTACCGCAATTTTTGTAAAAACTTACGGCCCAAAAGGGTTAATATTTGCAATTATATTTAGTGGTTTAATTATACTTTTTTTAGGTGAAATTTTTCCTAAAATATTTGCAATCTATGCGGCTAAAGAATTTTCTCTGGTAGCTTCTTCAGTATTAAATATCTTTTCTAAAATATTTTTCCCCTTAATAGTTGTTGTTGAGAAAGTAGTGAATTATTTTTCTAACCTTTTAATAAAAATTCCCCAAAAAAATAATGTTAGCGGGCAGGAGTTTAGAACCGCTTTATTGCTAAGCAAAAAAGGCGGCCATATATCTCAACAAGAAGAAGAGATGATTTCATATGTATTGGAGTTTAAAGAAACTAGCGCCGGAGAGATTCTAACTGCTAGGATTGATATAAAGGGTATAGAGATTGATTCTTCTCAAGAAGAGGTTTTAGCTTTATTGCGCAAGGCAAAGCATTCAAAACTGCCGGTGTATCAGGAGTCTTTAGATAATATTAAAGGAGTAATTTATGCAAAAGATATATTTCTTAATCCTAAAGAAAACTGGATTAATTTTTTAAAAGAACCCATTTTTATTCCGGAAAGCAAAAAAATTGATGATATTTTAAAATTATTTTTAAAAGAAAAAACTACTATTGCTATTGTACTTGATGAATATGGCGGAACCGAAGGAATGATTACTTTAGAAGATGTGGTTGAGGAGATATTTGGAGAAATTTATGATGAGTTTGAAACTGTCCAAGAACCGGTAACCAAGATTAGTAAAAATAGTTGGCGCATTTATGGTAAGACTCCAATAAAGACAGTTAATATTGAACTAGATTTAGAAATTCCGGAAGAAGAAGATACTATTGCTGGATTTTTATTAGAAAAAGCTGAAAAAATACCTAAATCAGGTGAGATTTTTAGATTCAATATTCCCAAAAGCCCTACCGGCCGGCCGGAAAAGATAGAGTTTAAAATTGAAAGGGCAACTGTGAGGCGAATTGTAACTGTAATTATATCCGTTAAATAAAATGATTTACCTATATATATTAACTTCTCTTATATTTTTTGTTTTATCTGGATTTTTTTCTGCTTCAGAAATAGGGTTTATTTCTTCGAGCAGGATTAGCTTACAGCATAAGAAAGAAAGAAAACAGAAAGGCGCCAGCCGGGCTTATGATTATTTGCTGCAGCCGGATAAATTATTAACTACTATTCTTATTGGTGTTAATTTATCAAATATTTTAAGTGCAAGTTTTCTTACCTTTATACTAATAACTCTAGGTGTAGGAAAAAGTAATATTTGGACAACTCTTCTTTTTACTCCACTTGTTGTGGTTTTTGCTGATCTTGTGCCTAAAAACGTAGGAAGAATCTATAAGGAAGATTTTAGCTGTAAAACAGTAGGGCTGATAAGGTTTTTTGAAATTTTATTTTATCCTTTGGTAAAATTGACCATAGGTATTAATTTTTTATTCAAAAAAGTTTTTCTAAAAGGAAGAAAAAAAACTTCTTTTTTTGTAACTAAAGAAGAGATTAGGCTTTTAGCCGAACAAATTCAAAAAGAAGGCCAAATTGATTTTGGAGAAAGAAAGGCCATCGAAGAAGTTTTTGAGTTTAGAGAAAATAAAGTAAAAGATTTTTGCCTGCCTCGGAGGAAAATAGTTGGTTTTGATTATACTGATTCAAATAAATATCTATTAGAAAAGATAAAACAATATAAGTTTGACCGCTATCCGGTATATCGAAATAAAAAAATTATCGGTTATTTAAATGTTTATGACCTATTCTATAATCCCGATCAAAATTGGCGAGAATTAATTCGGCCGATTACAAAAATAGGGGTTAGCCAACGGCTTTATCAAGCATTTTCAACTCTACAAAAGAAAAAAGAAAATATTGCTTTGGTTATAAAAGGGAATAAAATTTATGGAATGATTACCCTCGAAGATCTGACCCGCGAAATACTTACCTCAATCGTCAAATTCTAATTCAGTTTATGTGCTTGGTATCTAAGTAAAAAAAACCAATACTGGCTTGCATTATTTTTGTTAACTGCGGGGGTTGAATATTAATGATTTGAGTTCTTCGGCCGATAAACAAATAATGCCTAATTTTTGAGCCCATTTTATTAATCCTTTATCTGAAGTAGCAAGATAAGCTTCTAGTTCTTTGGCGACAAGGATTAAGTCAAAATCTTCTTTACTGTCTAAAATTCCTTCCCGAAGCGCAATTCGATATTCTTGCCGAGCAGATTGAATAAGTTCCTGAGCAGCTTCGCGATTGTCTTCTTTTTTAAGGCCCTGTCGGGTATATTTTTCAGTGATTCTTAAGCCTTTGTTAATGCGAGCCCGGGTTTCATCGATAAATTCATAAAAAAGAAGAGCGGGAATTGAATCTTGGTATGAGGCCGGGCTCTTTTTTTTAATCAAGATATCTTTATCGGCAGGCAGTTCTTTGGTGAATTTTATTAATTCTTGATAGACTGAAGGAGGAATATAACAGCTAAGGTTGTTTTTGGTTTTGATAATTTTGATAAAGCCTACCAATGCTTCACGCGGACTTTTACCAAAAAACTGCCTCGAGTCAGGATTAACGAAAATGCTGGTATCCAGTACAATTTTTGTATTTTGTTTATTCATGATAATTATTGTAAAAGATAGAGATAAAAATACAACTTATTTTTTAGATTTCTGAGATGTTTTTTTATTGACTTTTTAGTTGCTGCAAGGTAAACTGTAAGAAAGTTTTAGTAAAAAAAAGGAGGCAGTATGAGCAGGTATGGATTGAGTATTTTAATTATCGTTTTATTTTTGTTTGTGGGCTGTGATAAAATTATGCCGGTTACTTCTAGTCAGAAAAAACAATCTGTGTCAAAACCAACTGTTGCAATCCAGGGGCCTCTCTTGGCTAAAGTTAATGGCTGGGCAATAGGCCTGGATGATTTTAAACAACGTTTGGACGCTTTAAAGGCCATGGTCCCCCAGGAACAGAGAGGCCAGGAGTTAAGTAAAGAAGATAAAAAAAATATTCTTCAGGAGTTAGTTAATCTTCAAATTTTATCTAAAGTGGCTAACGAAAAAGGAATGGATAAAGATAAAGACGTAAAAGAAGCTGTTGAGAATTTTAAAAATTCTTTATTGACGCAAAAGTTACGTGAAAAGATTACAACAGATATAATAATTACGGAAGCTGAAATAACTAATTTTTATAATACTAACAGGCTTGCTTTCCAGCAACCGGAAGAAAGAAAAGTAAGAGAAATTGTGGTTGGATCTGAATCTCAGGCAAAAAATATTTTAATAAGGTTGCTTCAAGGTGAAAACTTTTCTGCATTAGCTAGAACGGTTTCTATTTCTAAATCAGCCGGTAGAGGGGGTGATTTAGGTTACATTACTCCCGACCCTGAAAAAAGATTCCAAAAATTTTGGGAAACTGCTTTTACTACTGATAAAGGAGAAACTTCCAGCTATTTTAAAGGCCCCGACGGCCATTATATAGTAAAAGTAGAAGATATCCGCGGTGGAGAGGCAAGGCCGTTAGCTGAGGTAAAAGATCAAGTCCGCCAATACCTAGAAGCTCAAAAAGTTCAAAGAAAAATTGAAGATTTAGTTTATAAAGCAAAGCAGAGATTAAAAGTTACCATTAACGACTACTTGATAGAATAATGGATAAAAAGAAGTTGATAAATTTAGGAATAGGAGTTATTTTAGCAATAATTGCGATTGTGATTATCAATGCCCGCTTGCAAGAAAGAGAAAGAATCATTCAACGTCTTGTTCAAGAAGGCAATGTTGCCCAGGTATTGGTAGCTTCAAGGGATATTAAAAAGGGTGGAGTCATTAGAGAAAATATGTTAGGATTTATAAAGATTCGTTCAGAAAGAGTTAAACCTAATGCTCTTCAGTCGCCAGAATCTGCAGTTGGTAAGGTTGCTAGGGTCGATATATTAAAAAAACAAGAAATATTGTCAACTATGGTTAAGCTGCCGGAAGGATCTCGAAGTTTATCTGAAAAAACTCCTCCCGGCAAAAAAGCTTATACTATATCAATAGATAAAATTTCTGCAGTAGGAGGCAATATAAAAAACGGTGATAGAGTTGATGTTGTAGGTATAATGCAGCTGCCTCAAACTCAGGGACAAACGGTAATGACTCTTTTTGAAGGAGCAAAAGTATTACAAACCGGTGGTGGCGGAAAAAATTTAGAGAGTATAACTTTAGCTTTAAGCTCAGAGCAAATTAGAGTTCTTACTTTTTCTCTTCAAAATGGAAAAGTGAAGTTGGTTTTGCGCTCTCCCAGGGATGAAACGGGGGGGGGAGCCTTTCAACCTTTTACTTATCAAACATTTATGCAAAAGATTTATAATGCAATGGGTATTCAGCCTCAGGAAGGGCCTGTTCAGCAGAAAGAGCCATATGTTGAAATTTATCGAGGCGGGATTTTAGAAGAGCAATGAAACTATTAAGATTATTTTTAATTTTAGTTTTAGCATTCACATTTAATCTAATCACTTTTTCCTCATTTGTTTTTAGCCAAGATGACTATTATCAATCTTTGATGTTTGATGAAGATGCCGAAGAAGGAGTTGATATTGTAGTAGGAGATATCCGTGTTATTAAAGTAGGAGATATTCAAAGAGCATCAATTCGGGATCCTAATATTGCTGATATTCAAAAGGCAGAAGATGGAAAAATTATAGTTGTTGCAAAATCTCAAGGCGAGACTCTTCTTACTGTTTGGACTGAAACTTCTAAAAAAGAGTTTAGGATTAATGTAATTTCAGAAGATTTACCGGCTTTAAAGAAAAAATTAAAAGAAATTATTCATACTAAGCTAAGAATAACAGATGTAATTTTAAACGAAAATAAATCTACCGGTAAAATTATGCTTTTAGGTACTATTGTTCAGTCTGAACGGGATAAGATTGAGCAAATCTTAGCTCCTTTTGCGGATAAAATCGAGGATTTATTAATTACTAAAAAAGAACAAGAGATGGTTGAGATTGATGTTCAAATTTTAGAAATTAATAAAGATGATACTAAAAATTTAGGTGTTGATTGGATGGATAATGTTTCTCTTGCAGAATCTGCGCCTGCAGCCTCAAGGAGTTGGAAGTCATTGTGGCAGACAGGTACTTGGTCAAGGGGTAATTTAAGCGCTACATTACATATGCTGATAAAAGAAGATAAAGGAAGAATTTTGTCGCGGCCTAAACTTTTATGCCTAAATGGTGAAGAAGCCGAACTTTTGGTTGGCGGGGAGCTTCCGGTAATAACTGAAGCCACAACAGGCGCTGAAGGAAGCAGCGCAACTAGT
>JAIPHS010000018.1 GCA_021735105.1 Candidatus Omnitrophota bacterium
TCTGGTGCCATTGATGACTGCACTGATTACAAAAATTTTTTCTTTATTTGAAATTGCAATAAAAGTAGTTCCGGCTTTTTTACCTTTTTTTGCAGTGGGGCCGGCAAAGCCGACTACAGATATCCCAATACTGCTTTTAAGTTTTTTTCTTGTTTTTTCGGCTAAATGAGCTGCTATTTCTGGAGAAACTCCCTGGGTCTTTTTAAGCAATTTTTCAGGCAGTTTAAATAACTTATTTTTGCTATCTAAAGAATAAACCACAAAAGAACCTTTAAAAGTTGCAGAGCTGCCGGGAGTTTTAGTTAAAAGGTAAGAGAGGTATCCGGCAGTTTCTGATTCTGTCGCTGCCAGGGTAAGGTTTTTATTTTTTAAGAGTTTAAATATTTTATTTTCTAACTTCACAAAATTATTATAACAAAAAAATAAAAATAATCTATAATTTTATATTACCTTATTGGACAGTTATAGCTTGAAGAGTCAATTTTATATTTCTTCTTCGAGAATTATTTCTTGATAATTTTCTTGAGGCAGCTCATGGGCAAACATTGAAGGCCTGGTGATGATGATTCCGGTTTTATGGCTGAATTTAGTTTGCGGATAACTGATATAAAAAAAAGATTTAGTTCGCGTTGTGGCTACATAAAATAATCGTCTTTCCTCTTCCAAGGATTCTTGGCTGTTGAGGGCTTTGGCGTGAGGGAAATCATATTCACAAAATCCAATGATAAAAACTGCTTCCCACTCTAGGCCTTTGGCTTGATGAATTGTAGTTAGGGTTAGAACCTCCTCTCTTTCTTCTTCCGGGATTCGTTTTTCGCTTTTAAATTCTTCGTAAGAGCCGCTGTCATTGAGAAATTCTTTAATTGTAGGATAATTGTAGGACATCTTAACCATTTCTTCTAAGTCCATGAGCCTTTCTGCGGCGTTGTCAAAACTTAAATAGCAGTATTCTTTATACATTTTGAGGATTTTTTCTAAAGCATCTTCTGGTTTTTTGATTTTTTTTAGTTGGGTAAATAAGTTATTAAATTCCTTAAAGCCTGTTTTTTGTCTTTTTGGTATTTTTTCTAAAACTTGATAGGGGCTATTGTTTTCAAGTATTAGTTTTTCCCAGATTCGGTAAGCATAATTTTTTCCAATACCCCGGTAAAGCGAAAGTGCCCGTTTGAAAGCTATCTCGTCATGAGGATTAATAATAATTTTTAAAAAAGAAATGACATCTTTAATATGAGCTTGTTCAAAAAAGCGCAAACCGCCTCGTACGATATAGGGGATGTTGCGTTTGGTCATCTCCATTTCAAGCTCCAGAGCTTGAAAGCGCGAGCGGAAAAGAACTGCGATTTCAGAAAGAGGAGTTCCTTCTCGGTTTAACTCCAGCACGCGTTGGCCGACAAATTTTGCTTGTTGGTATACATCCTTAGCACTAACTAAATGAGGTATTTCAGTATCATCTTTAACAGCTTTTAGTTTTTTTGGATATTGACAGACATTGTGTTCGATGATTGCATTTGCTAAGTTAAGGATTTGAGGGCTGGAGCGATAGTTGATTTCTAATTTAAAAATTTTATCAGTTTTAAAAACTTTAGGAAAATCAAGAAGGTTACTAATTTGCGCTGCCCGGAAAGAGTAAATGGATTGGGCATCATCTCCGACAACCAGAATATTTTTATGATAAGTAGAAAGTTTTTTTAGAATTTCAAATTGAATTTGGTTAGTATCTTGGTATTCATCAACTAATATATATCTAAATGTTTGTGAATATTTTTTTGCTAATTGAGGGTCTTCTAGGATTTCTAGCCATTTGCTTAACAGGTCAGAAAAATCCATAACATTAGCTTGTTTTTTTTTCTGCTGGTAATGACTAAATATTTTTTTTATCTGATGAGCGTATTCTTGAAGATGAGGGTAGAATTTGGCAATAATTTCATCAGAATCAGTTTGGGAATTTATTGCTAAGCTGTAAATATTGTAGAGAAGCCTTTTTTTTGGAAACATTTTTTCTTTTTTATGGTAGCCTAAACTTTGCAGACAGTCGCCAATAAGACTTTTAGCGTCTTCAGAATCAGCGATGGAAAAATTAGAGGAATAACCTAAATGTTTAGCCTCTCGGCGCAGAATGCGGTTTCCAATATGATGAAAGGTGCCGGCCCAAAGCCCTTTTAAGCTTGAATGTATTAAACTTTCAGCGCGATGGGTCATTTCTGCTGAAGCACGGTTGGTAAAAGTTACTAGCAGGATATTTTTGGGGCTTACGCCTTGATAGAGAAGATAGGCGAGCCTGTGAATTAAAACTCTTGTTTTTCCACTGCCAGCTCCAGCGAGTACTAAAGCAGCGCCATTACCATTTTCTACTACCTCTTTTTGTTCAGGATTGAGGCCTTGAAGATAGTCTATTTTCCCTTTATGCTGATAAGGTTTTAATTTATATTTTTCCATATTTTTTTAATTTAGGAATTATCTTATCACAAAAGAAGCAATTGTGAAGGCTAACCAATTGTTGACAGAAAGGGCTAAGGTGCTAAAATTCTTTTAGTCTTTAACTTTTATGCAAAATAAAGATTCTAAAATATACTTTGTCTTTGGAATACATAATAATCAGCCGGTAGGTAATTTATCGTCAGTTTTTGATAAAGCTTTCTCTAGCTGTTATCTTCCTTTTTTATCAATCTTAGAAAAATTCTCTAATTTAAAAGCAGTTATTCATAATTCGGGAGCATTATATTCTTTTGCCCAAATTCATTTTCCTGCCTGGATAGAAAAACTTAAGAAATTAATTAAAAAAGGCCAAGTTGAAATAGCCGGAGGCGGTTATTTTGAACCGATTTTTCCCATAATACCTCAAAAAGATAGGGTCGGCCAGATTAGGCTTATGAGCCAATATCTAGAGAAAACTTTTGGAGTTTCTCCCAAGGGTTGTTGGGTTCCGGAAAGGGTTTGGGAACCGTCTTTGGCAAAAACCTTAAATAAGGCGGGTTTTAGCTATACCTATCTAGACCAGGCAAACTTTTACCTAAAAAAACAAAATAGTAAGGCAGCGAAAAGTTTTTATTTAACCGAAGACCAAGGTTGTCCTTTAAGTTTATTTGTTATTGATGAGCTGCTTATTGACAAAATTCCTTTTGTTAGGCCGGAAGAAGCAGTAAATATATTAATTAGTTATAAAGAGAAAGAGGATGTTTTAGTTAACTTTTTTTGTGATGGAGAAAAGTTTGGGCTTTGGCCGGGAAGTTATGATTTAGTTTACAATAAAGGCTGGCTTGAGGATTTTTTTAATTTGTTAGAAAAAACCCCTGAGATTGAAGTGATAACTTCAGAAGAAGCAGCTGAAAAATTTGCTAAAAAAGATCTTACCTATATTGACGCTTCTACTTATCCCAAGATGCAAAAATGGGCCCTAAATTATCAAGACCGGCTAAATTGTCAAAGCTTAATTGATCTTTTAAAAGAAAATAAAAGTTATCAAAGCTATCGGCAGTTTATCAAAGGAGAAAACTTTAAAAACTTTTTTATAAAGTATCCCCGCCTAAATTTTATGCACAAAAGAATGCTTTATTTAGCAAAAAAGATAAATTCAAACCTAGATTATAATAGCAAGAATAAAGAAGCTTTTCTCAATTTATGGAAAGCTCAAGCTAATTGTGCTTATTGGCATGGGGTATTTGGAGGATTTTACCTACCTCATTTACGCAAAGCTTGTTATGACTATTTAATTAAAGGAGAAGATTTTCTAGATAAAGAAATCGGAATGAATAAATTGATGTATGAGGACATAGATTTTGACAGCTATAAAGAGATAATTGCAAAAAAAGAAGATAAGATCTATATTTTTTCTAAAGCTGGCGGCAGCCTAGAGGAATTAAGCTTAAAAAATATTCCAACCAATTTAATAAATACGGTAAATAGGGTAAAAGAGCCTTATCATGATAAAATTAAAGAGGATGATTTATCTAGGTATTTAATTTATGATAGCTATAAAAAAGTTTGTTTAGTTGACCATTTGATAAAAAAAGATTTAACTAGTAAAGAATTTGCCCAAGGAACAGGGGTATATAGCTTGGCTAATAAAGTTTATAACTTTGTAAAAAAGGATGATTTAAGCTTTAATTTTATCTATGAAGAAAAAGATTTAAGTTTTATAAAAAATATTTGCCTAGACAAAGAGGGCCTGAAGGCTAAATACAGTTTTGGAAATAATGCTTTAAATAATCTTGGTTTCGGTATAGAATTTAACTTGTCTTTATCCGGCCTTGATAATTTATTTATCGAAGCTAAAGAAGAAATTAATTTAAAAAAAGAACAAGATTTGGGCCAAAACAGTTCTTTTATAGTTGGAGATAGTAATTATTCAATTAAATTAAAGTTTGATTTTGATCAAGCTAAAGTTTATACTAATCCAATTTATACCGTATCTTCTTCAGAATCCGGCAAAGAAGTTCTTTTTCAGCAGTTAGCTGTTCTTTTTTATTGGCCCAAGAGAAAAGATTCATTGAATCTTAAGTTGAATATAGAAAGTTTAGGGGATGATTAAAAAAGGAGGTTTAGATGAAGGGAGTAAAATCAACCGAAATTGTGGTCAGCTTAGAGGATAAGGCGGGAGCTTTAGGGCAAATCACTTCTTTGTTAAAACAAGAAAATATCAACATAAGAGCCGTATCCGGCTGGGTCCAACAAGGTAAAGCAGTTATAAGATTAGTAAGTTCAGATAACCAAAAAGCAAAAGAGGTTTTATCTGAGCTTGAGACAGAAGAAAAAGAAGTGGTAGTGGTTGATATGGAAAATGAAGTTGGAAAGCTGGATTCTTTATCAGCTAAATTAGCCCAAGCCGGCATTAGCATGACTCATGTCTATGGAACGACCCCCGGCCAAGGCCAGTCAGCTACATTAGTTTTTGCATCTGATAATAATGATAAAGCTATAGAGGCAATTGCAGTTTAATTGCAAAAAAAGATTTTTGTCTTAGCGTCATTGCGAGGAGCGTAAGCGACGAAGCAATCTCTAACAGGTATAATAGAGATTGCTTCGGCTTCGCCTCGCAATGACAAGTAGAATTTGTTTCTTATTGGATTAGGTAAAATGCGAAAAAATATTTCTTTTTATTTTAGTTTAAGTTTTATTTGTGTATTTTTATTGGGTTTGCCTTTTAATCTTTACCCAAACCAGCTTCAAGGGCAAAGGTTTAAAGATTTTAAAGAGATTAAGTATAATATTTCTTTTAACGGCATTCCTTCCGGTTATGTTGTCTGGAGTTATTTAGGAAAAGAAGTAGTTGGCGGCAGGCAAGCTCATATCTTATCAATTGAATCTGATGCTAATATTCTTAAATTTCTGGATTTAGTCAGTTCTGAAGAAATTTATCTGGATTGTGAAACTCACTTACCAGTTAAGGTTAAAAGAAATGTAAAGATGTTTGGAAAAAAAGAGATAATCACAGAAAGATATAACCAGGAAAAAGGAGAAGTTATCTTAACCAGAGAGAAAAAAGATGGGGTTGTAAAAGAAGAGGTTTATGAGCAGGGCATTCCCATTCATAATATATTGGACCTTTTATATTTTTTCCCTAAAGGAATTAATTTAGAAGAAAAACAAGGCGAGTGGATGAGTTTTAATCTTCCTAACCAAAAAGTACAAATAAAATTTCACAGCCAAAGAAAAGTAAAAGTTGCCGGTAAAGTAAAAAAAGCTTACTTTTTAGTTGGCAAGGGAGCCAGGAGGTTTAATCTTTGGCTTTCTTTAGATAATAAAATACCTTTAAGGCTTGATTTTATTTCTTTATTAGGTAAAGTAATAATTAGGAGAGAAGAAAATGAATAAAATAGATCAAACTGCATTAGTAGATAAAAGGGCTCATCTCGAAGATGACGTAACTGTTGGCCCTTATGCGATAGTAGAAAAAGAAGTACACTTAGCCAAAGGGGTCTCCATTGGAGCTTACGCTCATATTAAGGGAAATAGCTATCTGGGTGAAGGCACTTTGGTGGGTACAGGCGCAGTTGTTGGTGAGGTTCCTCAGATGCTGGGGATGCGCCAGACAGAAGGTAAGCTTTATATTGGTAAAAATAATATTATTCGTGAGTATGTGACAATTCATACAGCAACTAAGGCTCATTGTTCAACTACTATTGGAGATAATAATTTTTTAATGGGTTTTTCTCATGTTGCCCATGATTGTAAATTAGCAAATAATATTGTAGTTTGTAACGGAAGCTTATTGGCAGGGGGCGTAGAGGTCGGAGATAGAGCTTTTATCTCCGGCTGTGTAGTTGTACATCAATTTGTAAGAGTTGGAAAGTTAGCTATGGTTGGGGGCTTAAGCCGGGTTAATCAGGATGTCCCTCCTTTTATGATGGTAGTAGGAGATTCCCGGGTTTGGGGAATAAATCTAATAGGCCTAAGACGGGCAAAATTTTCAAGGCTTGAGATAAAAAAAATCAAACAAGCTTATAAGATAATTTACAGAAAAGGTTTATCTTCTAAGAAAGCCTTAGCAGAATTAGAGTCGATTGAATCAGAAAAGGTAAAAGAAATTTCTCTTTTTATTCTTTCTTCAAAAAGAGGGATATCCGGGCCTAAAAAAAGCAGTTTAGCTGAAAAACTTTTCTTAGATTATCCTTACTTTATCCGTTCAAAGATACTTACCTACGATAGATTTCTTGAATCAAGAAAGAATAAAAACTATTTGTAATTCTAAATTCCTAAAAAAATCTTGCAAGCTAAACTTGTTTGTAATAAACTTTACTTAAGATGAAATATGTAATGATAATTCCAGATGGGGCTGCAGATAAACCAATTGAAGAGTTAGGGGGAAAAACTCCGCTTGAAGTTGCTGATACTCCTAATTTTAATGCTTTAGCTAAAAAAGGTATTATTGGCAGGACGAAAACTGTACCGAAAGGCTTTATTCCGGCTTCAGATATTGCTAATCTTTCTTTATTAGGGTATGAACCCCAAAAATTTTATTCAGGAAGAGGCCCGCTTGAAGCTGCAAATATTGGAGTTGAATTAGGCGAAGATGACCTGGCATTCCGCTGTAATTTGGTTACTAATGCCGAAGGAAAGCTTTTTGATTATAGCGCCGGCCATATTAGAGATAAAGAAGCCAAGATATTAATTGATTGCCTTAATAGTGAATTAGGCTCTGATGAATTAAAATTCTTTCTTGGGACAAGTTACAGAAATCTAGCTCTTTTTAAAAATAGCCGGCATCTTGAACTTGATAAAACAAAAAATTTTGCTCCTCATGATATAATCGGTAAAAAGATTAGTAAGCATCTTCCCCGCGGCAAAAATAGCAATATTTTAAGAGAAGTGATAGAGGCTTCAGCTTCTATTTTAGGAGAGCATGAAGTAAATAAGGTAAGGATAGATTTAGAAGAAAATCCAGCTAATATGATTTGGCTCTGGAGTGGAGGGCCTAAAGCGAATATGCCTTTATTTAAAGATTTATTTGGTTTAGAGGGAGCGGTAATTTCTGCGGTTGATTTGATTAAAGGAATAGGAAAAATAATTGGCTTAGATGTTTTAAAAGTAAAAGGCGCAAATGGTTACTATGATACAAACTATGCCGGAAAAGCTCAAGCTGCAATTGATGCACTCAAAAGCCTGGATTTTGTTTTTATTCATATAGAAGCTACTGATGAGGCTGGCCATAATCAAGATTTGCGAATGAAGATTGCCTGTCTTGAACGTATAGATAAATTGGTTTTAGGAAAAATTAATGAAGCCTTAGAAGGGCAGGATTATAGAATTTTAATTACACCGGATCATCCTACCCCTTTAGCTATTCGAACCCATACTAATGAACCAGTTCCTTTTTTAATGTCCGGCAGTGATATTAAAAGTGGTGATTTTTCTTCTTATTCAGAAAAATCAGCACAAGCAAGTTCTTTGTACTTCGATAAGGGAACTGATTTAATTAGGTATTTCCTTCAAAAGAATTAATCATGAGTGCAATAATTTCGCTTGCAGTTTTATCTTTTCTTTTGGCGGCTTATTTTTTTTACGGCCGCTTTATCAGTAAAATTTTAGGTATTGACCCAAATCGAAAAACTCCCGCTTGCAAAAATGAAGATGGCGTTGATTATGTTCCGGCTAAGAATTGGTTTATACTTTTTGGCCATCACTTTGCTTCAATTGCCGGAGCTGCTCCGATTGTAGGCCCGGTAGTTGCTGTTGCTCTTTGGGGTTGGGGCCCGTCGATTTTATGGATTGTCCTTGGGTCGGTATTTTTTGGCGGAATCCATGATTTGGGAGCGCTTATAGTTTCGGTAAGAAACAACGGAAAGAGTATAGCTGATATAACCAAGGATGTTATTTCCCAGCGGGCTAAAATTGTCTTTTCAATTTTTCTTATATTGACATTAATTTTAATTATTGCGGTATTTGTTTATATTTGCGCCAATACTTTTGTTTCTGACCCGAGGATAGTTACGCCTTCTCTAGGGCTTATTTTTATTGCCCTTGGTTTTGGTTTTTTATTATACCGGTTAAAAGTAAATCAATTTTTAGCAACTATTTTAGGCTTAAGTTTATTGGCACTATTGATATTGATAGGGGCAGAATTTCCGATAAGCTTTGGTGAAAATAGCCTAGAGATTTGGATGGTTGTTTTATTGGGGTATTCATTTATTGCCTCAATTATTCCGGTTCATATTTTACTGCAGCCGCGGGATTATCTTTCCTGTTTTTTATTATTTGCCGGCTTAATTTTGGGCTATTTAGGTATTTTTATTTCCTCTCCAAAGATTAATCTTCCTGCTTTTGTTGCTTGGAATAGTTCATCAGGATGGTTATGGCCGATGCTTTTGGTAACTATTGCTTGCGGAGCAATCTCCGGTTTTCATTCTTTGGTCGCCGGTGGGACGACTTCTAAGCAGCTTTCAACCGAAAGGCATGCTCAAAGGATAGGGTATGGAGCGATGCTAACTGAAGGGGCTTTAGCTGCTTTAGCTTTATTAGTCGTTATCGGAGGCTTATCAAGTATAGGCCAGTTAAATGCTATTTTAAAAAATGCCGGCCCTATTGAAGCTTTTGGAGAAGGTTTCGGCAATGTTACTAAAGTTATTTTAGGAAGTATTGGCGGATTATTTGCCGTTACCGTTTTAAATGCCTTTGTTTTAACTACCTTAGATACAGCTACTCGGATTTCAAAATATCTATTAGAGGAGCTTATCGGAACTAAAAACCGGATTTTTCCGACACTTTTAATTGTGTCTTTAAGCGGCTGGTTAGCTTGGGGAGGAAGATGGAAGCAGATATGGCCGCTTTTTGGAACTTCTAATCAATTGTTGGCTAGTTTTACCTTGTTGATAATTAGCTGCTGGTTGTTATTGAAAAAGAGGAACTTTTGGGTTACAATAGTTCCTGCTCTCTTTATGTTAGTAACATCGGTAGGGGCATTAATTTATAAGTTTTTTACATTTTATAAAGATAAGGAATATTTACTTTTATTTATTTGCATGGCCTTATTGGCTTTAGCTATATACATGCTGATAGATGTAATTAAGATATTTAACAAATATTTTAAAAAATGAAAAATTTAGTTGTACAAAAATACGGGGGCAGCTCAGTATCTGATCAAACCAGTATCGAAAAGGTTGCCGAAAGAGTTATTGCTTCTGCCAGAGCCGGTAAAAAAGTTGTAGTGGTAGTTTCGGCTATGGGTAAAAGCACAGATAGCTTAATTGAGTTAGCAAAAAAAATTAATCCGGATCCATCAGAAAGAGAAATGGATATGTTAGTTTCAACTGGAGAGCAGGTTAGCTCTTCACTTTTAGCTATGGCAATTCATAAAAGAGGCCTTGAGGCGCTTTCATTTACCGGGCCCCAAGTAGGTATTATTACCGACACCTACCATACTCAAGCTAAAATTTTAAAAATTGAAGCAAAAAGAATTAAAAAACAGTTAAAAAAAGGAAAGATTGTTATCGTGGCTGGTTTCCAAGGGGTTAGCACTGCTTTAGAAATAACTACTTTAGGCAGAGGCGGGTCTGACTTGAGTGCAGTTGCCTTAGCAGTTTCTTTGGAGGCAAAAATTTGTGAAATTTATACGGATGTAGAGGGAATTTATACAGCTGATCCCAGGAAAGTTAAAGACGCCAAAAAACTCCCCTTTATTACTTTTGATGAAATGCTGGAGTTAGCCTCATCAGGAGCTCAGGTAATGCACACCAGAGCGATTGAAGTTGCAAAGAAGTTCAATTTAGGGCTGCATGTAAGAAGCAGCTTTTCTAAAAAGGAGGGAACTATAATTATGGAAAAACCGCCGCTTATTGAAGAAGCTATTGTAAGAGGGGTGACCTTAACAGAAGATGAAGCAAAAATTACTATCTGTGATGTACCGGATAGGCCCGGTATTGCAGCTTTTGTTTTTGATAAATTAGCCAAATCCGGGGTAAATATTGACATGATTGTCCAAAACGTCAGCCGTAAAAAAATGACTGATATATCTTTTACCGCCGGCGCTAAAAATATAAAAAAAACTATAACCAAAACCAAAGAAGTTGCTAAAGAAATAGGCGCGGGCAATGTTATCAGCAACAAAAATATTGCAAAGATTTCTGTAGTTGGTATTGGGATGAGAAGCCATTCTGGAGTTGCGGCAAGGTGTTTTTCAGCTTTAGCTAAAAATAAAATTAATATTGATATGATTTCTACTTCAGAGATCAGTATATCTTGTTTAGTTAAAAAAGAATCTGGATTAAAGGCTTTAAAGATATTGCATAAAGAATTTGAATTAGGCCAGAAAAAGAAGAGAGGCAAAAAATGAGTACAAAGGAAAAAATATTTATTTATGATACTACTTTACGTGATGGAGCTCAAACTGAAGGGGTATCTTTATCTTTAGAAGATAAAATTGCGATTGCTAAAAGATTAGATAGTTTTGGAATTGATTTTATCGAAGGCGGCTGGCCCTATTCAAATCCAAAAGATACAGATTTTTTTGCTTATTTTAAAAAACATAAACTAAAAAGATCTAAAGTTGTTCCTTTTGGTTCAACTGCTCATCCGGCAAAGTCTCCCAGTAAAGATAAAAATCTTCTAAGCTTGGTTAAAGCCGGTACAGAGTATGTTACTATTTTTGGCAAAAGTTGGGATTTACATGTAAAGGAAGTATTAAAAATTAGTTTAGAAAAAAATATTAATTTGATTAGTAAAAGTGTTGAGTTTCTAAAGAAAAAAAAGAAAAAAGTTTTTTATGATGCTGAACATTTTTTTGATGCCTATAAAAATAATTCAGATTATGCGCTGCAAACTATAAAAGCTGCAAAGCTTGCAGGGGCAGATTTAATTATTTTTTGTGACACCAATGGAGGAACTTTACCCTGGGAGATTGAAGTTATCAGCCAAACCGTAAAAGAAGAGTTGGGCCTAAAAAATTATGGTATTCATTGCCATAATGATTTAGGGATGGCTGTAGCTAATTCATTAATAGTGGCTGATCAAAATTGCAGCCAAATTCAAGGGACAATCAATGGTTATGGAGAAAGATGCGGTAATGCTAACTTGACTACAATAGTTCCAATTTTAAAAACAAAAATGAATAAATCTATTAGCTGCTCACGAAGTTTAGCCGATATTACTCATCTTTCTTATTATGTTAGTGAAATTTGTAATATGGTTCACAGAGATAATTATCCTCTGGTAGGAAGAAGCGCTTTTGCTCATAAAGGAGGGATTCATATTGATGCTGTAATTAAAAATCCCTTAGCTTATGAACATATAGAGCCCAAACTAGTAGGCAATAAGCGCAGGTTTGTTGTTTCAGAATTGGCCGGAAAGTCTACTTTGGTAACTAAAGCTAAGGAGTTAGAGTTTGATTTAGATAAAAAATCAAAGAAGGCAAAAGACATTCATAAATTAGTTCAGCGCCTCGAAAAAGAAGGGTATCAATTTGAAGCAGCAGAAGGGTCATTTAAATTATTGCTCCGGAAGCAGCTTAAAAAAATAAAAAGATTCTTTACGCTTTTAGGTTTTAAAGTGATTATCGAAAAGCGGGAAGATAATCAATTGATTTCAGAAGCTACTATAAAATTAAAAATTGATAAAAAGTTAGAGCATACTGCTGCCGAAGGCGATGGCCCGGTAAATGCTTTAGATAAAGCCCTAAGGAAGGCATTAGCCGGTGCTTATCCGGAACTTTTAGAGATGCATCTTACTGACTTTAAGGTTAGAGTCCTTGATGCAACAGAAGGCACGGCTGCTAAGGTAAGGGTGCTTATCCAGTCTCAAGACAGTCAAGAGAAATGGACAACTATTGGAGTTTCTGAGAATATAATAGAAGCTTCCTGGCAGGCTTTAGTTGATTCAGTTGAGTACAAACTTCTAAAATCTCGAAAATAATTCTGTTAAGTATACCTTAAAGCCTTGATTTAGTTATTGTCATATCGGGAGTCAATGATATAATCTTTAGGATATAAAAAAGAAGAAGAAAGATATATTTATGAGTAAAAAATTAAAAGGTTCACAAATTGTAATTGAAAGTTTAAAAAAAGAAGGGGTTGAGGTAATTTTCGGCTATCCGGGAGGTTCTGTTATCCCTTTATTTGACAGCCTTTACGGAGAATCGATTAAGTTTTACCTAGCCAGGCATGAACAAGGCGCAGCTCATATGGCTGATGGATATGCCCGTTCAACTGGAAAGGTTGGGGTTTGTGTTGCTACATCCGGCCCGGGCGCGACTAATTTTACAACCGGTATCGCAACAGCCTATATGGATTCAATTCCTATGGTTGCCATAACCGGGCAAGTTAAAACTTCTTTGATTGGAAATGATGCTTTCCAGGAAGCTGATATAACCGGTATTACCCGGTCAATTTCAAAGCATAATTATTTGGTAAAAGACATAAAAGAATTAGCTAAAACTATTAAAGAAGCTTTCTACATAGCTTCAACCGGAAGGCCGGGGCCGGTTGTTATTGATTTACCCGTAGATATTCAGATGCAAGAGGCTGAGTTTAACTATCCGGAAAAAGTAGATTTACGCAGTTATAATCCAACTCTTTTTGGCCATCCCGGCCAGATTAAAAAAGCCTTAACAACTATATATAAAGCAAAAAAACCGGTTGTTGTAGTTGGCGGCGGGGTAATTGCCTCAAGAGCTGATAAGGAAGCTATTGATTTTGCTAAAAAAATTAAGGCACCAGTTACTGCTACTCTTATGGGTTTAGGCGGATTTCCGGCTAAGGGTGATATGTTTTTAGGGATGCCGGGGATGCATGGAACTGTTTATGCGAATATGGCTATTACCGATGCAGATCTTTTAATTTCAATTGGCTGCCGTTTTGATGATAGAATTACCGGTAAAGTTGATGCTTTTGCTCCCGATGCGAAAATTATCCATATTGATATAGATCCTACTTCCATTAGTAAAAATATAAAAGTTGATGTACCTATCGTTGGTGATGCTAAAAATGTATTAGGGCAGTTAACTCAGGAAATCAATGAAAAAAAATTACCCAATTTAAGCTCTTGGCATAAAAAGATAAAAGAGTGGAAAACTAAATATCCTCTTAGCTATGATAAAAAAAAGAGAATAAGGCTTATGCCTCAATATATAATTGAAGAAATTTACAAACAAACTAAAGGCAAAGC
>JAIPHS010000019.1 GCA_021735105.1 Candidatus Omnitrophota bacterium
TTATCACCAAACTTGAAGTAGATTCTAGAATCACCAGGACAATTAGCCAAAAACTTCTTTTCCAAAGTAAATCAAAAAAACCAGCCTCCATATATGGTTTATCAACCGGCAAAACTGCAGCTGTTTTTTCAAAATCTTCGGTAGTTTCTTCTTCTAAAACATCTACCAAATCATCAAAGGTTACAATACCTAAAAGCTTATTATTGTTATCAAGTACAGGTAAAACAATTAAATCATAACGTTTAAATACATCAGCAGCTTCTTCTTTATCGGTAAAGGCTGAAACAGAGATTACATCCTTTGACACAATCTGGCTAATTTTGGTATTTGGCTCGGCTAAGACTATTTTTTTTAAAGAAACAATGCCAATTAATTTTTTGCTATTATCTAAAACATAACAATGATAAACAGTCTCTTTATGCAAACCAACATTTCTAATATGGGTTAAAGCCTCTTTAACCGACATCCCTTCAAAAAGCTGAACAAAATCAGGAGTAATTAATCGGCCTACTGAATCATGAGGATAATTAAGAAGTTCGATAGCAACTTGCCGTTTTTGAGCCGATAAGAAATTTATAAACTTCTTTGCCAGCTCTGCCGGAATTTCGTCAAATAACTCAGTGCGATCATCCGGAGACATCTCATTAAGAATCTCTGTTATTTCACTAGAATTTAAACCAGTTAAAATCTGCTCCTCTTCTTCCACCGGCAAATGTTCAAAAACATCAACAGCCTTTTCATAAGGAACCAGCCTAAACACAAAAAGTTTATGAGACGGAAAGGTAAGTTCAGATATTAAATGAGCGATATCCTCAGGATGAAAGGGTAAAATTTCCTTTATTTTCCCGTATTTCTTCTGATCAATTAATTTTGAGATCTCTTTTGCGAGATCAGTTTTTTGATTTTCCATAATGTTTTCCCTTTTTGTATTAAAATTATATCATTCTAACCTTAAAAATCAAAATAAAACCTCTTTAAGAAAATTATAAGATATTTAGAGTTGGTGAGAACCACGGGGAACTACAACTATCCCTGATGAATCAACAATATAACGATGATTATCTTCATTAGCAGAATAGTCAATTTTGGTAGCTTTTGGAATAAAATTAAAACGATCAATTATTGTCTTCTTAATATAACTAGATCCTCCAATTACACTAAAATCCATAATTATAGAATCTTCGATTTTACACCCCTTTTCGATATAAACAGATCTGCCAATAATCGAATTCATTATTTTAGCTCCAGAGACTTTACTCCCCTCACAAATTAAAGAATTTTCGAACTTACTATTAAAGATGCTAGCCGGAGCAGCATTAAAATGAGAGGCATATATAGGCCAAGCAGGATTATTAAGATCTAACATGGGTTTTCCACCTAAAAGTTCCATATTAGCCTGCCAGTAGGAATTTATTGTACCTACATCTCTCCAGTAGTAATTAGCCTCATGAGATTTAAGCATCGGAACTTGATTTTGAGAAAAATCATAAGCAAAAACCCTTGCTTTCTTTTTTACTAAATAGGGCATCATATCTTTACCAAAATCTTCAATCACGCCTTTCTGGGTTTGTTTTTCAATAACTTGAAGAAAAAAATCCGTATCAAAGATATAATTTCCCATTGAAGCTAAAATTTTATTTTTTCCGGAAAATTTAGGTTTTTCGATAAAACCTTTAACTCTAAAACTACTATCTGTATCTAGCACACCCAGCTGTGACGCTTCATTAGCTTTTACCGGAATGGCAGAAATTGTAACATTTGATTTTTTATTAATATGAAAATCAATCATTTTCTTAATATCCATACGAAAAATATGATCTCCGCCGACAACAACAATAAATTTTGGTTTAAAATCATAAATTAAATTAATATTCTGATAGATTGAATCAACTGTGCCTTTATACCAATCCTGCCTCTCTTTGCGGCGCATTTGCGGGGGAACAACTGTCACAAAATGCTCAGGGAGAAAGCCAGCTTTAAGCCAGCTAGTCCTTACATGTTCAATCAATGATTGAGATTTATATTGGACTAATATATATATTGAAAAAATTCCGGAATTCAGCAAGTTACTTAAAGTAAAATCAATAATTCTATATTTTCCCCCAAAAGGAACTGAGGGTTTACTTCTTTCGGCAGTCAGGGGATGCAACCGTTCCCCCCTACCCCCGGCTAAGACAAATGCTAATATTCCTTTTTTTTCACGTTTTGGAATTTTCATATTTTTTCCGGTATATTTTTTGCTTTAAATAAAGACCACCTAGTGACTAAGGGGCCCAATAATTCAAAAAAAACAGTTGTCCCAACAGTTGCCGTCAAAATCATGTCACCCCAACCATTATTTAGATGATGCTTGGCAACTAAAGCACACCCCAAGGCCACTCCCGCCTGTGGCAGCAAAGCCAACCCCATATATTTTTGAATAGCTGGAGATGAACTTGTAATTTTAGCCCCAAAAAAAGCGCCAATAATCTTACCTAAAATTCTTAAAATAAAAATTGCCCCAATTAAATATACCGCTAAAGCAAATACACTAAAATTCAATTGAGCTCCGGCTAAAACAAAAAAAACTAAATACAGAGGAGGTGTGATATCTCCTACGGTTTTAAATATATAATCATTAGCTAAATTTGTATTTACAAAAAAGGCTCCAAAAAACATGCAAGTTAATAGTATAGATATCTTTAAAAATACAGCCATTCCAACAGCTAAAAACAAAAAGCCTAAAGTATAAATTAATCGATCCCGATTATTACGAACAAAACGTAAGAAAAAATTAAAAAGAAGTGCAACTATAACTCCAAGAAGCAAAGATGCTCCAATCTCAACAAAAGCAAACAGTAATTCTTTTAAAACCGAAGAAGAGTCGACCTCACGGACAAAAGAAGCTTGAGCCAAAGCAAAAGAAAAACCAAAGATTATTAAAGCCCAAAGATCATCTAAAGCAACAATTCCTAACAATGTATCGGTAAATATTCCTTTGCTTTGATACTCTTGAGTAACAGCAACGGTAGTGGCCGGATCTGTCGCAGCTGCAATAGCACCAAAAACCAAAGCAACCCCAAAGGGCTGTTTAAAAATAAAAAATAACACCAGCGAAACTAAAGCCCAGGGGATCAAAGAAGCGCATAATGAAATAGCTATAACTGATTTACCTACTTGCCGAAAAATGTCTCGAGAAAGGCTTCTCCCTAAGCTAAATGCAATTATTCCTAAAACAATACTGGAGAATACACCTGAAACCTCAATTATTCCAGGAGAAATTATTCCCAATAAGTTAGGCGAAAGTAAAACACCTAAGACTACATAAGTCGTTATTGTAGGAATCTTTAACTTCGCAACTAGCTTCGAAAGGAAAAACCCTGCAATAAATATTACGGCTAAACTTAAAATTGGATCATTAAACATATCTAGACAATTCCTTTTTTCTTAAACATTGCTTTGATCACATCAAAAATTCCTAAAATTCCTACCAGTCTACGGTTTGAATCAATTACCGGAAGCCTATCTTTTTCTAAATCATTCATAACTCGATAAGCCTCTATCAACGAAGCTGATTCATCAATCGCATCGTAAGCCTTATCCATAATATCATCAACTATTATTAATTGGCCTAAAGAAGGGGAATACTCTAAATCAAACGCTTCTTCTTTTACATCTACAAAAGGAATATTGCGAAACAATTTTGCTTGCTGCGGCCTTAGGATATCAAGTAAATTTTCTGAACGAACTATCCCCACAATTTTATCGTCTTGATCAACTACCGGCAGTAAAGGAAAAGAATGAAAATCAGAAAACATGTCAAAAAGATCTTTTAAAGGAGTAGAACGAGTTACCTTTATTACATTTTTTCGCATTGCTTCTTTAACTTTCATAATTTTTACCTCATTGGTTTATTTTAAATTATTTTCAAAATGCTTAATTGTATCAATTATTTTACTAGTATTCTTTGCCTCTAACAGAGTTTGGCGGAAACCTTCATTCATCAAAAGTTTAGATATTTCTGCTAAGATGCGTAGATAAAGATTTAACTGCTTTGTATTTGCCCCCATTAAAAAAATTAAGTTAACTTTTTCACCATCTAAGGCGTTAAAATCTATCCCAAATTTAGTTTTCCCAAAACCAATAACAATATCTTTAACTGAATTTGTCCTTGCGTGAGGTATAGCAATTCTATTACCTATACCAGTTGAGCCAAGCTTTTCTCTTGCTAATACATCCTTTATAAATTGGGGATAATTTTTAATTTTTTTAGTTATCTTTAGTTTTTCTCCAATTTCAGAAATTGCATTTTTTTTATTATTTGCCTCCAGCTCTAAAATGCAAGACTCTTTACGTAGAATACCTGAAACAGCCATAACTCCTCCTTTTAAATTTTATCGATTTTCATTTAAAACCACTTATTATACCACAAATTTATTTTATCTTAGATTAATTGCTAATTGATAAAGTGTTTGGACTAAAAAAGACCGAAAAAAAACGATTGCAAGAAAAGCAATTATTGGCGAAACATCTATTCCAAATCTTAAACTCTGTGGCAACAACCTCCGGATTGGATAAAGTATCGGTTCAGTAGTTTTATAAAGAAATTGAACAATTGGATTATAAGGATCAGGATTTACCCAACTAATTAAAGCCCGAATTAAAATTAACCACCAAGCGATAGTAAAAATTACATTTAAAACATTAGCGGCTGCAATTAAAAAATTACTTAACACAAACATCTTTATAATTTAGCACTTAATTTAGGAGATTATAAGACAATTGAGAGATATTAGCAATAAATTCTTTAGCCTTACTGTAATTTCTTACATCTTTAGTTAAAACACAAATAATAAAATCCTTTTTTTTACCATAAATAATGCCGGCATCATGGACCACGCCTCTCTCAAGGCCAGTTTTATGAGCAACCTCTATCTCTTCAGGTAAAAAATAAGCAATTCGGTCATTATATTGCTGACGCGACAATAAATTCCTCGCAAATTGAGAAAATTGTTGATTAATTAATTGCTTATAATAAATTTTTTGTAAGATCTTTATTATATCTCGGCTTGAAGTGTAGTTTTCAACACCTTTGTTCCGGCCTGAAAAATCCATCATTTTTCTTTTTAAAATTGTATCTTTGAGGCCAAAATCTAAAAGACTTTTATTTATGTAATCTATTCCTAAAATATCAATAACTTTATTGGTCGCAGTATTATCACTTATTATAATCATAAAAGAAAGCAACTCTTTAAAGGTTAGGTTAAATGGCATTTCAATTTTTTTAAAAATACCTGATCCACCGGTAATATCTTTTGAGGTAATTTGAACCTTTTGGCCAAACCCAACATACCCTTGGTCAACTGCTTTAAGAGATACTGCCAGAAGGGGAAGTTTAATCAAACTTGCTGCTGCTATTTTTTTATTTGGATTATAGGCAAATTCAAATTTCAAAAATCCCGGTTTGTAAATTATCAAAGAAGAGTTTCCGGAAAAATTAGATTTAAAGTGACTAATTTGTTCTTCTAGATAGTTTAAACTTATATTTTGCTTTATTTTAGCAAAAGAGATAAAGGCTACCGCAGTTATAACTAAAAGCGATAAAAACCAAAAATAAGTTTTTCGATTAAGAATTTTTTTTATTTTGTTCGTGTTCATGGACTAGCATTCTCTGGCGTGGATCTATACGCCAAGGATGAAAGGCGATAACTAAAGCCGCAAATAAAGTATATATTAGCCAATCTCTACCAATTAAAATGATAGCAACCGGGGAATAACCACCATAACCCTGTGAAAATTCTTCAAACAAAGAAGAGATAAGTATTGCTGCTAAAACCAGAGGAGAAATAACTTTAATACAAAAATTCCAAAAGATCGGCAGCTTCCAGCCGCTGTAATGATTGATATGTTCCCTTAATTTATTAACCTTAAAAAACCAACCAATAACTATACACTCAAATATTGCCCCTAAAATTAAGCCGTATTGGGTTAAAAAATGATCAACAATATCAAGCCAATTAATACCAGCCTGAGTAGTAAAAATCATACTCCCTAAAAATCCGGTTATGCACAAAACAGAGGCAACCGTTTTGCGCCGATAATGGAACTTATCTACTATCCCAGAAGTAAATGCCTCAATAATAGATATAGAAGAAGAAAGGCCGGCAATAACTAAACTGCCAAAAAATAATATCCCAAAGATATTTGAAAAAGCCGGTAAAAGGCTAATTGCTTTAGGAAAAGCCACAAAAGCAAGCCCAATCGATTCGCTAACTACTTCACTAATCGGCAAAGATGTGCTATGAGACATATAACCTAAAACAGCAAAAACCCCAATTCCGGCTAAAAGAGAAAATAAGCAATTAATTCCAGTAATTATTAGAGAATCACGTACTATTTGAGTTTTTTTCGGCAGATAAGATGCATAAGCTATCATTATCCCAAAGCCTAGACTTAAGGTAAAAAATATTTGGCTGAAAGCATCCATCCATACCTTTATGTTGGTTATTTGAGAAAAGTCCGGTTTTAGGTATACTGCCACTCCTTCGGCTGCCCCCTCTAATCTCAAGCCCCAGACTATAATAATTCCAGTAAGAATAAACAAAATAGGCATAAAAATCTTACTAGCTCGTTCAAGGCCATTCTGTACACCTTTAAAGACAATAAACCAATTAAAAAACCAAACAATTGCTAAAGAAAAAAGAATAATAGTTCTAATATCGCCAACCTTAAAAGGAGAACCAGTATTCATCAAAAAGTTATCAGTAAAAAAAATATCAGGAGTTACTCCCCAACTAAGGTTAAAAGCAAAGAAAAAATAATTAAGGCACCAAGCAATAATAACCGAATAATAAAGAACGATACCAAACATTACAAAAGTTACCTGCCACCACCCCAACCACTCCCATTTTTTCGATACGCTAGCAAAGCTAGCTGGTGCAGAACCGCGCATCTTATGGCCCAGGCCAATCTCCAATATTATTAAAGGTATTCCAACGACAAAAAGAGCAATTAGATAAGGCACTAAAAAAGCTCCACCCCCATTTTTATAACAAAGATAGGAAAAACGCCAAATATTTCCTAACCCGATAGCAGAACCTACGGTGGCGAGGACAAAACCAATGTGAGTCTTCCATTTCGGCCTATGATGGGCAAGTTGTTCTTTACTCATTTTATAATTATACCAAAAATGTTTTTTCTGTAAACTAAGCCGCTATCTAAGAATTATTAAAATCATAGAGGCAATCACTGATTTTACAAAAATCTTCTAAAGCTATCTGTTCCGGCCTCTGGCTTAGGTCTATGTCGAGTTTAGATAATAATTTTAAAGATTCATCGGAAAATTCTTGCTTAATTAGCGTAGACATCTTTTTCCTGCGTTGTCTAAAACCCAACTTAATAAATTTAAAGAGAAAATCTTTATCTCTAACCGGAGCTGATGCTTCCTTAAAAAACTTTAACTCAACAAAAGAAGAACTAACTTTAGGAGAAGGCCTAAAGGCTCCCGCCGGAATATCAAATAAATGTTTAATTTTAGCATAATATTGGACTAAACAACTTATGGACCCATATATTTTACTGCCCGGCTTTGCAGATATTTTTTTTACAAATTCTTTTTGAAGAATTAAATAGCTACTGGTAATCTTTTTTTTATAAAATACTAAATACTCAATTAATTTACTACTTAAATGATAAGGAACATTACTAAAAATTAATAGATTTTTTTTAAACTCTATTAGTGAAATATCTCGAATATCAGCTTGAATAATTTCAGTATTTCGTGCCTTAGCCAACTCTTCTCTAGTAACTTTAACTAAGATTGGATC
The DNA here is from genome assembly GCA_021735105.1 of Candidatus Omnitrophota bacterium. Classification (GTDB taxonomy): domain Bacteria; phylum Omnitrophota; class Gorgyraeia; order Duberdicusellales; family 4484-171; genus PXAH01. The sequence continues at coordinate 7,806 of JAIPHS010000019.1, forward strand.
GATTTCTACACAATAAAGAAATTTAGCTTTTTTAGCAATTATTTTGCTTATTTGGCCAGCCCCAGAACCAATTTCTAAAACACTTTTTCCTCTACAATCTAATTTGGAAACTACCTTGTCTATATAATGTTTATCTTTTAAAAAAATTTGAGAAAATGAACGATTCTGTCTCATGCGGATAAAATAATAGCCTGACTGATTGCCCTTTCCATGGAGCTACTAAATATTGCCCGAGAATTATTTTTCACTAATTCATAAGCTACCCCATGATCCGGAGAAGTTCGTATGATTGGCAACCCCAAAGTTAAATTGATACCTGAATGAAAAGAAAGCAATTTAAAAGGTATCATGCCTTGGTCATGATACGAAGCTATTATGCAATCATATTTTTCCAAATTGCCTTTGATGAATAAGGAATCAGCCGGATAAGGGCCGTAAACATTTTCCTTAGACTGGTTGATGGCTGCTTTAATAATTTTTTCCTCATTTCCTAAAAAAGTATCGATTCCGGCATGCGGGTTTAATGAAGCAAACCCAACAACTGGATTATTTAAATTTAATTGATTTTTTAAAAAGGAATAAGTCAATCTAATTGTTTCTAAAACAACTTCTTTGGTTATTGCAACAGATACATCTTTAAGGCAAAGATGGCGGGTAAGTAAGACAGTTTTTAACTTTTCTGAAAACATCATCATAACTACCCGTTGTTGTTTGAAATAATCTCTTAAAAATTCAGTATGTCCAGAAAAACCCGGCTGGGCTAGGCATACCGCTTCTTTAGATACAGGGGCAGTAACCAGACAGTTAAACTTTTCTTTTTTTATAAGTTCTAAAGATCGATTCAAATAAGACAGGCTTGCTTGACCGGAGAGTTTCGATGCTGACCCTCTTTTAATACTTTTAATATTTTTTGTAGAATTATCTAAAAAGAATATTCTTTTTCTTGTCTTGTGATATTCGGGAATTTGTTCTGCAATATACCTATCTCCAACTACCCAAAAGTTAACTTCTTTATCCGCTAAAGAATGGATGGCTCTAAAAACTACCTCCGGCCCGCAGCCAGAAGGATCACCTAAGGTAATAACTACATCTTTAAACCGGTTTTTACCCATAATAATGTTTAATTGTTTTGGGAATTTGCAAAGGAATAAATTTCTATTACTGCGTCTTTTTTTAAAGAATCAACCCAATCATTGAATCTTTCACTAAATTGCTTCTGCCAAAGATATTTATAAACTTTATCCTGTGCTTCTGAAAGTGTAAGCGCCTGAGATGGATTAACTTTTTTACGATATATTAAATAATATAAATCATCAATCTTTTTTATTAAATGCTCTTTATCTTTAAGAGATTTTAAAGCTTCTGACAAAGGTTCTTGCAATCGGCCTAGACTTGTATTAATTTCAGATAACTGGCTATTGTATTTTTCTTCTGCCTTTTTTATTCCTTCTTTTTCAATAAAGGTAGATATACCTTCTAACATCTTTTTATCTTTTCCTTTAGCAATAACAAAATCAACTAAAGCGGGAGACTGAAATTCTTTTCTGTTTTCTTTATAAAATTGTTCTATTTTACCCGGTAAAACTGAAATTTCTGCTTTAACTTTTCTATCTATAATTTCTTTCATTAAGTATTGCTGGCTAAGGCGGTTTTTTAGGTATGATATAGTAACACCTTGCTCTTTTAGAGAATCATAAAATGCTTCTCTGTCCGAACCAGCTAGTGCTAATTGTTCTATTTTATTTTCAAGCCAAGACTGAGGAGCTTCAATGCCTTCTTTTTTAGCTTCTTCCAATATGAGCTTATCTTCAATCAGCCGGTTCAGAGCTTCTTCTTGCACTTGATCTTCTGTTGTCAAAATCTGTTTATTATTCTTATTGAGAATCATTTGGGAATATTTCTCAAGATCGCCCGATGTAATGATTTGGTTGTTTACCTTCGCTATTATATGATTGGTTTGGCCAAAACAAATAATAAAATTAAAAAATAAAATAAATAAAACTATTGCTTTTTTGTTGATATATTTTTTCATAATCAGCTACATTTTAAAAGCTTCTTTCAAATAATCAACCTCTTTTTTAAGAATCCGGCAATAAAAATCAAACCCAACCATCCAGACAAAACCATGTTGTTGCTTGCCTAATATATTTCCTGCACCCCTTAATTCAAGGTCTCTTCTTGCTAACTCAAATCCAGCACCTAGATGTGAAAATTCTTCAATATATTCAAGCCTTTTTTGTGACTCCGATTTTATCTTATCTAAATGCGGCCTTAAACATAAAGCATAAGCCTGCACCTTACGCCTACCTACTCTTCCCCGTAGTTGATGCAAATCAGCAAGGCCAAAATTATTTGCATTATTAATAATAATGGTATTGGCATTAGGAATATCGATGCCAGACTCAACTATTGCAGTCGAAAACAAAACATCAATTTTAGCGTCAACAAATTGAAGCATTACTTTTTCTATCTCTGCAGCCGGAAGCCTACCATGAGCTAATCCAATTTTTATATCTGGTAAATTGTTTTTAACTTGTTTAGCTATCTTTGCAATATCTTTTATCCGATTATGAATAAAAAAAACCTGCCCCTTACGCCTAAGTTCTCTTCTTATGGCTTTTTTAACTATCTTTATGCTAAAAGGATATACTCTAGTTTTTATCGATAAACGCTCTTTAGGCGGGGTTTGCATCAAGGAAACTTCTTTTATTCCCACCATACTCATATATAAAGTCCGCGGAATAGGAGTTGCTGTCAGCGACAAAACATCTACCCCTGCCCGGCGGGTTTTTATTCTTTCTTTGTGTTCAACCCCAAACCGCTGCTCTTCATCAATAATTAATAGCCCTAATTCTTTAAATTTAATATCATCTGACAAAAGCCTATGCGTCCCCACCACTATATCTACTTTACCATCTCTGATGCGTTCGATAATATTCTTTTGCTCGGTTTTGGTTCGAAACCGCGAAAGCATCTCAACAGATAAAGGAAAATCATTCATTCTTCTTTGTAAATTAACATAATGCTGATAAGCCAGGATAGTTGTAGGAACTAAAAAAGCAACTTGCCGCCCCGAAGCCGCAGCTCGAAAAGCTGCCCGCATTGCAACTTCTGTTTTGCCATAACCCACCCCTCCGCACAACAACCGATCCATGCATTGAGATGACTGCATTTGCTGCTTCACTTTTTGAGAAGCTTTTTTTTGATCCGGAGTCAAACGATAAGGAAATTGCTCTTGAAACTTTTTCTGCCACTTACTATCTTTTGGATATTTAATACCTCCAACCAATTTGCGCCGCGCTTGGACCTTTAATATTGTTAAAGCATATTGACGAACTCCTTTTTGGACTTTTTCTTTGGTTTTTTTCCACTGGCTGCTGCCTAACTTAGTTAATTTTGGTTTTTTTATTCCTAGATTTATATATTTTTGAATAAGATGTGCGTTTTCTTTTGAAACATAAATTCGGTTATTATCGGCATATTCAATTTGGAAAAAATACTCTTGTTTTTCCTTAACTTTCATCTTTTTTGTCCCGATAAACCTCCCAATACCATAGTGAGCATGAACCACATAATCACCAGCTTTTATTCGCAAGCTTCCCTCTAATGGATAATCTTCTGAAACGTAATGATGTGTTTTTTTATAAAAAGGGACAATGATTAATAAGTCATATTCGAGAACCTCAGTGAAATTTTTATCAAAGCTATAGATCTTTGAAATTTGATCAAAACTCCATTCAATTCTAACCGGTAAGGAAAAATTAGCCGGAAATAATTCGAGAGTATCTCCCTTTTGAGCAAAATCACCCGGTTCATCAACTCCCTGGCCGCCATTATAATTTAGGTTACTAAGGCTTTGGCAGACAATCTCGATAGATATGACTTTATGTTTGTATATTTTTAACGAGTTAAACATAACTAAAGCAAAACCAAGATTACAAAACCTTCCGAAAGACGAGTGACGACCACTTCGTTAAGACGATGGACGATTTCGTCTTTTCGTCTATCGTCTGTCATCTATCGGAGCTTTTTTCGTTACTTGCGCTTATGCAAAAGGTGAGATTTTCGAAAAAATAAAACTAAAGGAGCTGCAATGTATATGGAAGAATATGTTCCAGCGATTACCCCGATTAAAAGAGTAAAAGAAAAACCAGCTAAAGCCTTACCCCCTAATAAATAAATCGACAAAACCACCAGAATTGTAGTAAGTGATGTAATAACTGAACGAGAAAGCGTATTGTTTATTGCCACATTTATTATTTCACTTAAACTTAATTTATTCATCGTAGGCGAAACCTCTCTGATGCGATCATAGATAACAATGGTATCATTAATCGAATAACCAGCTATGGTCAAAAGAGCCGTAACTGTAAGCAGGTTCACTTCAAATCCAGCTAAACTCATAAAAACCAAACTAATTACTACATCATGAAAAAGTGCCCCTACCGCAGCAAAGGCAAAATCAAAATGTTTAAATCGATAGGCAATATAAACTAAAATACCTAAAAGTGAGAAAAGAATAGCCAAAAGTGCTCTTTTTCGCAAAAGTTTCCCTATGCGTGGGCCCACAGTAGTAACTTGCAACTCTTCAACTTGAGAAAAATTATTATCAAGGGCTTCCTTAACTGATGAAGCAATATCCTTTTTGCTCTGAACCATTACACCGCCTTGAATATCGGTAAATTCTTGGATAACAACATCACCAAAACCAGCCTCAGCTAAAGTATTGCGAATATTACTGATGTCAGGCTTAGGTGTTATTTTATATTCAAGATTTTGTCCTCCGATAAAATCAATTCCATAAGCCGCTTGACCTTTTTTGTAAAAATTAAATAACCCAAAAATAATTATAATTGACGAAATTACTATACATACATTCTTTATTTTGACAAAATTAATATGAGATTTTGGAATAATGGAAAGCATGGGAAATTTCTTTAATTTTAAATCAAGAAAATAAGAAAACACAATACGGCCTACAAAAATTGCAGTAAAAATACTAGCAATAATACCTAAAGAAAGGGTGGTGGCAAAGCCTCGAATTGGACCAGTTCCATAGATAAAAAGAAAAAGCGCTGCAATCAAAGTAGTTAAATTAGCATCAAAAATCGTCTGCCTAGCCTTATCAAAACCATTTTTTACCGCAACAGAAAGTGGTTTTTCAAGACGCAGCTCTTCACGAATTCTTTCAAAAATTAAAACATTTGCATCTACAGCCATCCCTAGGGTAAGAATCATACCGGCTATACCAGGTAAAGTTAAAGAAGCGCCAAAAAGACGCAAGCCAGCTAAAATAAATAATAGATCTAAGACAAGGCAAATAATTGTAATAATCCCGCCATAAAGATAATAAACCAGAATAAAACCAACCACCAAAACTGCGCCTAGAATTACAGAGTTTATCCCCCGCTGAATTGAATCAGAGCCTAAAAGAGGGCCGACACTTCTCTCTTCTTCAACTTTCAAAGGAACAGGAAGAGCTCCGGAATTCAAGATTGAAGCTGTAGCTTTCGCTTCATCAGCAGAAAAATCACCGGTTATTTGAGCCCGGCCGCCTAAAATAGCTTCTTGAATCCGTGGAGTGCTTTGTACGGTTCCATCTAAAATAATTGCTAAAATTTTTCCAGTATTTTCCTGAGTTACTTTTGAAAATTTATCTGCGCCTTCAGAGGTAAAACGCAGCCGCACCTCAGCAGCCCCATAAGGATCAAAGCCAACAAAACTTTCTGAGAGGTCTGAGCCGCTAAGAACAGCTTCTTTTTTA
>JAIPHS010000077.1 GCA_021735105.1 Candidatus Omnitrophota bacterium
TTCCCGAAATAAAGTATTTTCTCTATTTATTTTGTTGCAGGCCTTTATCAACCATCTAATTTTTCCTGTGGATTATTATTTTTTACATATTACAACTATAATCCGGCAATCTTTAGCTCGTTTACTCGGCCGGCTAACCGGACAATTGTTTTTCCCCGAATCCATTCTGCCAACAAAATAAAGTAAAACCTGCGTAAAAATAAACTAAAAAACCCAAAATATAAACAGCGGAAACCGATTAAAAACAAACGCCAACAAAATAAATTAAACCAGGGAAAATAACGTAAAATTTTTCCTCTTTGCCCGAACACTTTATAACCGCCCCGGAGAAAAGCCACCGCGTATTTTTGCTGTGAATGAATAAATTGATTTAGAAAAAAATTTTCTCCTTTTTGGTGAAAAACTTTTATACAAGGATTAAAAATGATTTTTCTTTTCGCTAAAACCAAGCGGTAATTAAAAAGGCTGTCTTCAAAAGGCTGCAGCCCTTGGTCAAAATAGCAATTCTTTATCTCGCTTGCCCGATAGGCGGCATTGCAAGCCGGAATATTATTAATTTTCCGGATACCGCCCCCTGGCAGCCAAGAAGAAAATTCGCTAAGATATCCGGCTTGGGCAAACGCCGATTTCAGCGCGCAATTCACGCTCCCGCCCACCGCAGACGCTCCAGGATAAGCAGAAAAAGTCTCCAATATAGTTTTTAACCAGTCAGGTGATACGGAACAATCATCATCTAAAAAAACTATAAATTTTCCCCGGGCTAAAGAAACACCTTTATTCCGGGAAAAAGACGCCCCTTGATTCTCATTATTTTTTTGATAGATAATATAGTGAAGACGATTCTTAAAAAGATTAACTATCTTTTCTGTTTCATCCACAGAAGCATCATCTACAATAACTACTTCTAATTTCTCCAGAGAAAAATCAAGAAAAGCTAAGCTTTTCAAGCAATTAGCAAGTAACCCTGCCCGGTTAAAAGTAGGAATAATTACAGTTATTAACGGAACCGAATTTTTCATTTTATTTATAAAATTTTTTGATAGCTTCAATTATTTCCATTTTATTCTTTTCCTCCAATGCTTGGGAAAAGGGCAAAGACAATATTTCTTTTTGCGCGGCTTCATAAACCGGAAAATCACCAAGTTTATAACGAAATTTTTCTAACTCCGGGCGTAAATGGAGAAGTTCCGGATAAAAGATTTTTGTTTCGATTCCCTTTTTGTTTAAATATTTTTGCAACGCTTCTCTCTTCTTTACCCTGATTGTATAATTTCTCCAGCCATGCTTATTTTTAGAAGCCGGCCGAACCGGCAAGCATATTTGTTTTATTGATTTCAATCCTGCGTCATACTCCTCTGCGAGCTTTTCCCGCTTAAGCCGATCCTGACTAAGATAGTTCAAACGCGCTGATAAAAACGGAATTAAAAGCGGCGCCAACCGCGACGGTGTCCTGTGGCTCCGGCACACCTGAAAATTCTTACCAAGCGGCTCCCGCCAGCAAACTGCTCGCATTGCATCTTTTTTCCGGCGGCAAACCAACATCCCCCCGTCCCCGGGGCCGCCTACTTGTTTTGACCAGTGAAAACTAAAACAACCAAAATCGCCGAAACTTCCGGCCAAACGGCCATTAATTTCGGTAGCGTGGGCTTGACAAGCATCTTCAACGATTCCAAGATGATATCTACCGGCAAGCTGACAAAGTGAGCGCATATCGGCAGGATATCCATAAATATGCACCGGAATAATAGCTTTTGTTTTTGGGGTAATTTTTGCCTCTACAGCCGCGGGGTCCATTGTAAGGTCTTCCTTTACATCCACCAATACCGGAATTGCTCCGCTATCTAAAACAGCTAAAACAGTGCTAACGTAGGTATGTGCCGGGACAATGACCTCATCGCCTCTTCCAACACCTAAGGCTAACAAAGAAAAAACAAGCGCAGCTGTTCCGCTGCCTACACCTAATGCTGCCGGAACCTTATAAATTTGAGCAAACTTACTTTCAAATTCAGCGCGGAATGCCTTTAAATTTGCTTGATTTGAAATAGCGATAACTTTTTCTAGAGAAGACTGTATTTCCTCAATGTAGAACAAATTTTCTTCTGCCCACCAGTCAAAGGGAATTGAATATCGGGATTGGCGCCTTTTATCTAATTCTTTTTCCAGAGCAAGGCGTAAATTCCAAGGCAAACATTTTTTTATTATTTTCTTTATTTTTTTCACGACCTTATCACTTTTGAGTTACTTTTTTTTGAAACAAAAATTCAAAAATAAAACCCGCCCCATAGCAAATATGAACTGACAAAAATATAATCAGAATTAAAGGAAATATTTTAAAACATTTAAGTCGGAAAATAATTTTTAAAGACACCACCCCGATTAGAAAAAAATAAATTGCTAAAGGTAGTAATAATTTTGGTACCTCAGCCAATAAAGGCAATAATACCAAATAAAGAAAAAAAATAGCTGGTACTAGAAAAATAAAATCATATCTTTCCGGGGCAATTCTGATAGCCTGCATCCGCCCCCCTCCATACTGAAAAATTTGACGGCATAAGCCTCGATAGGTCTTCCGTCTTTGGTGAAAAACAATAAATTTGCTCAAAAACACAGCCTTTAAACCTTGAGCTGACATTTGCCTTAGCAATAAATTTTCTTCGCAGCTAATAAGATTTTCGTTAAAGATGCTTTTATCCAAAGAAAATGCTTTGCGCCTAATGGCCAAGTTACAGAGAGCCAAGCAACGTTCATCTACATTAAAAATATCCTTGCCCCCCTTATACCTGCGGCTCATCCAAGCGCTGCCTAAAAATGACCCTAGAACCTCACTCTGGCTAATTTGGAAATTATCACTGCCGGGAAAACAGAGATTAGGGCCGCCAAATATTGCTGCTTGCGGATACTGTTCTGTAGCTTTCAGAAGAACTTCAATAGAATCTCTGCCTAAAACTATATCATCATCTAAAAAACAAATTATTTCACCGGAAGCTTGTTCAACTAAATTATTTCTTGCCGCCCCCCTGCTGAGCCGTTCTTTTTTCCAATATTTTAATCCCGGAAACTTCTTTCTCTTTTTTGCCAACATTTTAGCCGACTGGGAGTCATCGCCGTTTACACATACCAAAACTTCTCCTAAATTAAGCGAAATCTGCCCGAAAAGACTGTCTAGACACCGTTCTAACTGGTTAATACGCTTATATGTAATTATTAATACGCTTAACTTCATTGATTTTGATTTGATTTAAAAAAGTTATTAATGAAAAAAAATATTCCGTAAAATAAAGCAGGAAATGGATCAAGCCACAAGCACCTGCTATAATTATCGACTCTTTTAGGTTTTAGGTTTAGATAAGTTTCCCGGTAATGACGCGCCATAGAACGCAGACCGGGCAAATTTTCTCCCGCCGCTTTTATCCCCAATAATCTTTCAACCAGTTTTAACAGCCATTGAAAAAATAAAAAAACTAAAACCATAAAATCCTGCAACGGCCAGAGATACAATGTCCCGATTTTATCCCCGCGCCGAAAAGATTCTTGCCCTCTCACATCACCGTTAATTAGTGCCCTGGATAATTGTACCGGATTAAATACCCGACTGCGTTCACTCCAAGTACCCCGGCTAATGCGTGTATTAACCTCCATTACTTTTTCAATTTGACTGAACTGGTCAACCTTTAGCTGAATATGGCAATAACCTGAATACCCTAACCTGCTCAGCATAGTTTTAGCCCGGGCAATAATTGATTTAGGAAGCGGGATTGAATGCAGCAACAAAGCTCTAGTTTGATGCAATTTCAACAACGGCCTCTGATTTTCCGCGCAAGAAACAGCGCAAAGCCTGCCCTGGGTATCCATATAGAAGCGTAAATAAATAATTCTGTTTCCGGGAATAAACTCCTGTAAAACAAAATCTCCTAAATTTCTATTGTTTTTGCGCCAAATACCTAAAGATTTAGGCGATAGAATTAAATCTTGCCCTTCTCCTGCGCAGCCAAAACGCGGCTTTATTAGTGCCGGGAATTGCTGCCAATTTACTTCGGAAGCCAAACAAGTTAGCGGAACATCCAATCCAGCCTGGCTGGCCAATTCTATTGACCTCAGCTTATCCATCAACTCACAAAGCAGCGAAAAATCGCCCACCGCTACCTCTATTTTTTCCCGTTCAAACAGTTTCTTAAATAGCGAAAAAAATAAGACAAAATCATCACAAGATGGATAAATAAGAGATATTCGTTCCCTCCGGCAAATATCTAAAACTTTTTCTGCATATTTTCTTGCTAAAGGCTTAACTTTTTGAGTCCGTAAAGCTAAAGATAAAGCATTAACTTCTGGGGGTAGTGATAACCTATAATTTTGGTTAACTTGAAAAGATAATGCCGTAGGGCAAAACAAAGAAGAATACCACGGAGTTTCTGGTATCAAAGCGATAGTTTTTTTCGCCTGCAAAAACAAAACTCTCAAAATATCATATGATTGGGGGCTAAACGGATCGGGTATAAGCAATATCATTAAAAGCTAACCAGGGTATTTTAAACCTGCGCATATCGGGCTACTCACAGTATGCCAGCAGGTTTATAATTATAATATTTTTACTCGACTACTGCAAGAAATAAAAAAATAAAGGCATTCCAATCTTTCCCGTCAAAAATTTTACTCCTCTCCAGTTGCTCCGCTAAGTTCCGGCTGAAAAGAAAACAACAAAAGAGTATCGTTGAAGAAATCCTGAGGATAAGCTTGATGCCTCCAGATCAATTTTAGTTTATTTTTTTTCTTAAAAAACATCTCTTTTAAACTTTTATTGCTCCTATAATATTGTTCTTCAACCCGTCCCATAGTTTTTATTCCACTTTTATTTTTAATATAAAGAATATAATCTGTAGACATAAATACTTTTTTTATAAAATTACTATTTTCTTCAAAGTTATGGAGATGATTCAAAGAATATATAGATAAACCCATAGAAGTTAATAGTTTAATTTTTAATTTTCTTTTTCGTAACTGGTCATATATAATTTCAAGCGATAAAGGAGCGGTATTGTTATTATCTTCAAAAATAACTAGTAGATAAGCTTTATCTTCGCGGCCCATCACCCGCGCTTCAAGAAAAGAAAGTAGTCCAGATACCGGACATCTTTCAGAAACCGGGCGCAAAATGCCGAATTGAACCCGCCGCCCTAATAATTCAGATGAATTTTGAGGATAAGGATAATGTTTTAGAAAAAATCCATAGTTTAAAAACAAAACTATAACTACTGCAGCAGCAAAAGCTATCTCACCTCTATACAAAAAATATCTCTTCATTAACCGCCTTAACTTAGACAACAATCCCGCTATCATTATCACTACAGCCGGCAAAACCGGTAATAAAAAGCGAGGCTGAGTGCCAATCAATTCTAAATTAGCAAAAGCTAACAAAGAAAGCAATAAAATGGGGGATAAAAGCCAACCGAAAAAAATAATCCGGTGGTTTAACTTGAATAGATTAACCCCAATAAAAAAAACAGACATTAAAAATAATAAAAAATTAGGAAATAAAATATGCTGCCTTAATAACTGAAAGTAATTCCCTAAATTTAAAAAAAATGAATCAACCTTAAATCCGGTTATAGCCGCCAAAAAACCTTCCCACTTAAAATTATAACTTCGACCCTCAACTTTACTATCATCGGGGAGGTCAAAAGAAGAAGTCAGAAAATAATAAAAGAGAGCAGAAAACAAAATTGCGCAAAGAAGAAAAATAGCTACATTCAACAATACTCTCTTTCGGTCTTTTTTCGGAATTAAAAATTGAGAACAAAAACTGCTTCCTAATGAAACTAAAACAATCCCGGCAAAATATATTATATATTTAAGGCCAATCAACCCTCCAATTAATGCGGTTATCCCTGCCCACAAAGAAAATACCTTATTGTGATAATTATTAGCTTTTAAAAGAAAATAAACATTTAATGCTAAAATTGAAGTAATGGCTATATTCATATGAGTTACCCTTGAAAAGCCTACAATTGAAGGAAAAGTTAAAAGTAAAATTGCCGCTAAAAGGCCAGCCGGCTTCCCATAAAGAAAATTAGCTATTTTATACAAAGCCACCACTAAAATAAATACATAAAAAAGATTAAACATTGCCATAACATTAGCGGTAGGCCCAAAAATGATATAAAAAGGAAACGGAGCAAGCATATATAAAGGCGAGTAAGAATTAATATTAGTAAATAAAATTTTTAAATTATCAACTTTAAAATCATGGATAAAAGCCTTAAAATAACGAATACTATCAGAATAACAAACGTTAGCATCATGAAGCGGTGGAATTATATCACTTGAAATAACCAAATAATTGCCTATTGCAAACAACAGCATCACCATCGCTAAAAAATAAAAATTATGTTTATTCTTTTTCATAAATTACAACAATGTCTTTTTCCCCCTGACAAAATCCGAGAAACCGATTTTTGACTTAATCCAACTATTCGAATTATAATTAAAACTTGCATAACCCAATTGCATTTACCTAAATAAATAATCTTTGTATCTACCCGGTTGCGCTAAATAATCAAGTCCTGAATAATTTCCGTTGACAACTTTAGAAACTGCTCTACTACCCCCCAAACAAATTGTTAAATACCTGCATTTTTTGCAAACTTCAGGCGCAAATTTCAAATAACGCATCCTTTTCATAAATTTATGATTCCAATAGCTGCCAAAAGGCTTATTTATTAAAATATTCCCAATTTCTTTATTGAAATAATACATCGGCTTAATAACTCCATTAAAGCTTATTACCACACGAGTATGCCCGTCATCATGTCTGGCTCCCGATGCTATTTTTGCCATTTGTTCAGGATTAAAAGCACAAAACGGAATAGCATTAAATATCTTATAAGCTGTCCCATTTTCTTCATTTATCTTTAGAATTTTTGGGACAAGGATGCTTATGTCATCATTGTTAACCGGCATTAAATTATATGGGGCTGGTATAGGACGAAATAATTCCCAATATTTTATTTTTAATTTTTTGACTAAACCATAAATTTTTTCTAAATTTAGAATGTTTAATTTTGTAAGAACAGTTCCTGTCCTTACTACTTTTATTTCTGTTTCCTTAAGCATCCTTAACCCCGCAAGCTTAGATTCGAATAACTTTTTTCCCGTTACAAAGAATTCCGTCTCTTTATCGTAAGAATTAAGGGGAACCAACACGTTATCCACTAACTTGCTTAATTTAGCTGCTCTTTGTTTATTAATTAATGTAGCATTTGTGTTTAACCACACCCTTAATCCTTTCGATTTAGCATATTCCATTAAGTCATATATATCTTCCCTGATTAAAGGCTCTCCCCCGGAAAATCTAATTTTTTTAATTCCAAATTTAGAAATATTGGTAATTATATCTTTTATGTAATTATGCCTTAATGTATCATTTTTTTCTGTATTTTTTGTCGAAAACTTATTAAAACAAAAAAAACAATCTAAATTACACCTATCAGTAATCTCTATAGTAACTTCGTTTGGCTTAGAAAATATATTTCGCGAAAAATAAATAAACTTATTGACGATATTTTGAAAAAAATAATTCACTATTATCCTATAAATTAAAAATAATTATTTGGAATTTACCGTTTCTATCTTAAGTATAGATATAAAAATCGTAACAAAAGGGCTAATCTGCTTTTTTCAAATCATATAAATCTACATAAATACCATCGCGATAAAAACTTCTGATTTTTTTAAATCTTCTCATGGCCCGCTTCCGTACAGCTGTGGCGTGTTCTCCCAAGATACCGTTTCTTAACCAATTCGAAGATATAAGCCACATCCTAAAATTATAATATTTTTTCTCTTTCCCGAAAATATAACAACTATAACCATACTGTCCCTCATTAAGATAACCCTTATTTATCGCAATAATTTTATCCAACGAATATCTCCGCCGCCAATACTCATCCTTCTGTTCTTCTGGAATAGTTAAGTATATTTGATTTAATGGCGAGTCCTTGAAATAATATAAGAATGAAGGGATTGTGCTTACGTGAGAATGGGCTATCAAATCACCAGGTAAAATATTGTCTTTTATAATATCTATAGCTTTGTCAAACGATTTTTTGGCAGGAACGCCATGATGGAATCGTAAGGGTGCCACTATTTTGCCTTGATAATAATTAAACAACGAAAAAGACATTAATATAATTAGAAACGATAAAAATAAACAAAATATTTTTTTACATTTAGTTTTCATTATTAACGAGCTTATCAGAATATAAAAAAATGGTGAAAAAATTATCAGATACCTTGATAGATAAACGGGAGCCAGATACTTTCCTGCAAAAAAAAGAAGTATTAAAGGTAAAATCGAATAGCTTAAAAGCAAAGAATCTTTCCCTTTTGAGTTAAACATAAACAACCAAATGATTATAGCTAAAGAGATTAAAATTATGGCTGCAGAAAACTGTCCGAAACTTGCATTATAACCTAATAAAAAATTACCTAAACTTATAGGTATAGCGTAAAACTGAGGGGAATCTAGCCAAAACATTCTTCGAATAAGCGAAAATTGTTTATAGAAAAAAAAGGTAAAAGGCAGCAAAAACAGAATAATCAGTGAAAGAAGAAATATTAGCCTAGAAAAACTAATCTTCTTTCTCCCAGCAATAAAAATAATTATTGGCAACAACAATAGAACTGTAAAATAATTTAGATAGATGTTGATAATACTTACAACTGCGATTAAAAACCACCAGGCGAAACCGCGTTTCAAATCAACAGATTTTAAAAACATAAACACCATAACCAGAGAAAAGAAAACAGATAAACTATACATTCTTGCCTCTTGAGCATACCAAATATGCAACGGACAAATTGTAAATATTAAAGCGCTGATTAAGCCTACGTAATTATTATAAAATTTTTTCCCGATGATAAAAACAAAAGGAATGGATGCTGACCCGAAAAACGAGGATAAAGACCTTATGACAAACTCCCCATCGCCAAAAAGATTAATCCAAAGATGCAAAATCATATAATATAGCGGCGGCTGGTAACGATAAGCAAAAATACGCAAAAAATAAGCTAAATTATTTGCACCAATTACACTATAAACTTCGTCATACCATAGATCAAAAAAAGAAAGTTGATAAAAGCGCAGTGAAGCCCCTAAGGCTACCAGAAAAAAAAGAATAAAATTTCTTACCCTTATTTTGTTTTTATTTATCATGCCTTCACAATATTGCTTAAAAGACTTCCCAGAAATCCAACATCTTTGGCGCTATATCCGTTTTCTTAACTACCAGCCCCTTTACTTTTGCCTTTTTTAGCTCAATAAACTCACATCCTTATTTTTTATTAATAAATTTTTAATTTCAATAAATTAATTATTAATTGGTCAAAAAGATCGTCTAAAAATACTTAAATTCCAGCATGCTCTCAATTCAGTTATATGATAATTTTTAATATAAGGCCTCAATTAAAATTAGTGCTTAAAACAGTGCCCTTCTTTTTTCGAAAATTCGGTACTCAGGCATTTGAAAACAATACTTACCCCTTCTTTAATCCGATAGTTAAAAAACTTATCAAATCCAAGCAAACCAACAATATATATACCTAACCCTCCGAGAATAAATACCCCAAATCCGATAAAACTCAAACCCGTCCAAACTTGTCTAACCGCAAATAATACAACCCCCATAAACCCAGCCGCCAGAACCGGAAACATTATTATTTTAACTATCACATATTTTGAAATTAGCAACATTCTATTTATTATAAACAATGAAAAAATACATGCCAGCAAAGCAGACAAGGTTACGGCAGAAGCAATGCCGGATATTTGCCAATTACCAGCAAAAGGATATATAAGCAAAGTCAATAAACATAATTGCATTATTTGCAGTTTTGTTCTTATTGCCGGTTTCCCCATTGCCAGAAAAATCTGATGTGTGGTTATCAGCACAACGCGAATAAGGCCAAATAAAGAAAAAATTCTAAGTACTGGAACTATAGGGCTCCATTTACTGCCTAAAAATAATCTCGTCAATTCATGCGGATAAAACATAAGTATCCCGGCAAAAAAAGAAATCATGGCAACGACTAATTGTAATGCTCTTAAATACAAAGATCTTATCTGCTCAAGATTGCCTTTTAACTTGGCAAATCCCGGAAATATAACCCGGGGTATTATAGCGATAATTTCTTTGGGCAGTAAATTAGAAATTCTAAACGCCATTTGATAAAATCCCAATGCTGCAACATTAGCTAATTTCCCAACAAAAAAATTATCAACCTGTGTTAATAAAGCAAAAAGTATACTTGAAAAAAGCACCCACCTCCCAAATAAAAATAGCTCTCTCGCCTTGTCTTTTTGAAAAACAAATCTCGGCCGGTATGAGTGCATTTTATAACTGATAATTAAACAAACAATTTTTTCAGCTAAAACTCCCAACACAATCGCCCAAAAATTTCTTAAAAGATAAGCTGATATTATGGTAACACTGAAATTAGCCAAATAACCCCAAAGAAAATATTGAGAAATTTTTTTGAATTTGAGTTCTTTAGTAAAATAAACTATCCCGATATTCGCAAAAGCATCTAGCGGCAACAACAACCCTAATACCGGAATCACTCTTCTGAGATAAGGGGCATTAAAAAAATCGGAAATATACGGATTTAAAAAAAGAATCACTCCGTAAACTGCGCAGCTTTGAACAATACCCATTGTCCAGGCAGTATCAAGGAATTTATTTATACCTTCCTGTTTTTGGACTAAAGCAGAAAAAACTCCGATTTTTGTAAATGGCCTTACCGATGCAACCACCACAAAGCCCATCCCGATCAACCCGAAATCAAATGAATCTAAACAACGCGCGAGGACAAAAAGCGATAAAAAATTAAAAATCAACAATAATATCCTAAGAGATGCTATCCAAGCAACCCCTTTAGCCATACGGTTATAAATATTATTATTCATAGATAAAACGGTTGGAAATTATGAAAAGAGGCTAAAGTAAATTTAAAGGCATCCTGCTAAACGTAAAGCATCCGCGCGCAAGATTCAGTTTACCAATAGTTTTAATCGCCATCATACCGAAAATACGGCTATGTTAGAACATGAAATCTTTAATTTTAATTAAGTCAATGCCTTCTACTACAGCAGTTTCAATTAAGACCGAACTCTCTCCAAAGCCTTGATGGATAAGCCGTACATCTTCGTCTTCTATCGGCGGGCCGTCATCTGCGCTGTCATTATACCCGTAAATATATACAATATCTCCTATTTTACCCTCAAACTCCAAAACATATTCTCCGGGTTTATCTATACTTGTCCAGGCTACTTCATCGCTAACCCGGGGGTCCGGCCCGTCAAAAGCATCAATAAAAATTGCACCCTGCTCCCATTGAGGAAAAATAACATTTCCTTTTATCGTTATTGTCTCTAGAGACTCTGCCTGAGCATGTCCATATGCCGTAAACAGCAAACACAAACACACTACCAGCACAACACCTTTTCTCATATCATCCTCCTTCTTAACTTAAAAGTTATTCCTCTTAACTTTATTCTATTTTAGGAAAACATTCAGTCAAGCATTATTTAAAGAATGCCTCAAGGATCTTTTTGGCGATATTGTTAGCAAGAAGACGGTTCCCCCGGTCCGTACAGTGGCCGAAGTCACCAGCAAAATTGTCCGAAAAATAAGCGCTATATTCGTCATCTTCTAAGGCCTTTGTAAAGGCCTTCCGATTATCCACAAACAAAACTTCATCCTCCTGTTTAAACATATTCCGTAAGTAGCTTACATCCCGTAAAGGATACTGAACGCAAACCAGGGTTATTTTGCGCTGTTTAAGAATTTTGTATAACTTTAAATAATTTTTTTGAGTCTGAGTATTATATGTTTTTATCAAAAGTTTATCCGCTTTCTTATCGTATTTACGAGCGGCATTTTCTTTACCTATTTGGCGATAGCATAAAGCTAATGCTTTTAACGCGAAAATGTCATTAGTCTCAGGGCCTAATGCTTTAGAAAAAAAACTATCGCGTCCTCATACCTAAATTGCCGGCAAGCAACCCAAGCTTTTCCTAAAACACCCTTAGTGTTATTAGGATCCATAGCTAACACTTTTTCAAAAAGCCGATTAAAGGCAGAAAATGCCCCTCGAAATTCACCTTGAGCATAAAGCTTCCATCCAGGCAGCATATTGACAACCGGGTGTGCTTATCCTTCTTTATTTCCTTAGGCTGTAATATATTCAGGTTTTTCATGTGCCGGTAAATCTTTTGTGGTTATATTCGCCAAATAATTCAGTTACTTCCCGGTAATCATAGACTAACTCAAAGCCCCGCAGGCCTCCTAGCTACCGTGTTAATTGTTCATCCAACGGCCGGCGGCAACGGCGATCATCGCCAGCTTTTGAAGCATAGTAATATGTGGTTTTGTTTCAAAAACATCGCTTTCAGGGTAATTTTAAGTGGTATTTTTTCTTCGTTAACTAATTTTTGTGTAATTTTACGTTTTTTGTTTATTTTTAGAGTTTCTCTGAATTATTTTTGAATGTCGATAATTAACTGCTGTTCACCAATCATCTTCAGCAGGCAATTACGTTCTGTTTCCCAGGATTTATCCTGACATTATTTTTTTTCGCTTATCCTGGAGGCCTTCTTTTAAGGCAGTTAACCTCTCTTCCC
>JAIPHS010000020.1 GCA_021735105.1 Candidatus Omnitrophota bacterium
TTAATTACCGCCGGTTTTTCTGCTCCAAAAAAATCAATCATAACTTTTTGATCGTTTATTTGTTTTAAAATATCTATAAAATAGTTAGGGTTAAACTCTATATCCAACCCTGCCCCTTGGTACTCTATATTTATTTCTTCTTTTGCCTCTCCCAGCTGAGGTGTTGTTTTGTAAATAACCATTTTATTTTTTTTTAGGTTTAGTTTCACCCCTTGATACTCTTGGGTTGTAAGCAAGCTGATTCTTCTTAGTGAAGCTATAAAAGTTTCTCTATCTACCTTTAAACAATCTCCTCTTTTTTTAGGGATATATTGTGAATAGTTAGGAAAACCTCCTTCTATTGGTCTGGCTATAACTTTTGTTTCTTGAAAATCAAACTCTATATTTTTTTCTGAAAACGATAAATAGAGAGGGTTTTGTTTTTCTTTGGTTAGCCTGGCGATTTCTCCTACCGCCTTGCTTGGAAGTATAAAAGATATCTTCTCTTCAACTTCTGCCTGGTTTTTAGGAAACTCTCGAGAAATAAAGGAAAGCCTTTTCCCGTCGGTTGCAACCAGTTTTATTTTATTTTTTTCTAGTTCGAACAAAACTCCGCTTAAAATATAATTTACATCTTCATAGCCAACGCAAAAAGAGGTTAACCGAATCATTTCTTCTAAAGTCTCTGGTAATATTTTTATTGATACCGCTTCTTTTTCTTCTTGTATTTTAGGAAACTCCTCTTCTTTCAAGACGTTTATTTTAAACTCAACTTTTCCACACCTTATTAAGAGGATATTCTTAAGTTTTTCTAAAGTTATGACACTATCGGGAAGCTCCCTGGCGATAGAAATAAATCTCCTTATTGGCACCAGCACTTTACCGGGTGTTTTTATTTCTTTTTTTATATATGTACTTATAGTTACATCTAGGTCTGTTGTTGTGAACTTAATTACATTTTTTTTTACATCAATTAAAACACTTCCTAAAGCAAGAAAATCCTGTTTAGTTGAAGTAGGCCCTGCAACGGTTTTTAAACTCTCTACTAATTTCTTTTTGTTAATAGTGATATTCATAGTCTTAGTACAAGTAGTTTTTGTGAAAACTGTTAACTTCTGAAATATTATAACAATTATTTGGAAAAAAGAAACAATTCAATAAAAAAAGATTATTATAAGTTTTTAATTTCCTGTGTAAGGCTGTTAATAGTTGTTTTTAATTTTTCATCTTTAGCTAAATCCCTTCTTATTTTTTTACAAGCATAAAGAATATTAGTGTGGTGTTTACCCCCAAAAAAACCACCAATTTCAGGAAACGAGCTTTCTGTCAGCTCTCTTGTTAAAAACATCGCAATCTGGCGAGGCAGCACCAGCGTCTTACTCCTTTTACTCTTTTTTAAATCTTCTTTTTCAACTCCGTAAAAACGGCTGACTTTATCTAAAATAATTTCTGGAGTAACCCGAGTGCTAATTTCACGAACCATGTCTTTTAAAATACCCTTAACTAACTCAACAGTAATAGTTTTACTTTCTATTAAGGAATAAGCTATAATTCTTACCAAAGCTCCCTCAAGTTCACGAATATTTGAAGATATATTTTCAGCAATAAAACGGATAACCTGCAAATCAACTTTTATCGCCTCGTTTTCTAATTTTTTTTCTAAAATAGCAACCCTAGTTTCATAATCGGGTGGTTGTATGTCGACAACCAACCCCCAATTAAACCGAGAAACCAATCTTTCTTCTAAATCAGGAATTTCTTTCGGGGGGCGGTCAGAAGAAACAACAATTTGTTTGTGGTAATCATATAACACATTAAATGTGTGGAAAAATTCTTCTTGAGAAGCTTCTTTACCAGAAAGAAATTGGATATCATCTATTAAGAGAACATCTATGTCTCTATATTTCTTTCTAAACTTATCAGTATTCCTTTGCCGGATAGAAAGAATAAGGTCATTAGCAAAACTTTCTGAAGATAAATATTTAACTTTTGTTTGCGGGTTTAAAGTCAAGACATAGTTAGAAATTGCTTGCATAAGGTGGGTTTTACCCAACCCCACTCCTCCATAAATAAAGATAGGATTATAAGATCTCCCAGGGGCTCTCGCAACAGCTAAAGATGCGGCATGGGCCATCCGGTTTGAAGAACCAACTACAAAATTGTCAAAAGTAAAGCGTGGATTCAAGCGCAGAGATGTTTGGGTTTTTTCTCCAAAACTTTTATTAAAGGAACGAAATATTTTTGTGGTTTTACTTTTAAGAATGCCGGGGTTAACTCGAAATTCAATATTTATTTTTTTTCCGGAAATTTCTTGGGAGACCTCTTTTATAGAAACAAGGTAGTTGTTCTCTACCCAATTTTTAAAAAAGCTATCAGGAGCCTCTAAAACTAAATTTTCCTTAGAGAGCTCTTTTAGCTGCAAAGGAGATATCCAGGTGTCAAAGGAAGTTTCCCCTAAGCGCGCCTTAAGTTTTTCTTTACAATTTTCCCAAATATTTGGTTTCATAAACGACTTAACAAAATTAACAAGTTATTCACATTCTGGAGAAAGGTTATATTTTGGAAGATACTACGCCCAAACTTTAGTTCAAGAATAATAAATTATACCTCAATAAATTATCTTTGCAACTTTTTTGTAGTTGACACCCAATTATTTTATGCTACAATTTCAACTTACCTAATGATACATTAGACTCACGAATAACGATGGGCTCTGTAAATGTATCTTATTTTTGATAAATTGATAATTACCCAATAAAAAAAACATGAAAAAAAACCTAAAAACACCTACAAATTTAAAAGGTAAAAGAAAGCACGGCTTCCGTAAAAGAATGAGTTCAAAAAACGGGAAGAAAATAGTAAATCAACGGAGAAGAAAAGGGCGTCAAAAGATTTCTGTATGAATGTGCTCTTTACCAATTTATAATAAAACAACGAATACAAAAATTAAAGATATGAGAAAGACCGCTATTTTTTTAATCCGATTATACCAAAAATTCCCAAAATTGTTTCCAACCCCCTGTATTTATATTCCAACTTGTTCGGAATATGCCAAACAAGCTTTTGGAAAACATTGCTTTATAAGGGCTTTAGGGTTAACTATGTTTCGAGTTTTACGCTGCAATCCTTTTTCTAAAGGGGGTCTTGACCCAGTAAGATAATAATGGAAAAAAGAACAGTTTTTGCATTTTTATTATTGATTGGTTTTTTTCTGGTTTGGTCGCAACTTGCTCCCAAGCAGGTTACACAACCAGTTGATAAGCAAGAGGTTATACGCGAAGATTTAACTACAACTACTAAAAGTTCTGAGGTTCAAACAACAAAACCTATCGCAAAACAACTTCCTAAAGAAGCTGCCTTATTGGAGGAAATACAAATAAATAATTATTATATTACTTTTTCGCCGCAAGGCGGATATATTCAATCAATATCTGTAAACAAACCGGCCAACATCCTCCCTTTTAAAAATTTAGGGTTTCAGCCAGCAACTAAAAACTTAAATTATCAAACCAATATTGGCCGGGATAGCATATCTTTTACTAGAGAAGGTTCTCCTCCTAAGAGGTATTTATTTAAAGAAGATATTATAGAAATAAAAAGCGTTGATAGCTCCCCTCTTTTGTTATTTTCCTTTTCTTTAAATTCAGGGGCTTCTCATTTAAGCCAAAGGTATTTTGAGTCATTTTATAGCAAGAATGGATCTATCGAGCGAACTCATCCAAAAAAAGTTAAAGAAGATATCCAAGAAAAGGTAGAATTTGCTGGAGCAAGAAGCCAATATCGCACAATTAGCTTACTCCCAGATAGTTATGACATTGAATGGACAAAAACCGACAAACAAACAAATCTTTATTTAAATAATCCCTCCTCTACCATATCATTTTATTTTGGCCCACAGATTATTAATAAAATGGAGTCTTACGGGCTGGCAGGCATAGTTTATTATGGTTTTTGGCATTTTTTAGCAACCACACTTATAAAAATATTGTATTTTTTCTATAGTTTTCTCCATAATTGGGGTCTTAGTATAGTCTTTCTTTCTTTTTCTACTTACGCCGTACTATTCCCTTTTACCTCAAAAAGCACTAAAGCCATGAAGAAGATGCAGGAAGTTCAACCTTTAATGCAGGAGCTAAAGGAAAAGCATAAAGATAATCCCCAAAAAATGCAGAAAGAAACTGTAGCTCTTTACAAAAAACACAAAGTGAATCCTTTAGGCGGATGCCTTCCTCTTTTATTCCAATTTCCGATAATAATTGCTTTTTACCAAGTAGTATTCAGGTTCAGCCGGCTTGAAGGAGCGTCTTTTCTTTGGATTCAAGACCTATCTTTGCCGGATCGGCTGTTTCGTCTTCCTTTTATAATTCCAATTGTAGGTGTTGAATACTTTAACCTTCTTCCTATTTTAGTAATGATCTTAGGGATTATGCAGCAGCACATAACAGCTTCATCTTCAAACCCTCAGCAAAAAAAGATAGGATTGTTTATGGGGGTTTTCATTGGGATAATTTTTTATAAATTTCCTTCCGCATTAGTCCTATACTGGTTTATCCAGAATCTACTTACTCTTATTTATCAAGTCCGCTTGAAAGAATCCCGGACTACTTAAAAAAACCATCTAAAATCAAAAAACGCTTATTTAACAAGGAGTTTTAACGTTTTCACGTGAAAACGTTGTTATGATAAACCCATAGACGTCCTATTTTCGACAAAAGTAGGACGTCTATAATTGCTTATTTAGGGACACCCTACAAAGAAGGATGGTTTTCACGTGAAAACGCCAGAAACCTTTGATTTTATTAGCGATTTCCATTTTGACTGTTCATTCTTAAATAAGGCAAGGATAAAAATAGTTGCAATTTGACCAAGATGGTATTACAATGAGATAGTAATTTATTAAAAAATATGGGTAAAACAATTGGCATTTGTAATCAAAAGGGTGGAACCGGTAAAACTACCACGGCCATCAATTTTAGTTCTTTTTTAGGGTTAACGGGAGAAAAGACCCTTCTTGTTGATATGGACCCTCAAGGCAATGCTTCTTCCGGGGTGGGGCTAGACCCTCAAAGGAAAACCTCAGTATACGAGGTAATTTCAGGAGATGCCCAGGTAGAGGAAGCTATTTATCCTACAGATTGGCCTAATCTATCTCTTATGCCTTCCGACATATCTCTTACGGGAGGAGAGGTAGAATTGGTTTTTTTAAAACAGAGGGAAGTCTTGCTGCGGCAAAGCCTTGAGAAGATTAAAGATGAGTATTCCTATATTATTGTTGACGCACCCCCTTCTTTAGGGGTTCTTACTGTCAACGTTTTGTCAGCTGCTGACAGCTTAATTATACCGGTTCAGTGTGAATATTATGCATTAGAAGGTGTTTCAAAACTGATACAGACAATTGGTTTGATAAAAGCGCGCCTTAATCAGAGATTAGAAATAGAAGGCATTTTATTAACTATGGCTGATTTTCGAACCCGTCTTACCTTGCAGGTGATAGAAGAGGTAAGGAATTATTTTAAAAAGAAGGCCTTTAGCATTATTGTTCCCAGAAATGTAAAATTAGCGGAAGCTCCCAGCTTTGGTAAGCCAATCCATTTCTACGAACCTAACTGTGTAGGGGCAAAGGCTTATCTCGAGTTGACCAATGAAGTTATAGGAAAAACGGAAAAAACAAATAATTTTGTTAAGCAGAGAGGTTAATTATGAGTAAAAAAGTATTAGGAAAAGGGTTAGATGCTCTTATTCCCAAAAAGAAAGTTTCTGGCGGGGACCAATTTGTTTATCTTCCCGTAGAAGAGATTGAACCTAATAAGTTTCAGCCGCGTAAAGACATGAATCAGAAGGACTTAGCCGAGCTAACTCAATCTATTAAAGAAAAGGGTTTTATTCAACCGATCTTAGCTCGTGATATAAAAGATGGTAAATATGAAGTTGTTGCCGGGGGAAGAAGGTTAGAGGCTGCTAAGTTGTTGGGCATCAAGGAGATACCAGCAGTAGTTCGAGATTTAGACAATAAAGATTCTTTTATTGCGGCAATAGTTGAAAACTTACAGAGAAAAAATCTTAATCCAATCGAAGAAGCTCAAGCTTTAGCGCGCCTTAAAGATGAGTTTAATTTTTCTTTAGATGAGATAGCTAAATTTATCAGTAAAGATAAAACAACAGTGGTGAATACGATTCGACTGCTTAAGCTTCCTAAAAAGATTAAATCTGCGTTAGAAGAAAATCTTATTAACCGGAGTCAAGCACGGACAATACTTTCTTTTAAAAGTAAAATTCAACAAGAAAAAATATTTTATAAAATCCTTCATAAAGGGCTTACAGTAAGGGATGTGGAGAAGCAAGCTGTAAAAAAAAATAATAAGGTAAAGATAGATCCTTTTGTTGAAGAAGCTGAGGAAAAACTGCAAAAAATTTTAGGGACAAAAGTAAAAATTACTAATTCAAAAAATAAAAAGGGTAAAATCATTCTTCATTACTACAACTTGAATGATTTTGAAAGAATTGTAAAACGCATTAGTTAAAGTAATATTTCATAGAGGGGGAAGTATGGATCAAGAGGCAACACTAGTTATTATAAAACCAGATGGATTAAAAAAATCTTTAACCGGAAATATTTTGACTCGCCTTTCTGAGGCAAAGTTAAAAATCATTGGAGCAAGAGTTGTCCAAGTTGATAATGATTTAGCCAAGACTCATTATCGCCACTTAAAAGATAAACCCTTTTTTAAAGAGTTGATTAAATACATTAGCGGCAAACTG
This sequence comes from Candidatus Omnitrophota bacterium, assembly GCA_021735105.1. Taxonomy (GTDB): domain Bacteria; phylum Omnitrophota; class Gorgyraeia; order Duberdicusellales; family 4484-171; genus PXAH01. The sequence continues at coordinate 6,739 of JAIPHS010000020.1, forward strand.
CACGGAGAAAATAGAGTTTTGCCTTTGGTCTATTGGGGGCAGGGAGCAATCGGTAAGGTTCGCCGCATTGCCGGCGCTACAAATCCAGAGGAAGCTGATCCGATATCAATAAGGGGGGCATATGGGAGAATACTTACTACCGGTCTTTATGAAAATGTGGTTCATGCATCAAGTGATCCTAACGAAGCTGAGCGGGAAATAAAACTTTGGTTTGAACCCGATGGAATAGTAAAGGATCTTTATCCTGTTAAGGAAGAAAAAAGTTCTGCTCAAGCCAGGAGAGTTTGGCAATGAGGTCAATGACAGCTTATTCAGTAGCGGAAGAAAAAACAAAAAATAAAACAACAAAAATTATTTTAAGGTCTCTCAATTATAAGTATCTTGATATTACAGTTTACAATCTTCCTCAACAACTTCTTGTTTCGGAAGAAAAGATAAAAGAAGAAATTAAAAAAAATATAACTAGAGGGAAAGTTGAAGTTTATTTTTATCAGGCCAATAAAAGGATAAATCAATTTTCCGTGGATAAAAAAGAATTCGGCCGATATGTAAAAGAAATTAAATCTTTAGCTAAACAATTTAATCTAGAAAGGAGCTTATCTCCTTTAGAGATATTAAATTTACCGGGCGTGGTTTCGGCTGGTGGAAAAAATAGTATTTCAAACGCCCAGGTAATTTCCGCGCTTAAAAAATCATTAAAAAAGTTAGTTAGTTTTAAAAAAGAAAAAGGCAGAGCAATAGAAAAAGAAATATCTAAAAACCTTTCTTTGTTAGACAATAATATTGCTAAAATTAAGAAGAATAAAAAGAGGCCCCTAAAAGAAATTAATGGTAAAGAAGATATAGACGAAGAGTTATCTTTAATCGGGTTCTATTCTCAAAAGCTAAAAAAAATAATAAGCAAAAAGAAACAAATACGCAAAGGGAAAGTAATTGATTTTTTAACACAAGAAATTTTAAGAGAGTTGAATGCAGCATCGAGTAAAACTAAACAGCAGATGTTAGCAATTTTAATAGTGGAGGCAAAAAATTACTTAGGCCGTATTCGTGAACAAGCACAAAACATAGAGTAAATACATTATGGCAAAACCAAAACTTTTTATATTATCTGGGCCAGGAGGGGTGGGAAAGACCACCTTAGTAAAGCATCTCTTTCGTAAAAGAACCATAAAGAATACTTTGCTAAGATCGATAACTGTTACAACAAGAGATAAAAGGCCTCAGGAAAATGATGGAAAAGATTATTTTTTTGTAAGTAAGGATGAGTTTTTATATTTAAAAAAAAGAAAGTTTTTTTTAGAAAATGAAAAAGTATTGGATAATTACTACGGCACTCCGAAACTCTATCTAAAAATAGCTCGATCTATGAATAAAAACCTTCTTTTGTGCATAGATGTAAAAGGGGGAATGAAATTAAAAAAACGTTATAAAAGCAGGGCAACTAGCATTTTTATCAGTGTTGCCAAAAAAAGAGAACTATATAACAGAATGAAAAAAAGAGAAGAAACAAAAGAAATAATTGATAAAAGAATTAAATTGGCAAAAAAAGAGTTGCAATTTTCTAAAAAATATGATTATTTAATACAAAACAAAAACATAAACTCAACGGCAAGGAAAATAAAAGATATTATATTAAAACATAACACCTGATTATATGAAATTTGATATTGTTTTATAAAATGTAATGGGAGGAAGAATGTTAAAAGACTACATACCAAGGGAGAAGCTTTTGGGCGCAACTGGAGGATCCATCTATAAATTAACGGTTTTAGCTTCAAAAAGAGCCATGATGCTTGCAGAAGGGGAGAAGCCATTAATTGAAAGAAAAACTGAAAAGTTATTAGATATAGCTTTAGAAGAAATAGAGAAAAAGAAAATAGAGGAATTTAAAGGGAAAAACCTGCCTACCGGCAGGCAGGGAAAAAACAAAAAAGACAAAGAAGAGCCTAAAGAAGAGAAGAAAAAGCCGGCGCGGTAGCCAAGTGGCAAGGCGGTGGTTTGCAAAACCATTATTCACCGGTTCGAATCCGGTCCGCGCCTTAGCAAAATCGCCGGGGTATTGGCAAGAACTTCTTGCCGAAGGCAAGCTAGTTTATGTATACAGCATAGTTCTTTCCAAAGACTTTGGAAGTAAAATAAAACTATTGCTAATTTGAAAAATTAATAGATTAAGCATAAACTTATCGCCGGGGTGTTGGAATTGGCAGACAACTTGGACTTAAAATCCAATGTTCCGAAAGGGACGTGCGGGTTCAAGTCCCGCCCCCGGCATATTTTTGTCGGGCGGTTAGCTCAGTTGGTTAGAGTACTACCTTGACATGGTAGGGGCCACAGGTTCGAATCCTGTATCGCCCATTTTGGCTAAGAGCCAATGGCTTATGGCGTAGGGGTTTTAAAAAGTTATGATTGACTTTTCTTTATAATTATATAAAATTAACACTTGCTCATACCATTAGCTATAAGCAACAAGCTAATAGCTGAATTCGGGGCCGTCGATTAGCCTGGCTCAAGTCCCCTGCCTGTCACGCAGGTGATCGTGGGTTCAAATCCCATCGGCCCCGTAAATTTATTGGGTCCCTAGGAATTATGTTAAGAAAGTTTTTGTTCAATTAACTTAGCTATTAGCAATAAGTTGTAAGCTAAACGGCGGCGTAGCTCAGTCTGGCAGAGCAAACGGCTCATACCCGTTATGTCAGTGGTTCAAGTCCACTCGCCGCCATATATTTAAGTTGCTTTTGTTTGGTGGATGTTTATAGTATAATATAAATAATTTCAGAATAAAATTTATGAAAAAAAGGCTTTTATTAATATTTTTATTAATGTTTTTTGTAACAATGCCTGTAATTAATCTTTTTGCTGAAACAATTGTATTGAATTCAGGAAAGGTTATTGAAGCAGATATAGTAGAATTAACTCAAGATGCCATAAAAGTTAATATTATGGGGGACGAAGTAACTTACAACCTTGACCAAATAAAATCTATCGGTGCAGAAAAAGATTCAGCTTTTTCAAAAAAATATTTAGAAAGAGAAAAAGAAGAAAATGATTTTGGGAAAACTTTATCCGAAGATATTAATAAAAAAAACAAGGAATTGAAAAATACAAAACAAATTCAAGAGCTTCTAGAAAAAAATCAAAAAAAACTAAAGTTAAAACGGAAAAAATATATCAAAGCGAAAAAGAATCTTAAAAATATTGCTAGCACTGGTTTTTTAGGGTTTGGAAGGACCAAAGAAGAAACACAGGCTTTGCTAAAAGCAAAAAAAGAAGTGGTTAAACTGAAAAAAGAATATAATGATATTAAACAGGCTATCAAAAGGCTTAAGAAAGAACAGAATTTAGCCAAAGACATAGAAGTGCTTCAAAAAAAACAAAGGCGGATAAGCAATTCATTCTAAGCATTATTTTTTTATAATAAATCATGGATAATTTTTGGCGAGAAGTTTTTGATAATCAAGTTCTCTGGATAACATTATTAAGTTGGGCTATCGCTCAAGGGATAAAAATTATTATTGGACTTGCACGAGGAAAAAAGTTTAACTTTTATTGGGTTTTAAGAACTGGCGGGCTGCCTTCTGCGCATAGTGCTGCAGTTGTAGCTCTGGCTGTGGCTTTAGGCAAAGAGTTAGGTTTCCAATCGCCCTTTTTTGCTTTCTCTGTCATTTTTGCTTTAATTACGATGTTTGATGCTCAAACTTGGCGCCGTTCAATTGGGGTTCAAGCTAGAATATTGAATAAAATTATGGAAGATTTTCATGAGGGGAGAAAGCTAAAAGAAAAAAGGATGAAAGAGCTAGTTGGCCACACTCCAGTAGAAATTTTTGCCGGGGCATTAATTGGAATTATTGTAGCAATAGTTTTTTATATGTGATGAGGGGGGGGTAAGAATTGAATAAAAAAATTATTTTTGTTGTAACTGGAATAATTTTTATTGGGGCTATTTTCGGGTTAATTTTTAGTTCGGGAAAAAAAGAACAGCCTGAAAAAGAAAATTCCTTGTCTTTTAATAAAGTCAATAAATTATTAAAAGAAGATAAATATAGACAAGCAAAAGAACTTCTCAATCAAGAAAAGGACAATGCAACCGGCCCTTCGGTTATTAAACAGATTCAAGAAAAAATCCAGGATATTAATATCAAACTATTATTTTCACCTTATAGTGAAGGCAGTTGTAGCAAGAATTATACGGTACAGCGCGGAGATGCATTATCAAAAATTGCTAAAAAATTTAATACCACTGTCAGCTTAATCAAGCAAGCAAATGCTTTAACTTCAAATAAGATTATTCCCGGCCAAGAGTTAAAAATTAATCTTTGTGAATTTTCTATAGTGATTGACAAATCACAGAATTTATTGTTTTTAAAACGAGATGGAAAAATATTTAAAACTTATATAGTTGCTACAGGGACAGACGGCAGGACTCCGGGAGGAGAGTTTAAAATAATAAATAAATTAGTTAAACCAACTTGGTATAAGGCAGGTGCGATTGTCCTGCCTGATAATCCGGATAATATATTGGGTTCTCGCTGGATGGGTATTGATAAAAAGGGGTATGGTATCCACGGCACTACAAAACCGGAAAGCTTAGGACAGCAAGTAACTTTAGGATGTGTCCGGATGTCTAACAAGGAAGTAGAAGAGCTTTATGATATTGTCTCGGTGGGAACTGAAGTTATCATAGTAGAATAAATTAGTTTTTCGTTCAACGTTCGATGTTTAACGTTATTAAAAAGCAAACGTAGAACGTCGAACCAAGCACAATGAGTTAACTAGGAGAGCGTGATGCAGGGTTGGGATTTTGAAAAACCAATAATTGAGCTTAAACAAAAAATAGAAGAGTTGAGGAGTTTTTCTACAGATGAAAAGGTAGAAATGTCTTCAGAAATTAGTAATCTAGAAACTAAACTAAAAAGTTTAAAAAAAGAAATTTATTCGAATCTTACCCCTTGGCAGAAAGTCCAAATTTCCCGGCATCCCAGGCGTCCCACCACTCTGGATTATTTAAAGAGTATAGCTGATGATTATATTCTTTTATCCGGCGATAGAAGCTTTGGTGAAGACCATGCTTTAATTTGTGGTTTTGCCACAATAGAAGGAAAAAAAATCGCTTTTGCCGGGCATCAAAAAGGAAAGGATACTCATGAAAACATAAAACGCAATTTTGGCTGCGCTCATCCGGAAGGATACCGAAAAGCTATGCGAATTATGAAGCTCGCTGAACGCTTCAAATTGCCAATTGTTTGTTTTATCGACACTCCAGGGGCTTATCCGGGGATTGGCGCTGAAGAAAGAGGGCAAGCTCAGGCTATAGCTGAAAATATTAGAGATATGTTTAGCATAAAAACCCCAATTATAGTTATGGTGGTTGGAGAAGGGGGAAGCGGTGGTGCTTTGGGGATAGGGGTTGGTGATAGAGTGCTTATTTGTCAGTATGGATACTATTCAGTGATATCTCCTGAAGGTTGCGCTGCTATCCTTTGGAAGGATGCAGCAAAACGAGAAGAAGCAGCTAGAGTTTTAAAACTGACTGCGCCGGAGCTTATTGAATTAAAGATTGTAGATGAAATTATTCCGGAATCAGAAGGAGGGGCGCATTGGAATCCAGATGAATCTGCAGCTAGCCTTAAAAAATCTTTGCTAGAAAATATTTCTCAGGTAGAGGGGTTAAGTCCCCAACAGTTATTGGAGAAAAGATATCAGCGCTTTAGAAAGATTGGCAAATTTATTGAAAAATAACCATTTTCCACCTACGAGGTGGAATGAATGAAAAGTTATGCAGATACAGAAGATAATAATATTAGGACTGCTTGAAAAATCTCCTTGTCATGGCTATGAGATCAAAAAGATAGCAAAAGAAA
>JAIPHS010000002.1 GCA_021735105.1 Candidatus Omnitrophota bacterium
AAATAGTGTTTTTTTTGAGGTCATCAAGCGCTGTCTATGTATTTAGACTGCAAGAAAAAGAGATAGCAAAAAAAATAAAAAAGGAATTCCCAAACATTAAAGAAATAAAAATAGAGGTTGAATAAATGAGCCCCAAAAAACAAAAATATAACGCAACAACCATACAGGTTTTAGGAGGCATAGAGGCGGTTAGAAAAAGGCCGGCTATGTATATCGGGGATACAAGCACCCGGGGGCTGCACCATCTTGTCTATGAGGTGGTAGATAACTCAGTTGATGAGGCTACAGCCGGCCATTGTGATCAAATTAATGTTGTCGTTCATCCTGACGGGAGTGTATCTGTGGAAGACAACGGAAGGGGAATACCAACAGATACTCATAAAAAACTAAAAAAACCCGCCCTTGAAGTTGTGCTTACCACTCTTCATGCCGGGGGTAAGTTTGATCATAAAGCATATAAGGTTAGCGGGGGGCTACACGGGGTAGGTGTTAGTTGTGTTAACGCATTAAGTGAATGGCTTGAAGTTGAGGTTAAAAGAGAGGGCAAAGTTTTTCACCAAACCTTTGAACGGGGCCATCCTAAAACGAAAATCAAAAAAATAGGTAAAACCAAAAAAACCGGAACAAAAATAACTTTTAAACCAGATCCGGAGATATTTTCTGAAAGTGAATTTTCTTTTGATATTCTTTCCAAAAGATTAAGAGAGTTGGCGTTTCTTAATAAAAATGTAAAAATATTTTTAAAAGACGAAACCAACGACAAGGAAGCGGCTTTTAAATTTAGTGGAGGAATCGTTTCTTTTGTAGACTATCTAAACCGGAATAAAAACTCAATCCACAAAAAAATAATTTATTTTAATAGCAAAAAAGAAGATGTTGAGGTTGAAGGAGCCCTTCAATACAACGAGGGGTATAAACAAAATATATTTTCATTTGCAAATAATATAAATACCTTAGAAGGGGGGACCCATCTCACCGGCTTTAAAACTGCTTTAACCAGAGCTATAAATTTATCAGCTAAAGAAAAAAAATCTTCAAAAAATATGAGCAACATTTCGGGAGATGACGCCCGGGAAGGGTTATGTGCTGTGATCAGCGTGAAAGTTTCTAACCCTCAATTTGAAGGGCAAACAAAAACAAAATTAGGAAATTCTGAGGTTGAGGGTTTAGTAAACTCTATAGCTTTTGAAGCGTTATCTTCTTTTTTTGAACAAAACCCATCAGTTGTAAATAAAATACTAAAAAAAGCTATGCTTGCCGCACAGGCAAGAGCAGCGGCTAAAAAAGCAAGAGAAATTACCAGAAGAAAAGGGGCTTTAGATAGCGCTAATTTGCCTGGGAAATTAGCAGATTGTGCTGAAAAAGATCCTGCCTTTGCCGAAATCTACATAGTTGAGGGGGAGTCCGCCGGAGGTTCAGCCAAACAGGCCCGAGATAGAAACTTTCAGGCTATCTTGCCAATAAAGGGAAAGATTTTAAATGTAGGTAAGGCAAGGCTTGATAAGGTATTATCAAGCCAAGAAGTAAAAACTATAATTTCAGCCTTAGGGAGTGGAATTGGAGAAGAACTTAATTTAGACAAACTACGCTATCATAAGATAATCATTATGGCTGATGCCGATGTTGACGGGTCTCATATTCGAACCTTAATTTTGACTCTTTTTTACCGCTATATGCTTCCGCTCATAGAAGAAGGGAAAATATATATTGCTCAGCCTCCTCTCTATAGAATAAAAAAAAGAAGGCATCAAGAATATATTCATACTGAAAAAGAAATGAATAGGATGATTCTTTCTCTGGGGACAGAGGTATCCGAACTTGAGATAAAAAACAACAAAAAGAAAAAAATAACCACAAAAGACCTTGAGGAAATAATTCAGAATTTAATAGCGATTGAAAAGTTGGAATTATTATTAGAAAGAAAAGGGGTGCCTTTTGCTGAATATTTGGAGGCAGTCGACCAAAAAAAAAGCAAGTATCCAGCTTATAAAATTAACAATGGCCAACAATCAACATTTGTGCTGGATGAAAAAAAACTTTTATCTTTTGGGGAGTTGGAAGAACTAGACCATATAGAGATTTTTGAATCTCACCAAATTAAAAAAATTGATTTGTCTTTGTTAAAAAAAGGGGTATCCCTTAAAGATTATTACCCCGGTAAAAAAGATAATTTTATCTTAGTAGATAAAGATAGCGGCAATCAGCATAAATGTAAAGGCCTAAAACAGGTTTTACAATTGATTAGGAGTCTTGCGACCAAAGGAATGCACTTACAGCGGTACAAAGGTTTAGGAGAGATGAATCCTGATCAACTTTGGGAAAGTACAATGAACCCAGAAAAGAGGGCTTTAGTCAGGGTGGCTTTAGAAGATGCGGTTGAAGCTGATAGAATTTTTACCATTCTTATGGGGGCGCAAGCCCAACCGAGGAAAGAGTTTATTCAAGCCCATGCTCATCAAGTTAGAAATATAGATGTGTAAAGATAGAAGATAGAAGTTAGAAGATAGAAGATAGAAGATAGAAGTTATTATGGAACAAAAATATAACGAAAAAATTACTACCAAATTCTTAGAAGAAGAAATGAAGGAGTCATATCTTGCTTATGCGATGAGTGTCATCGTAAGCAGGGCCTTGCCTGATATAAGAGACGGCCTTAAACCGGTGCAGCGAAGAATACTTTATGGCATGGATGGACTGCACCTGCGTTATAACCAATCTTATAAAAAAAGTGCCAGGGTGGTGGGGGAGGTTTTAGGAAAATACCATCCTCATGGGGATTCATCAGTTTATGATGCTTTAGTAAGAATGGCTCAGGATTTCTCTCTTCGCTATCCTTTAGCAGACGGCCAAGGAAATTTTGGTTCAATAGATGGAGATCCGGCTGCCGCCATGCGTTATTCAGAGTGCCGGATGGCCAAAGCCTCAGATTATATACTTCAAGATATTGAGAAAAAGACTGTTAACTTTTTTCCTAACTTTGACAATTCTCTTCAAGAGCCCGAGGTGCTTCCTTCAGTTTTTCCTAATCTTATTTGCAATGGAGCCAGTGGCATTGCAGTGGGGATGTCAACTAATATTCCGCCCCATAATTTAGGGGAAATTTGTGATGCATTGATTTATCTGGTTGATAATCCCGACGCTTCAGTAAAAAAACTTCATAAATATATAAAAGGGCCTGATTTTCCTACCGGGGGTATTATTTGCGGCAAAACAGGTATATTGGAGATGTATAAAAAAGGAAGAGGCAAACTTACCGTAAGAGCCCGTGCCAGCATAGAAAAAGAAAAAAATAGAGAGTATATTGTAATTACCGAAATTCCTTATCAATTGAATAAGACCACTCTTTTAGAACAAATAGCTAATATTATTAATAAAGGAAGAGTGGAAGGGGCCTCTGACCTAAGAGATGAGTCGGATAGAGACGGGATAAGGGTTGTTATTGAGTTAAAAAGAGGGGCTCAAGCAGAAATAATTTTAAATCAATTATATAAACATACCAGCATGGAGACAACTTTCGGGGCTATATTTTTAGCCCTAGTTAACCGGACCCCGCAGATGCTTAGCTTAAAAGATATGCTGGCTCATCATATAACCTTTCGCAGGGAAGTTATTGTTCGGCGCACTAAATTCTTATTGGAAAAAGCTGAAAAAAGAGCTCATATATTAGAAGGTTTAAAAATCGCTTTAAATAATTTAGATAAAATAATAAAGATAATCAAAAAATCTAAAGATCCGGCTGCTGCTGAAAAAACTTTAATTAAAGAATTTAAATTAACTCATGTGCAGGCCCAAGCCATCTTACAAATGCAACTGCAGAGGCTTTGCGCCCTTGAGCGAAAAAAAATAGATCAAGAGTATGGAGAACTTTTAAAAACAATTGAGTATCTTAAAAGTATTCTTTCTTCACAAAAAAAACAAGAAAAATTAATTAAAGATGAAGTCAAAGAAATAAAAGAAAAATTTGCTGATCCGCGCCGGACAGATATTGTGGCTGAAAGAGAAGAAATAGAAGTAGAAGATTTAATTGTTGAAGAAGATATGGTTATAGCGATAAGCCGGCTTGGCTACATAAAAAGAATGCCGATTGCTACCTATAGGCATCAAAAAAGAGGCGGCCGGGGAGTTACTGCGATGTCAACGGGAGATACTGATTTTGTTCAACATCTTTTTATTGCCTCAAGCAAAGACACGCTTTTAATTTTTACCAACGAAGGAAAAACTTATCCGTTAAAAACTTATGAGGTTCCGCAAGGCTCGCGAACATCCAAGGGGCGAGCTATTGTTAATGTCTTAAAGCTAAAAAATAATGTTCAAACTACCGCTGTTTTGTCGGTAAAAGAATTTGGTTCAAAATCTTTTATTCTTATGGCAACCCAGAACGGAATGGTGAAAAGATGTTCTTTAGAGCTATTTGCTCACGCGCGCAAAAGTGGAATTATTGCAATAAGCCTAAAAAAAGAAGATAAACTTATCGGAGTTCAGTTGTTAACCGAACAAGACGATGTAGTGCTTGCAACCAAAAAAGGATTATCAATCCGTTTTGCAGCCAAGCAAGCTAGAGCTACCGGACGGCAATCTCAAGGAGTCCGCGGGATTAAATTGGCTAAATCAGATATAGTTTTAGGGATGGGAGTTGTAGAGCCAAGCCTTAAGACTGATGATTTGTTTCTTTTAACTGCCACTGAAAAAGGGTTTGCAAAAAGAACTCAAATCAAGGGGTACAGAAGCCAATCAAGGGGCGGTAAGGGAATAATTAATATAAAACTTTCTTCTAAGCTGGGAGAAGTGAAAGGAATACTTTTGGTTCACAGCCAAGATCAAGTAATGTATATTACTCAAAAAGGAATATTGATTAGAACTAAAGTAGGCGATATTCGTATGTCGGGGCGGTCAACCCAGGGGGTAAAGGTTATAAATCTGGGCCAACAAGATAAACTTGCTGCTATTGCTCATGTTGTACCCGGCAGTTAATTGCAAATCAGGAAAATCCATTGACATTTTAGAAATAAAACTTACAATTATGGCATTGTCCCCATCGTCTAGTCTGGTCTAGGACACGGGCCTTTCGAGCCTGCGGCGCCGGTTCAAATCCGGCTGGGGACGTTTTTTTAATGGCCTATAGCATAACAAAGAATCAAGAACTAGCTCACCCATGCAAAACAATAAGCAACAAAAAAACCCTAAAGGAATTTTGATTTTAGGAATATTGATTATTGTGTTTGGGGTTCTCTCATTAATTAATTATTTTACTCTAAATTACAATCATTACACAGATTCTTTAGAAAAAATAGGGCAAGGAAAAATTGGCTCACAATTTAATCAAAGCCAAGTAAAAACGGCTAATAATATATCTTTAATATTTTCAATCTTTCTTTTACTTTCCGGATTAGGCATTCTTTATCGCAAAGAAATAGCCAGAAAAGTTATGGTTTGGTTTTCGGCGTTTATTATTGTTCTTTTTGTTTTGGCGGCCATCTTGCAGCCAAGCTCTATAATTTTTGCCTTTCCTCAGTTTTTATTTTTTTCTCTAATTGCTCTTTATTTTACTAACAAAAACATAAAAGAATTCTTTTATAAAAAAAATAATCATTCAAAAAGATAATGTGCGGCATTTTTGGATATAGAGGAAAAGACCTTCAGCTTGTTTACCTTTTAGAGGGATTAAAAAAGTTAGAATATCGCGGTTATGATTCTTGCGGAGTCATTGCTTATAATTTGGGTAAGTTTCTTTGCAAAAAGAATTCCGGGAAAATAGAAGAGCTAAAAGAAAGTTTAACTGACAAGTTAAACAATAAATATTCTTCTGCCTTGCTCCATACCCGTTGGGCTACTCACGGCAAACCAATCAAATTAAATGCTCATCCCCACAAAAGTTCTAAGAAAAACATTCATGTTGTTCATAATGGAATTATAGAAAATTATCTTGAGTTAAAAAAGAAGTTAAAGAAAAAAGGGTATAAATTTAAAAGTGATACAGATTCAGAAATAACGGCCAATTTAATTGCTAGTTTTTATAAAGGGTCAATAGAGGAAGCTGTTTTTTCTGCGGTAAAGAAACTTAAAGGGGCTTTTGCCTTAGGTGTTTTATCTGAGTTTGAGCCGGATAAAATTATAGCGGTTCGTCACAAAAGCCCGCTTTTGATTGGGGCCGCGGCTGAAGGTTTTTTTCTTGCTTCAGACCTGCCGGCCATAGTTTCGCTGGCCAAGGAGGCGGTTTATCTAAAAGAAAAACAAATTGCTGTGCTGAGTGCAGAAAAAATTAAGCTTTATGATTTTAACGGAAAAAGAGCGAAAGTAAACAAGGAGAAGATAAACATAAAGACGGTATCAACCAACAAAAAAGGTTTTAAGCACTTTATGCTTAAAGAAATTTACCAACAACCAAAAGTGCTAAGAGATACTCTAGACATCTATACTAAAAATAATCAAATTAATTTTGGCCAGCTAAAATTAACTAAAAAATACCTAAAGGGAGTAAAGAATATTTTTATTACTGCCTGTGGTACAGCTTTTCACGCTGCCCATGTAACTAAATACTTTTTAGAAAGGCATACCAATATTAAAGTTGAAATTGATACTTCTTCAGAATTTCGTTACCGTGATTTTAATGTCAACAAAGGAGATTTATTTATTGCTATTTCTCAATCAGGAGAAACCGCAGACACTCTGGCCGCTTTAAAGAAGGCAAAAAAACGAAAAGCAAAAATATTATCAATTTGCAATGTTATCGGCTCCAGCCTAGCTAGAGAAAGTGATAGTTTTATCTATACCCCGGCCGGCCCGGAGATTGGCGTGGCTTCGACTAAAGCTTATACAACACAATTGATGTGCCTTTATCTATTCTGCCTGCATTTAGCCACCATAAAAAATACTATATCAAAAACAAATAAAAATAACATATTAAAAGAATTATTTAAAATACCCCTTTATCAGAAAAAAATCTTAAGGCAAAACAAAAAAATAGCAATGATTGCCAAAAAGTTTTCAAAGGCGGGGTGTTTTCTTTTTTTAGGCAGAGGTATAAATTTTCCTTCTGCTTTAGAGGGAGCTCTTAAGTTAAAAGAAATATCCTATATTCCGGCTGAAGGCTATCCGGCCGGAGAGATGAAGCATGGGCCGATTGCTTTAATTGATGAATACCGTGCCGTAGTCTGTATTGCTCCGATGGATGATCTTCATGAAAAGATGGTTTCTAATTTACAGGAGATAAAGGCGCGCAGAGGAAAAATTTTAGCAATAATTAATCCGGCTGACGCTGAAATTCCTTCTTTTTCAAATCAAATAATCTATATTCCCAAGCTTAAATTCCAAGAAATTTCACCTTTACTGGTAGTTGTGGCCTTGCAATTATTTGCTTATTCGGTAGCGAAAAATTTAGGAGCAGAAATAGACCAACCGCGCAATCTAGCTAAGTCGGTAACAGTCGAATAAATGTTATATATAATTCCAACTCCTATCGGGAATCGAGAAGATATAACCTTAAGGGCTATACGGATTTTAGAAGAGGTTGATTTTATTTTAGCCGAAGATACCCGTAAAACCGGCACTTTGTTAAAATATTTCAACATAAAAAATAAACTAATTAGTTTTTATGAACATAATGAAACCAGGAAAACTTCTCAAGTTATAGATGAACTAGAAAAGGGCAAAAGTATTGCTTTAGTGTCAAGCGCCGGGACTCCTACTATTTCTGATCCGGGATTTAAACTGGTAAGAGAGTGCAGGCAAAGAGCGATTGAAGTTACCTCTTTACCAGGGCCTTCCAGTATAATTACGGCACTTTCGGCTAGCAGCATAAGCTCAGACAAGTTTACTTTTTTTGGTTATTTGCCAAGGAAAAAGACGGCTCGGCTAAAATTTTTTTCTCAAATTTTAAATTGGCCGGCAACTTGTGTTTTTTTTGAATCTCCTTACCGTGTTTTGTCAACATTAAATGAGTTAGAGAAAGTTTTAGGAGATAGAAAAATAACGGTTTGCCGAGAGTTAACTAAAAAATTTGAAGAAATTTTTGAATCCGGCCTCAAAGAAGCAGCCGAGCATTTTAGTAAAAAGAAACCAAGAGGAGAATTCACTTTGGTCTTGTCCGCGGCTTGATAGAGAGCTTATTTTTTATCCTTGACAGAAAAGAGCAAGCATAATAGTATTATCCTAACCTTTAAGCTGGTCCAGCGAGGCCAGCAAGGAATATTATGAAAGATAAAAGCAAAGAAAAAACAGTTTTAACCTGCCAAGACATAGAAAAAACTCTTCTTAGGCTTTCTCATCAGGTCTTAGAAAAAAACTCAAACCCAAAAAAGATAGCTTTGGTTGGAATTCAAACCCGAGGGGTGCCTTTAGCTAGAAGAATAAAAACAATAATCGAGGGCATAAACAAGATAAGCCTGCCATTAGGGGAGCTTGATATTACGCTTTACCGGGATGATTTAACCACAATCGGGCCAAATCCAGTAGTTAAAAAAACTGCTATTAATTTTGATATTCAAGGAAAAATAATAATTTTAGTTGATGATGTTTTATTCAGCGGCAGGACTATCCGGGCTGCGCTAGATCAGATTATGGATTTTGGCCGTCCTGATAAAATTCAACTTTTAGCCTTAGTAGACAGGGGCCATAGAGAACTTCCTTTTAGGGCTGATTTTGTTGGCAAGAATATTCCTACCGCAAAAGGACAAATTGTTGAGGTGAAGTTAAAGGAAATAGATTCTCAAGATAAGGTAATTTTAAAAAAGAAAGAATAATGAAGTGGCAAAAAAAAGATTTATTAGGCCTAAGAGACTTAAAAAAAGAAGAGATAAAAATTTTATTAGAGACAGCCGCGTCTTTTAAAGAAGTTACCACACGTCAAATTAAAAAAGTTCCAGCCTTGCGCGGCAAAACCATAGTTAATTTATTTTATGAACCTTCAACCAGGACAAGGGTTTCTTTTGAGGTGGCGGCAAAAAGATTGTCTGCAGATGTAATAAATATTGCTGCTGAATATTCAAGTGTACGGAAAAATGAAACTCTTAATGATACAGGCCGAAATATTGAGGCTTTAAAAGCAGATTTAATTGTAGTAAGGCATAATGCAGCTGGTGCGGCAGCGATGCTTTCCCGGCATCTAAATATTGGGGTAGTAAATGCTGGAGATGGATGGCATGAGCATCCTACTCAAGCTTTACTTGATATCTTTACCTTAGCTGAAAAAAAGGGTAAAATTGAGGGATTAACTGTAACCATTGTTGGAGATATTGCCCATTCTCGAGTGGCTCGTTCAAATATTTGGGGTTTAACTAAACTAGGGGCAAAAGTAATAGTTTGTGCGCCTTCAATGCTTATCCCGAATAAAATTGAAAAAATGGGTGTTTCTGTAACATCAAACATAGATAAAGCTTTATCGAAATCAGATGCAGTAAATGTTTTGAGAATGCAGTTTGAAAGAGATCAAATTTCAGCTTTTCCTAAAAGGTTAAATTATTTTAAAAATTATGGAATTAACCAAGAACGGATTGAAAAAACAAATAAAGATATAGTAATTATGCATCCGGGGCCGATTAACCGGGGGATTGAAATATCCTCTGAAGTTGCAGATGGGCTAAACTCTGTTATTCTAGATCAAGTTACAAATGGCATTGCAGTCAGGATGGCGGTTTTATATCTTATATCCGGAGCAAGGGAAAAATGAAAACTTTAATTAAAAATGCAAAAATAGTTGGCATTAGTGCTAGCCGGCCAAAAGAAACTGATATTTTAATTGATTCGGAGAAGATAGCAAATATAGATTCTGGCATCAGCCCCAAAGGTGCTGATAGAGTGATAGATGTTACAGGAAAAATAGTAATGCCGGCGCTTATGGATATGCATGTCCATTTGCGTGAACCGGGCAGGGAGGATAAAGAAGATATTAAAACCGGTACCAGAGCGGCTTTGGCCGGCGGCTTTGGTTCTGTGTTAGCTATGCCAAATACAGAGCCGGCTATAGATTCTAAAGAAATTGTAAGATACCTAAAAGATAAGATAAAAGAAGAGGCTTGTGTTGACGTCTTTCTTTCGGCGGCGATAACTAAGGGCAGGCAAGGCAATGAGCTTAGCGACGTAGAAGGATTAGCTAAAGAAGGCATAAAAGCTATAACTGATGATGGCGATTCAGTCGAGAGCAGCCAATTAATGTTGGAAGCTTTCAAAAAAGCAAAGGAAAATAATATTGTTGTAATCTGCCATAGCGAAGATAAAACGCTATCAAAGCAAGGGGTATTAAATTTAGGTTTTAGCTCAACCTGCCTTGGTTTGCGGGGGATACCAAAGTCAGCAGAGTTTATGAGAGTAGCCAGAGATATAAAGCTGGCAGAAAAAGCCGATGCAAAAGTGCACATTGCTCATGTAAGCTGCAAGGAGTCAATAGAGGTGATAGCTAAAGCGAAAAAGAAGGGGATAAAAGTATCAGCGGAAACCGCTCCGCACTATTTTTCCTTATCTGAAGAAGATCTTTGGAATTTTGACACTAACAAAAAGATTAATCCGCCTTTACGCAATGAAGAAGATATTTTAGCGATTAAACAAGCTTTGGCCGATGGCGTAATTGATGTTATTGCTTCTGACCATGCTCCTCACACAGAAAATGAAAAAGATATTGAATTTGAAAGAGCCGAATTTGGAACAATTGGACTGGAAACAGAACTGGCGGTGGCTTTTACAGAGCTTATTAAAAAAAATGTTTTAAGTTGGCAGGAATTAATTGATAAGTTTTTAATCAGCCCTGCTAAGATTTTAGGCATTAAAAAAAGCTTGATTAAAGTTGGTGCTAGCGCAGATTTAATTATCTTTGATCCCAACAAAGAGTGGAAGGTTTCTAAAAAAAGTTTTTATTCTAAATCTAAAAACTCTTGTTTTTTAGGGAGAAAATTGCAGGGAAAAATCGAAAGGGTTTTTTATAAAGGGAAGTAAGTCTCTGCAGCTCAATGGATATCCCGCCCCTTTAGCTTAACGGATAAAGCGCAGGCCTCCGGAGCCTGAGATGGAAGTTCGATTCTTCCAAGGGGCAAAAAATAGAAACCAAAGGGGCGGGGCGGAGCCAAAAATGCAGGTTCAAATCCCTGCCTGCCGGCAGGCAGGCTGCCAGGGACATTACCAAGTTAATGAGTGTATGTGTAAGTGTGTATATGTGTGAAAACGAGAATTCATATACACTTTTACGCGTTTACTCGTTTACAAATCAATAATTATGAATATAGCGGTAATTGGTGGTTCGAGTTGTTCAAGGAAAGCTTATAGCACAGCAGAAGCTGCGGGAAAGCTTATTGCTAAAGAAGGATGGACTTTAATCTGCGGTGGTGGGCCCGGGGTTATGGAGGCGGCTTGCTCTGGGGCAAAAGAGCAAGAGGGGCTTACTGTGGGCATTTTACCTTCTTATGACGGGCATGAAGCTAACTCTTATTTAGATGTTAAAATACCTACAGGCCTTGGTTTTGTTCGAAATATTTTGGTAGTGAGGGCGGCAGATTACTTAATTGCAATTGATGGAAAATACGGAACTCTTTCTGAGATTGGTTTTGCTTTATCTGAAGGGAAAGTTGTGGTAGGCATAGATACTTGGGCTATAAAAGGAATAATAAAAGTAAAAACAGCCAAAGATGCGATAGGGGAGATAAAACACCATGTTAAACAAAAAGGAAATTAAAAATTTAATAAAAGAAAAAAAACTAATTGAAAGTTATATGAACTTGGAAAAACAACTTACTCCAAATGGAATTGATTTAAGTGTAGCTAAAATATCACGATTTTTAGAAGCCGGATCTTTGGATTTTTCCAATAAAGAAAGAGTAATCCCTAAAACAGAAGAAATTATTCCGAATAAAAAAAATCCAGAAGATAAATATGGTTGGTGGAATCTTTCATCAGGTTCTTACAAGATAAAGATTAATGAGGTGGTAAATTTACCGAATAATTTAACTGCTTTAGCTTTTAGCCGGACCTCTATTTTACGTATGGGGTGTTTGAGTTCTCATGGAGTTTGGGACGCAGGTTTTTCAGGTAAGGGGGAGTTTATTCTATCTGTTTTAAATCCGAATGGGGTAAAAATAAAAGAAAATGCCCGGATATGCCAGCTTGTTTTTTTTAAAATTAAAAAAACTACAGAGTATAAAGGAATCCATAAACACTTAATCTGAAGATAGATTAATGGGGAAAAATGCCGGAAGATTTTTTTGACTATAACCAAAAAGTTGAACAAAAAGATGACCTGGATTTTGATAATCTAATCCAATGCCTTCATTGCAAAAGACCTATCCCTCAAGATGCTATTAATTGTTACTATTGCGGCAAGCCAGTAGATTTAAATAAAAAATCAAAATGGGTTTATATGGTGGTTTTTCTAGCAGTTATTATTCTACTGAGTTATTTAATCTTTTTCTAAAAAAGAAATGGTTTTTAAGGCACTTTGCCGAGGAATTTGGCTCAGTGCTATTGAAAATTAAGGTATTCTCAATAGGAGGAAAATATGGAAATAATTAATGTTTCCACTAAAAAAAGAAATGAATTTATTGATATTAGCTCGAAGCTAAAAGAGATAGTAAAAAAATCACAGTCAAAACAGGGAATTTGTCTTTTATCTTGCGCCCATACTACCGCTGCTTTAACTATAAATGAAAACGCTGATCCGGCAGTTTGCGAAGATATTATAAATTACCTAAACCAACTTGTTCCCGCCGGTAAGGGCTATAGGCATAGAGAAGGTAATTCGGACTCTCATATAAAAAGCTCTCTTTTAGGACCTACTCTAGAGTTAATTATCGAAAACAATGAGATTGTTTTAGGAACTTGGCAAGGAATATATTTTTGTGAATTTGATGGTCCCCGAGAAAGAAAAGTGTATGTTAAAATAATAGAAAAACAAAACAGAGGATAAAAATTATGCCTGAGTTACCAGAAGTTGAGACCATAAAAAGAGAATTAGAGGAAAAACTTTTAAATAAAAAAATTATTGGTGTAAAGGTTAATAATTCTAAAGTTATTAAAGAGCCGGCATTTTCTGAATTTAAAAAGCAAATTATCGGAGAAAAGATTAAAAAAATAATAAGAAGAGGAAAGCTTCTTGTTATTGAATTAAAAAAAGATAAGTTTTTAGTTATTCATCTAAGGATAACTGGGTGGTTTAAGTATGGAAAGATAGAAGAAAAAGCAAGAGTTATCTTTGAGCTTTCAGGCGGCCAGTTTCTCAATTATATGGATTCAAGGCTTCTGGGGCAGTTAAGCTTAAGGAAAGAATATAAAGATTTAGACTTTTTAAAAAGATTGGGCCCGGAAATTTTTCATCTAACCCGCAAACAATTTGGGAAAAAATTAGAAAGTAGAAAAGGTAGTATTAAAGCCTTGATTATGAACCAAAATTTTATTGCCGGGGTTGGAAATATTTATGCTCAAGAGGCTTTATTTTTGGCTAAAATTGATCCGCGCCGAACGGCAAAAAGTTTAACTGCTAAAGAAAAGGATAAGCTTTATGAAAAATTGAAGGCAGTATTAACTGAAGCGATAGAATACAAAGGGTCTTCGGTTGATTCTTACAGAAATTTAAAAGGCCAGGCCGGAGGCATGGAAAAACGGCTTAAAGTTTATGGAAAAAGAAACCAACCATGCCTAATTTGCAAAAAACCACTTAAAAAAATAACTATAGCAGGAAGGGGAACTTGTTTTTGCCCCAATTGCCAAACATAGAATCATTCCACCTCGTAGGTGGAATGAAAAAGAGTAATCAAAATTAACTAAAATTAGCATGTTAGTTTCATCTTTGGGAAAATTATCTAAGTTAAAGCCTCCTTATGTTTTTTTGGATACAACCAAAAAGGATCAGGAAAATAAAGAATCATTGCTTTTTTCTAAACCTGTCGATATTTTAAAGTTTAATTATCATGATTCGCCTGATTTGTTTTTTAAAAAAATAGAAAGTTATCTAAAAAAAGGATTTTGGCTGGCAGGATATTTTTGTTATGAATTTGGTTATTGTCTGGAGGAGAGCCTAAAAAATTTACAAGAAAAAAATAATTTACCACTTGCCTGGATGATAGTTACAAAAGCTCCAAAAAAAATCAGACTCAGAAACAGTAACTATTCAACAAAAAAAAGTCCTTTTATAAGAAATCTAAAAATAAATATTAGCAAAAAAGAGTATAAAAAGAAAGTAGAAAAAATTAAATATTTCCTAAAAGAAGGGTTTAGCTATCAGGTCAACTTTACCTTTAAGATGGATTTTGATTTTAAAGGAGACCCGGTAGAGTTTTATAGTTATTTGCGTAATAGCCAGCCTACTCCGTATGCAGCTTTGTTAAGGCCTGATCAGAAAAACTTTTTTCTTTCCTTTTCTCCGGAACTTTTTATTAGAAGTGATGGAAAAAAAATTATAACCCGGCCGATGAAAGGAACTATATCACGAGGGGCAACCAGCAGCAAAGATAAAGATAAAAAAAAGCAACTTGCTAGGAGCAAAAAAATCAAAGCAGAAAATGTTATGATTACCGATCTCCTAAGAAATGATTTAGGTAGAATTTCAACCAAGATAACGGTTCCCAAACTTTTTAGTGTAGAAAAATACAGAACTCTTTACCAGATGACCTCTACCATTGAAGCAAGGTTGGGCAAAAATAAAAAACTAAAAGATATATTTTCGGCTCTTTTTCCTTGCGGGTCAGTTACCGGAGCACCTAAGATAAAGACTATGAAGATAATTAAAGAGTTGGAAAAAGAGCCAAGAGGAATCTATACTGGTGCAATCGGGTATATTAATCCCAAAAAACAATTTTGTTTTAATGTAGCGATAAGAACTGTCCATATCAAAGAAAGTAAAGGCCAGCTAGGTATTGGCGGAGGAATTTTGTATGATTCTCAAAAAGAATCAGAATATAAAGAAGCTTTGCTTAAGGCCAATTTTTTTACAAAAACTAATCTTTTCCCAAAGTTAATTGAAACAATACTTTGGTCTAAGGATAAAGGATTTTGGCTGCTTGATTTACATCTAATGAGGCTTAAAAATTCTTCTGCCTATTTTTCATTTCCTTTTTATCAAGATAAGATAAAAAAAGAGTTAGAGAAAAAGGTAAAAGGCAAAAAGAAAGATATTAAAATCAGGCTTTCAGTTGATTCAAAAGGTAAAATTGATTCTTCTGCAACAAGACTAGAAAAAATGCGGCAACCAATTAAGATTAAAATAAATTCTCAAAAAATTAATCCCGATGATATTTTTCTTTATCACAAAACAACTAACCGAAATTTCTATGAGCGGGAGAGAAAAAAGGCTGAAAAAGAAGGTTTTTTTGAAACTATCTTTTTAAACAAATTCAAAGAGGTTACAGAAGGAACAATTACAAATATATTTTTAGAAAAAAAGAAAAAGCTTTTTACCCCGCCTATCTCTTGCGGCCTTTTGGGAGGAGTTTTGAGGAAACATTTAATTAAGGAAAAGAAAGCCTTTGAAAAAAAACTTTATCTAAAAGATTTAAAAGAAGCAGATAAAATATATATTGGCAACTCAGTACGGGGATTGCTTAAAGCCAATCTTATCATACCGCAATAATTTGGGGAAGAATGAGAATTGAGAAAGTATTCATTTCTGGTAAAATAGGGCGATGCGGGCAAAAGTAAAACAATTAAAAGTAGAGATAAAAGAGGTTAAAAAGGTAAAAAATGATATTTTTTTGCTTAACTTCCAATCAAGCTATGTCGCAAGGGCTGCTCAACCCGGTAATTTTCTGCATTTAAAATTAAAATCAACAATATTACGCAGGCCCTTGAGTATTCACAGAATAAAAAACAATTTAATCTATATGCTCTTTAAAGTAAGAGGTCGAGGCACAAGAGTTCTAGCTAAAAAGAAAAAGAATGATCAGTTAGATGTTATCGGGCCGTTAGGAAATGGGTTTAAGGTAAAAAATGGAGAAAATTCAATTTTGGTTGCTGGAGGAATCGGAGTTGCTCCTTTGTTATTTTTGGCGCAGAAGTTGGTAAAAAGTCCAACGTTCAACGTCAAGCGTCCAACGTCAAAAAATATAATATTGATGGGGGCAAGAGATAGAAAGGAAATTGTTTGCGAAAAAGAATTTAAGAACTTAGGTTTTCAAGTTAATATATCTACCGAAGACGGTTCAAAAGGCGAAAAGGGCTTTGTTACTGACTTACTAAAAAAACGACTTAGGACTTTAGATTTAGGGCTTAGGACGAATGTATATGTTTGCGGCCCCAAAGATATGTTTTATCAAATAAGTAAAATTGTAAAAAATTACGAGAATGTAAATACACAGCTTTCTTTTGAGCAGTTTATGGGGTGTGGGGTTGGAGTTTGTTGTGCTTGTGTTATTCCTGCTAAGGCTGGTTATAAAAAAGTATGTCAAGATGGGCCAGTGTTTGCCCTAGAAAAAATATATTAAATTTGAAAATTAAGAGGTTATAGAATAAAATGAAAAGATGAATTTAGCAGTTAATATCGGCAAACTAAAATTAAAGAACCCGATCATTTGCGCCTCTGGTACTTTTGGCTTTGGTGATGAGTTAAAAGGCTTGGCAGATTTTTCATCGATTGGTGCTGTAGTTTCAAAAACAATTACAGTTGATCCTAAAGAAGGTAATCTTCCTCCCAGAATTTATGAAACTGATTGCGGGGTGATCAATTCAATAGGGCTAGCTAATCCCGGGGTTGATTCTTTTATTAAAGAAAAGCTTCCTGCTTTAGGAAAATTGCAAACTAAACATATTATAAGTTTAGGCGGTTTTTCTGAAAAAGAATACAAGCAATTAATAAAAAAGCTAGATAAACAAAAAGAGGTTGATGCTTTTGAGCTCAACTTGTCTTGTCCTAATCTGGGTAAGAAGAAATTAATTTCTCAAAGCCAAAAATTAACTTATAATCTCATCAAGAATTTAAGGAAATTAACAAAAAAACCTTTAATCGCAAAAGTTACTCCGGAGGTAACCGATATTATAGAAATAGCTAAAGCTGTTAGTGATGCCGGAGCCGATGCTGTTTCGATGGTAAATACTTATTTTTCTTTAGCTATTGATATAGAGACAAAAAAATCGTACTTAGGAAATATTAGTGGAGGTTATTCAGGGCCGGCGATAAAGCCGATGAGTTTGTATAAAGTATGGCAGGCGGCAAATTCTATCGATATTCCTGTAATCGGCGGCGGAGGAATTACAAACTACAAGGATGCAATAGAATTTTTTCTTGCCGGATCAACTGCAGTAAGCCTGGGAACTATAAATTTAGCTTATCCAAATGCAGCAGAAAGTATCTTGGCAGAGATAAAAAAATATATGAAAAAAAATAAAATGAAAAATTTAGGAAATTTAAGGAGAAGTTTTAATGGATAATTTATGGCCCAGGTTAGTTGTTGCCCTAGATTTAGATTCTGAAATTAAGATAAAGCAGATAATTGATAAGCTTTCGGCTAAGGTAGAAAAATTCAAAATAGGGCCTGTGGCCTATACTAGATTTGGTCCTAATGTTATTGATTGGGTTCGGCAAAAAAACGCAGAGGTATTTTTGGATTTTAAACTTTATGATATTCCAAATACTATGGCAGAGACAGCCAAAGCATTTATAGATTTAGACATTTGGGCATTTACCGTGCACCTAAAGGCTGGCCGGGATAGTATATCGATATTAACTGAAAAAGTTTCTGAATATGCTAAAGAAAAAAATAAAAGAGCTCCTTTAATTTTTGGAGTTACAGAGCTAACTTCAAAAGAAGCTTCTTTTGATCAAATTTTAAATTTGGCTAAACAAGGCAAAAAAGCAGGAATCCAGGGGATAGTCTGTAGTGTCTGGGAAGCAAAAGCGATCAAGCAAAAAACAGGGCTGCTTGCTGTAACTCCCGGGATAAGGCCAACCGGCCAGCAGACTAAAGAAAATATAATTTCTGATGATCAAAAAAGAGTTGCTAATTTAACCGATACAGTTAAAGCCGGTTCTGATTATTTTGTGGTGGGCCGGCCTATTGTCAAAAGTGACAATCCATATAATTCTGCAAAGAATTTGATAGAAAGCGCAACTTAAAAGTAGATTTTAAAATAATTTGCATTTTTATTACAAAGTCTTATAATTTTATTTCATAATTACCAGGAGGAAACATATGGATGTTAAATTAGAGAGTTTAATCGAAAAAATCAAAAAAGAAGGTGTTGACCAAGCTCAGCAACAATCAGATCAAATAATAAAGGATGCTCATGCTAAAGGAAAAGAAATAATTCAAAAGGCAAAAGACCAAGCCCAAAAAATCAAAAAAGAGGCAGAAAAAGAAGCTCAAAAGTTTCAGGAAAATGCAAAAATCTCTCTAAAGCAAGCTGCGCGAAATGTAATCCTTTCGATAAGAGAAAAACTTATTTCTATCTTTGATAGTATTTTAAAGCGCGAGCTAAAAGAATCTTTAAGCCCAGAGGCAATAGTAAAAATGTTAGAATCTATAATTGATAAATGGAGCAAAGAAAAGGATAAGGAGTTTGAAGTTTTAGTAAACAAAAAAGATAAAAAAGAATTAGAAGAATTGGT
Organism: Candidatus Omnitrophota bacterium; assembly: GCA_021735105.1. Classification (GTDB taxonomy): domain Bacteria; phylum Omnitrophota; class Gorgyraeia; order Duberdicusellales; family 4484-171; genus PXAH01. Next base: position 18,512 of record JAIPHS010000002.1, read on the forward strand.
CTTGGCAAAATTTGCTCAAGGAGCCCACGATAAGATAGAGATAAAAAGTTCCAGCCAAATAGAAAAGGGTTTTCAAATCGGGATAAAGGGAGAAGATACCCACTATGATTTTTCTGATGAAGGCATAACAGAGAGTTTATCGGTTTTTCTAAATCCTGCCATAGCAGACTTAATTTCAGATAAAAAGAATGGATAAATATTACTATCTTATTACCCAGCTTCCTTTTCTTAAGTTTGGAGAGCAAAATTATATAGATAATGATTCTTTTTTAGAAGAAGCAAAGAAATGGTTAAGCGAGGAAAACTTTAAAAATTTGCAAGAAGCTAATATTGATGATTTAAAGGAAAAAACTAAAGTAAAGTTTTTGCAAGAATATAAAAAATTTGAACTAACTTTAAGAAGAGAGTTAGCTGCTTACAGAGAAAACAAAAGAAGACAACAAGAATATCACTCAAAAGAAGTTTTAAAAAAAGATCTTATAGAGGGGAACCCTTTAGAAGTTGAAAAGAAGTTATTGTATTATCGATGGCAACAAATAGAAGAAAGCTCCAAGGATTATGTTTTTAATTTTGAAGCGGTAATCGCTTATTTTTTAAAACTGCAAATTTTAGAAAAAGTATTAAGTTTTGATAAAGAAAAAGGAACTAAAAAATTTGATTCATTAATAGAGGTAGAAGATGCAAAAATTCGGTAAAATAGTTGCAATTAGCGGGAATATGATTACAGTTGAATTTGGTGAAAGTGTTTCCCAAAATGAAGTAGGTTATGTGGTGGTGGGCCGGCAGCGCCTTAAATCGGAAGTAATCCGCATAAGCCAAGATACTGCTTCTATGCAAGTTTTTGAAGATACGAAAGGAATAAAAGTAGGAGATAAAATTGAATTTTCCGGTGAGATGATTTCAGTTGAACTTGGCCCGGGCCTCTTAGGTCAAGTTTATGACGGCCTGCAAAACCCTCTTCATGATTTAGCTAAAGAATGCGGTGTTTTTTTACCAAGGGGTAGACAGCTTGAGGCTATAGATAATCAAAAAAAGTGGCACTTTAGGCCTAAAGAAAAGATAAAAGGAAAAAAAGTTTCAGCCGGCCAGCCTCTAGGTTATGTTGAAGAAGGTATTTTTAAGCATTTCATTTTTGTTCCTTTTTCTGTCAAAGGAGATTTGACTGTTACTGAACTTTCTTCAGAAGGTGACTATAAAGTTAAGGATAAAATTGCAATCTTAAAAAGCCAAGACGGCAATACCATTGAAGTAACCATGGTTGCTATTTGGCCGGTTAAAATTCCAATTTCAGCTTATAACCAAAAACTTACCCCGCAAGAACCACTAATTACTAAGATGAGGATTTTAGATACTTTTTTCCCGGTTGCAAAGGGAGGTACTTATTGTATACCCGGCCCATTTGGTTCTGGGAAAACTGTTCTCCAACAACTTATAAGCCGCTATGCAGATGTGGATATTGTGATTCTTGCTGCTTGCGGAGAAAGAGCCGGGGAGGTGGTTGAAACTTTAAAAGAATTTCCAAAATTAAAAGATCCGCGCACAGGGCGTTCTCTTATGGAGCGGACTATTGTTATTTGTAATACAAGTTCTATGCCGGTTGCAGCAAGAGAGGCATCTGTTTATACTGCGGCAACTTTAGGCGAGTATTATCGCCAGATGGGGCTTAACGTTTTACTTTTGGCAGATTCTACTTCTCGGTGGGCTCAAGCTCTGCGTGAAATTTCAGGAAGATTGGAAGAAATCCCCGGGGAAGAAGCATATCCTGCCTATCTTGAATCCCGGATTGCTGAATTTTATGAAAGGGCTGGCCATATTCAACTCCCTTTTGATGCAAAAGGAAGCCTTACTATTGGCGGAACTGTTTCACCAGCGGGAGGAAATTTTGATGAGCCGGTTACACAATCTACTCTCAAGGTGGTAGGTGCTTTTCATGGGTTATCGCGGGATAGAGCCAATGCCCGTAAATATCCTTCGGTTGACCCGCTGCAGAGTTGGTCGCGCTATCAAACTCCTTTAGATAAAGAGAGAGTGAAAAAAGCCAGAGAGGTTTTAATTAAGGGAGATGAAGTGAACCAGATGATGAAAGTTGTAGGTGAAGAAGGAACTTCAATAGATGATTATCAATTATACCTAAAGGCAGATTTTTTAGATACAGTTTATTTGCAGCAAAACGGGTTTAATCCAATAGATGCAGCAACAGATATTGAAAGACAAGTTTATACCTTTGATAAAATATTTTCTATTCTTGATACTGAATTCAGTTTTTCTGATAAAGATCATGCCAGAACGATGTTTTATCAGTTAAGGTCACTTTTTATTGATTGGAACTATACCGAAATTGATTCAAATAAATATAAAAAATTAGAAAAAAAAATTAACAATTTTTTAAATTCACAAAAACATAAAGAAGAAGATGATGAAGAAAGTTCATAGTAAAATTTTAAGTATTGTTGGAAATGTAATCACAGTTAAGGCTAAAGGGGCCGCCTATGAGGAGTTGGCAGAAGTTAGAAGCCATCGGGGAAAGTCACTAGCTCAAGTTATAAAAATCGACAAAAACTTAGTTTCTTTACAAGTTTTTGCGGGCAGCCGAGGAGTTTCAACTAACGATCAGGTGGTATTCTTAGGCCATCCGATGAAAGTTTCATTTTCAGAAGATATGCTAGGCAGAGTGTTTGACGGGAGCGGAAGGCCGCGTGATAAAGGCCCAAGTTTAGCTGAAAATACAATTGAGATTTCCGGGCCTACAGTTAATCCGGTTAAAAGAACTATACCGGAAAGAATGATTAGAACCAATATACCAATGATTGATCTGTTTAACTCTTTGGTTGTTTCCCAAAAGCTTCCCATATTTTCTACATCAGGAGAGCCTTATAATGAGTTGCTTGCCCGCATCGCTTTACAGGCTGAAGCAGATATGATTATTTTAGGGGGTATCGGTCTAAAATATGACCAATATTTATTTTTTAAAAAAAGAATAGAAGAGGGCGGGGCTCTTTCCCGTTCAGTGTTTTTTATCCATACTGCGTCTGATCCGGTAGTGGAAGGGTTAATGGTTCCTGATCTTTGCCTGGCGGTTGCAGAAAAATTTGCGCTTCAAAATAAAGATGTTTTAGTCTTACTTTCAGATATGACTAACTTTGCTGATGCTTTAAAAGAGATTGCCATCACTATGGAGCAGGTTCCTTCCAACAGAGGGTATCCGGGTGATCTTTATAGCCAGCTAGCTAAAAGATATGAAAAAGCAGTTGAATTTGAAGATGCGGGTTCAATCACGGTTTTGTCAGTAACTACTATGCCGGGAGATGATGTAACCCATCCTGTTCCTGATAATACAGGTTATATCACAGAGGGCCAGTTTTATTTGCGCGCGGGGTCGATAGCACCCTTTGGGTCGCTGAGCCGTCTTAAGCAGCAAGTAAATGATAAAACCAGGAAAGACCATCGGGCAATTATGGACGGCATGATTCAGCTTTATGCTCAATATAGAGATACAGAAGAAAAACGTTCCATGGGTTTTAAGATGAGCTCTTGGGATAGAAAGCTGCTTAAATACGGAAAACTTTTTGAGTCAAAGATGATGGATTTAACTGTCAACATTCCTATCGAAAAAGCCTTAGATAATGGTTGGCAGATACTTTCTGAATGCTTTGAACCGGAAGAAACCAGCTTTAGAACTGATTTAATCAAAGAGTTTTGGCCAGAACCACAGAGCCACAGAAAAAAAAGAAACACCGAAAATAATGAATAAAATCAATACTTATTTTTGTTAACTGCGGGGGTTAACCAGTTGAGGAGAAATGAAGGTTAGGATAACTAAGCAGGAATTACGGAAGCAGAAAGATTCTTTAGCCAGATTTAGGCGCTATCTTCCTACCTTGCAGCTTAAGAAAAAACAGCTTCAAAGGCAGATTTTAAAAGTTCATCAACAAATAGATAAGGTTTCCCATCAAGAAGAAGATTTTAGAAATCAAGTTATTGATTGGGTTGATTTGTTTGCTCAAGATAATTTTATAGGGAAATTATTAACTATAGAAGCTATAAAAACTAAAGCAAATAATGTTGCCGGGGTTGATTTATCCGAATTTGATAAAGTTGAGTTTAAGCAAGATGATTATAGTTTTTTTACAACTCCTCTTTGGATTGATTCCGGTATAGAAGCTGTTAAAGAAATGATTAGCTATAAGGCGCATTTGATTGTGCTGCATAAACAATTAGATGCCTTAAAAGAAGAGTTAAGGGTTACCAACCAAAGGGTGAATTTGTTTGAGAAGATTAAAATTCCTGAAGCAGAAGAAAACATTAGAATAATTCAGATTTATTTAGGAGAAAGAAGAACGGCTGCCGTGGTAAGAGGAAAAATCGCTAAAGCAAAAATTGAACAAAAAAAAGTATTATAAATGTATACGCTTTTTGCCGAAGGCAAAACATCCTCTGGCTATTACTTGAGAGGATATAGCGTATCCATAAATGTATTAGACATACATTTGTCGATGAATTTTATAATGGCTGTTTTATTTTGTTAAAGTAGATAAATAATCAATTACACAATATGATTGTAAAGATGCGCAAAGTTACAGTTTTAGCTTCCAAAACAAGCGTTGATTCAACTCTGCATGATCTGCGTGAATTAGGGCTGGTGCATATCCGGCACCTAAGGAAACCGCATGCTGATTATATTGATACTGTTAAAAAAAGGGTATCCAGAATAGATAAAATTTTAAATATCATTGAAGATTCAAAAAAACAAAAAGAACTTAGCAAAGAAGAACTGGTAGCTGCTCCTAAAGAAATTATCAGTTTATTTCGGGAAAAAAATAAATTAAAAGAAAGCATAGAAGAGCTTAAATCTGAAACTGATTGGTTTAAGCAATGGGGAGATATTTCAAAAAAAGATATTAATAACCTTGCTGATAAAGGAATTTTTATAAATTTATATATTTGCAAAAAAAAAGAGTTTGAAAAAGCTAAAAAAAATCATTTAATTTATAAGATAGGCAAGATAGGGCCTAATTGTCAGGTAATAGATATCAGCAGAGGGAAGGATAAAGATTTAGGTTTTGAAAAAATTGAAGCCCCCGAGAAAGACCTTTCTTCATTGAGAAAAAAAATTAACAGCCTAGAACAAGAAAAGAAAGAGTTAGAAAACAAGATAAAATTATTTTCGATTTATCGTAATTGTTTTATTAAATATAGAGATAAGTTACTTAATAAATTTGAGTTTATAAAAGTAAAATTTGGAATGGCAGAGTCAGAAAGCTTAGCTTGGCTTCAAGGTTTTTGTCCCGTTGATTCGGTGCCAGTTATAGAAAAAACCGCTAAAAATAAGGGTTGGGGGATTGTTGTTGAAAAACCTGACAACTCTGAAAAAGTTCCGACTTTGATCAGAAATCCAAGGTGGGTTAAGATTATAAAACCTGTTTTTAATTTTATGGGAACTTTGCCCGGGTATCGCGAGTATGATATAAGTTTTTGGTTTTTGCTTTTTTTTAGTTTATTCTTTGCTATGTTAGTCGGAGATGCAGGGTATGGAGTAATATTTCTTATGGCTGCTTATCTAGCAAGAAGAAAATTTAAAAAAGCTCCAGCGGAACCATTTTTTTTAATTTATACTTTGAGTTTAGCAACTATTATTTGGGGAGCCTTGTCAGGAAATTGGTTTGGTTCAGAAGCTATTGCACGCCTTCCTTTTTTTAATTCTTTAGTTATTGACCGGATTAATAGTTTTACAAAAGTTAATCAGGATTTTATGATCTATTTTTGTTTTATCATTGGAGTAGTACATCTTTCTATAGCTCATCTGATAAAAGCTTTTCGTTATCTTAATTCTTTAAAGGCTTTAGCAGAAATCGGCTGGACTTGTATTTTATGGACAGCTTTTTTTGTGGCTAGCAAACTGCTTGTGGGCCGGCCAGCTCCAGATTTTATTATCCCTTTAGGTGTTATTGGGATTGCAGCTGTTATTTTATTTTCTAATTTCCAAAAAAACATTTTTAAAGGAGCTTTGTCTACCCTAGGGACTTTGCCCTTAGATGTTATCAGCTCTTTTACTGATATTATTTCTTACCTGCGCCTTTTTGCAGTTGGTTATGCAACAATTGCAGTTGCGGCTGCTTTTAATACTATGGCAACAACTACAGGTTTGGGAGGAATTTTAGGGGGAGCGGTAGCCGCAGTAATTCTTTTTCTCGGCCATAGTTTAAATATTTTATTGTGTCTAATGTCAGTTATAGTGCATGGAATTAGGCTTAATTTACTTGAGTTTTCCGGACAATTAGGGATGGAATGGTCCGGCCAAGAATATAAGCCGTTCCGGGAGTAAAAAAAAACGAAAGATACAAAAGACAAGAAACAATAACCAAACAAGATACAATATCCAAATTCAAATAACCAAATATCTGGTTTGATTATTGGATATTGGAATTTGGGATTTGTTTGTATCTTGTATCTTGGTTATTGGTTATTTCGATTATTAACGTATTATAGGGGGGTTAAAATGATACAAGGATTTGGTGATATGAGTTTATCTCTGGCATTTGCTGCAGTAGGCTCTGCCTTAGGTACAGGTGTAGCCGGGATGGCTGCAGTAGGAGCTTGGAAGAAAGCTTTTGCCCAGAATAAAACTGCTCCATTTACTTTACTTGCTTTTGTGGGAGCGCCTTTAACTCAAACTATTTATGCTTGGATATTGAGAGACCAAATTATTGGCGCTAATTTACCCGCCACTACTCCTACTTATGTATTTCAAGCTGTATTAGGCCTATCTGCCGGTATTGCTATGGGGGCCTCGGCTTACATGCAAGGAAAAGCTGCAGCAAGGGCTTGTGATGCTTTGGCAGAAACTGGCAAAGGGTTTGGCCAATACATAACAGTACTTGGAATAATTGAAACTGTAGCCTTGTTTGTAATGGTATTTTGTATGATGGCGCTTCCTTTAGCATAGAGTTATCCAAGTAGAGGTGTTTAGATATCTTGCTTTTAGCAAAAATGGAGTGTCTACTAAAAGGGTTGATTTTTTTGTCAATTCTTGTTATTATTGCGAATACGGGCGGTTAGCTCAGTTGGTTTAGAGCGTCTCGTTTACACCGAGAGGGTCGTGGGTTCGAATCCTACACCGCCCATGTTTTATTGTTTATTCATAAATGTTATTTGCAAAATTTATTTGAGGGTAGTGAAATAAGTTTTTTCGGAACAAATAAAACAGTTATAGTAATCAGATAGCTTCGGCTGCGCCGAAGATTTGTTACGAATCCTACACCGCCCATGACTTCATATAAAGAAGGTACCGAAGGATGAAAGGACGACGGACGAAAAGACGAAATCGTCTGTCGTCTATCGTCCCTCTTCCCTCGGAACAAGGTTATAATTCAGAAAATGGATTTAGAAAGCTTAAGACACTCATGTTCACACGTTTTAGCTTCAGCAGTTAAGAAACTCTATCCGGAGGCTAAATTAGGCATAGGCCCTGCTATCGAAGAAGGGTTTTATTATGACTTTGATATCCCAGGAGGGTTAAGCGAAGAAGATTTGCCCAAAATTGAAAAGTTGATGGAAGAAGAGATAAAATCCAAGCTACCCTTTGCCCAAAAAGAGTTGAGCAAAGAGGAGGCTATAGATTTTTTTAGAAAAAAAGGTGAGATTTATAAGATAGAGTTGATCAAAGATTTAGGAAAAGATAAAGTTTCAACTTTTCAGCATAATGATTTTATAGATTTATGTAAGGGACCGCATCTAAAAGACACTGGAGCCTTAAAAAACTTTAAATTGCTTTCGGTATCAGGAGCTTATTGGCGGGGCGATCAGAAAAATGCCCAGCTAAGCCGGATATATGGAACAGTTTTTCCTGATAGGAAAAGTTTAAAGAAATATTTAAACCGGTTAGAAGAGGCAAAAAAAAGAGATCATCGCAAATTAGGCAAAGAACTGGGCCTATTTGATATATATCCAGAACAAGCTGGCGCAGGATTAGTTTTTTATCTTCCTAAGGGTGCGATTTTGCGTAAAATTATTACAGATTGGGAGATAGATCAGCACCTAAAGAGGGGTTATCAAATGATTAATACCCCTCATATTATGAATAAAAATCTTTGGGATAAAAGCGGCCATCTTGATTATTATCAAGAATATATGTATCCGATTAAAAAAGAAAACCAGGAATTTATTTTAAAACCTATGAATTGTCCCGGCCATATTCTTGTTTATAAATCAAAGCTGCATAGCTTCAGGGATCTTCCTCTTAGGTTGTTTGAATTAGGCACAGTTTATCGGTTTGAAAAAAGCGGGGTGCTGCATGGATTACTTCGCCTTAGAGGGTTTACCCAAGATGATGCTCATATTTTTTGTAAAAAAGAAGATCTTTATTCGGAAATAGAAGGAGTTATTGAATTTGTTAAGTCCACCATGGAAAAATTTGGTTTTAGCGGCTATAGCGCTGAATTAAGTACTCGTCCGGATGAGTTTATTGGAAAACAGAAAGATTGGGAAGAAGCAGAAAATATTTTAGAGGAAGTCCTAAAAAAGGAAAAACTTGATTACAAGTTGAATTCCGGGGACGGAGCTTTTTATGGGCCTAAAATAGACATTATCTTAAAAGATGCTATCGGGAGAAGCTGGCAGTGTGCTACTGTTCAACTTGATTATAATATTCCGGAAAGGTTTGATTTAACTTATCGTTCAAAGGAAGATAATGATCAAAGAGTAGTGATGATTCACCGTGTTATTTTAGGAAGCCTAGAAAGATTTATGGCTACATTGATAGAACATTTTGCCGGTGCTTTACCTTTTTGGCTTGCACCGGTTCAAATTAGTGTTTTAAATATCAATAAAGATGTAGCTGATTACGCACAAGAGGTAAAAACAAAACTAGAAAAAGAAGGTTTTAGAGTTGAGAGCGACTTAGATGAGGAAACTCTACAGAAAAAAATTAGGAAAAAGGAACTTTTAAAAATACCTTATATGGTAATAGTAGGAAGGCAGGAAAAGGAAGAAAAAACAATTTCTTTACGAAAAAGAGGAAAAGAAAATTTAGGTTCAAAAAAACTAGAACAATTAATAACTTTTTTAAAAAAGGAGGCCAAATAGGTGAAGAAAAGAGTAAGAGTGAATTTGAGAATTGTTGCAGAAAATTTAAGGTTAATTAGCCCCGAGGGAGAACAGTTAGGAATTGTAACCCGTAAAGAGGCTTTAGATAAAGCAAGAGAGCATGGGCTTGATTTAGTTGAGATTGCTCCTTCTGCAAAACCGCCTGTTTGCCGGATAATGGATTTTACAAAATATAAATATGAACAAAACAAGAGGGAAAAAGAATTAAAAAAACACCAGAAGCATTCTCAGCTTAAAGAAGTGAGGATTACGCCTCGCACAGAACAACACGATTATCAAGTCAAGCTAAAAAGAATGAAAAATTTTTTAGAAAAAAGACACAAAGTAAGAATAAGGATGCGTTATAAGGGAAGAGAAATTACTCATAAAGAAATTGGAAGAAAAATCGTAGATAATATTATAAAAGACACAGAATCTATTGCCCAAATAGATAAAGAGCCTGCAATGAGGGGTAAAACTATGATATTTACTTTAAGCCCGAAATAGCTATAATGAATAGATGGCAGATGGCAGATAAATTATCTGCTTAACTGCAATTTCCAATCTGCAATCCAAGAGAGAGATTCACTTGAATTATTTTAGAGGAGGAAGATATGCCAAAATTAAAAACGAGAAAATCAATTGCAAAAAGAATTAAAATTACAAAAAAGAAGAAGGCATTAAAAGCAAAAGCCGGAAGAAGGCATTTGCTGAGCGGAAAAGGCCGCAGTAGAAAAAGGAATTTACGCAAAAAAGATCTGGTACCAAAAGAATTTCAAAAAGTGGTAAAAAGAGCTTTACCTTATTCTGCTTAAACTGGTTAATTAGTTGTCATCAGCGAATGCAACTAATCATCGAATTTACTAATCTGTACGAATATACGAATGGGATTATGAATATTCGTACATTCGTAATTGATTCGTATATTCGTTGATGATTATCTTTGTAAATTCGTTGATTGTTTTTATTCATCAATTAACCATTCGAAAAAATAAAAAGGAGTTTATTATGAGAGTAAGAAGTCCTGTAGCTTCTAGAAAAAGAAAGAAAAAAGTCCTAAAACAGGTTAAAGGGTATTGGGGCAGGCGGTCTAAAAACTATCGTAGGGCAGTTGAAACTTTACGCAGGGCCTATGTCTATGCTTATAATCACAGAAGGCTTAAAAAAAGAGAGTTTCGTTCACTATGGATTACTCGTCTTAATGCAGCTGCCAGAGAAAGAGGAACATCTTATCGGGAATTAATTAATGATTTAAAAAAGAATAATATAATTCTTTCCCGCAATGTTTTGGCATTGATTGCTTCAGAGAATCCAGAGGTTTTTGACCAAATTGTAGATAAAGTAAAAAGCTAAAAGGTATGGCCAAAAAATTATGAAATATGTAATTATTGTTGGATGCAGCCGTGCTGGGAGGGCTTTAGCCCAAGAACTGTCCAGTAAAGAAAATGTTGTTGTGATTGATAAGAGTTTAAAAAATCTTGATTTGTTAAAAGAGGATTTTAACGGGAAAAAAATATGGGCTGATGCTTTAGATGTAGTTACTTTAGAAAAGGCCGGGATTAAAGAGGCAGACGCTCTTTTTTTACTTACCGGCAATGATAATCTTAATCTAGTTGTTGGAAAAGTTGCCAAAAGAAAGTATAAAACTGAAAAAGTAGTTTTGCAGGTAAATGATGCCATGAAGAAAAAAATATTTGGAGAAGAAGGTTTGACTATAATTAACAAAACTTATCTTTTAGGTGAGGTATTAAAAAAGTGTATATTGTAATTGCTGGAGCAGGCCGGTTAGGATTAATTTTAGCAGAAAGGCTTAAGGAAGATAAACATCAAGTTTGCTTAATTGATAAAAATCGAGAACTTTGTGATTCTTTGGCCAGCAAATTAGATAATATAATGATTATTTGCGGAGATGCAACTTATCCAGGTGTTTTGAGAGAAGCAAAAATAGAAAAAGTCGATGTTTCTGTTGCAGCAACTTCAGCTGATGAAGATAATATAATTATTTCATATTTAGCCAAAGATTTTTTTGGGATAAAAAGGACAGTGTCTCGAGTTAATGATCCAAAGCATATTCCTTTGTATAAATATATGAAAGTTGATAATCCGGTAGATTCAATTTCAATTATTGCACGAGTTGTTGAAGAAGAAGCTTCTTTTTCTGATGTGATGAATCTTTTGAGTATTAAAAAAGGAAGGCTTTCTATTGTTAGAGTTGATATTCCAGAAGATTCTCCTGTGGCTAACAAATCTTTAAAAGATATTGAACTTCCTTCTAACTCAGTTTTGATTTCTGTATTACGCGGGCCTGAAATTGTTATTCCTTCTGGTTCGACTACTATTCTTCCTGGAGATGAAATAATCGCTGCCACTTTAATCGATAGCGAAACAGATTTAACCAGATCTCTTATCGGAAAGGTATAATGAAACCACTTTTAGGTATTATTCTAGAAATTTGTTGCTGTTTAGCGATTATTTTGGCCGGGTATCTATTAGCATTAGCTGTAAACTTCTTTTTCCTTCTTAAAATTTAGTTATGATAATTTCACCTACCAAAAAAGACTTATCAACAATTTTAAATTTACTGGGGAGATTAATTTTAGGTTTAAGCTTTTTTATGTTGGTTCCGCTTTTGGTAGCGCTGGTTACGGATGAAATCTCTCCTCTTTTTGACTTTATTATTGGTACAACAGTGAGTGGAGCTCTGGGATTTTTTTTATTGGTTTTTTTCCCAATTAAAAAAGAAATATCTTGGGTACACACCTTTTTTACAGTTAGCTTAGGTTGGTTATTCTTTTCGCTTTTGGGAGCTATCCCTCTTGTTTTATCCGGGCATTTTAGTTCTTTTTTAGATGCTTGGTTTGAGGCCATGAGCGGGTTTGCTACGACCGGACTGATTTTAGTACAAGATCTAGATCATATGTCTTTTGCCCATAATAGCTGGCGGCATCTTACTATGTTTATCGGCGGCCAGGGCATAATCTTAGCTACTCTTTCAATATTAACTCAAACCAGAAAAGTTGCGGTAGGGTTTTATCTTGGCGAAGGAAGACAGGAAAGAATTTTGCCAAATGTTGTTGGAACGGCCAGGTTTATTTGGAAGGTTAGCTTTGTTTATTTAATTTTAGGAGTAGCTGCTTTCTTTTTTATATTAAACAGAATTGGCTTATCTTCAGTTAAATCAATCTTTCAAGCATTTTGGTTATTTTTTGCCGCTTTTGATACGGGGGGTTTTACTCCTTATAAACAAAGCATTGCTTATTATCATAGTTTTTATCTAGAGATTGCTACGCTTGTTTTTATGATATTAGGAGCTTTTAATTTTAATTTACATTTTTGGCTTTGGCACAAAGACAAGAAGGAAATATTTAAAAATTTTGAAATAAAAACTTTTATTTTCACTTTTTTTTCATTAACATTATTGATTTATATTCCTTTTTTAGGAAGTAATTTTTCGCAATTATTTAGAAGCGGTTTCTATCAGCTTATATCCGCACATACCGGGTGTGGTTTTACTAATTTAGAAGAGGGGGTTTTAATGGGGTTTCCTCTTCTTTCTCTTTTAGCTGTAATATTTGCGATGATGATCGGAGGAGGGGTTTGCTCTACTACCGGCGGTATTAAATTATTGCGGGTAGGGATTATTTTTAAAACTATTTGTGCCGAAGTTAAACGCTGGATTATGCCCCCGGGTGCGGTATTTCGCGAAAAATACCACCATTTGAACGATGTTCTTTTATCTAATAAAAAGATAAGAAATGCTTTTATAATTTTTATTTTATTTATAATTACTTATATGGCAGGAGCATTAGTAGCTATTGGTTTGGGCTATCCAGCTACCGCCGCTCTCTTTGAGTCAGTTTCTGCAACTGCAAATGTGGGTTTATCCAGTGGAATAACCAGCCCTAGCATGCCCAGTATTTTAAAGGTAGTATATATAGTCCAGATGTGGATAGGCCGGCTAGAGTTTATTGCAGTTTTTGTTGCTTTGGGAGCATTATTATCATTTTTTAGAAAATAGGGGCACAGATGAATACAGATAGCATGCCAAAAATCAGTTTTTACAGATGCACACAGATAGTTTTTTTTAGTTTAACCTTGATTTTTTTATTTTCTTTAACTGGTTGGGCGCAATCTTATGAGGTAAGTTTAGAAAAATTAATTAAAACCCCGGAAAAATATGATAAAAAGAAAGTTTTATTTAAATCTGAAATCATCGGGGATCCGCTTAGCACCAAAGAAGGAAGTTGGTTTAATGTACAGTCACAAAATCATAATATGAGCATTTTTTTAAAAGACCATAGCAGCATAGATAAAATTACTTATTGGGGAAATTATAAAAGAAAAGGAGATATAGTTGAAATTGAAGGTGTTTTTTATAAAAATGGCCCTGTTTCTAACCAAAGGGCTGTTCACCTAATTAGTTTGGAAGTAGTAAGGCAGGGGAAAGAGCTTAAACGTTCAGTCTGCGTCAAAAAAAAGAAGGCTGCTTTGATTAGTCTTGTAATTTTCTTGACAATAGGGGTTATTTATCTTATAAGAATAAAATTATGGCACAAGAAATAAGAAAAATAAAAGAATCTTTTGAAAAAGATTTGGAAAAAGGAAAAAGTAAAGATTTTTTTCAGGAACTAAAGGTAAAATACTTGGGAAGAAAATCAAAAATATCAGAGCTTTTTTCCAATATTCCCAATTTGCCTAAACAAGAAAGAGGCCGTTGGGGTAAAGAATTAAACATTTTAAAAAATCAAATAAGTTCAGCTATTGAAGAAAGGCTATCGGAAAAAATTCAAAAAGAAGAGAGATTAGATTTAACTTATCCGGCTAAACGCCCTCAAAAAGGGTCAATACACATTTTAAGTTCAGTTACAAAAGAAATATGTTTAATTTTCAAGGAATTGGGGTTTAATGTTATCGAAGGCAATGAGGTCGAAGATGAGTGGCATAATTTTTCTGCTTTAAATATTCCGCTCGACCATCCTTCTCGAGATGCCTTTGACACTTTTTACCTGGATTTAGCCAAAAAAGATAAAAAAAGCGGAAACTGGCTGTTGAGAAGCCATACTTCGCCTTCTCAGATAAGAATTATGCAGCAGGTTGATCCCCCTCTAGCTGTTATTTCTCCCGGGAGAGTCTATCGGCCGGATGTAGTTGATGCGACTCACTCTTTTATGTTTTATCAAATAGAAGGATTTGTGGTTGGCCAAGACATAAATTTTTCGTATTTAAAAGGAACGCTTCTTTATTTTGCCCGGCAGTTTTTTTCTCAAGAGGTTCAGTTGCGGTTTAGGCCTCATTTTTTCCCTTTTACCGAACCTTCTGCAGAGGTTGATGTTTCATGTGTTATTTGTTCAAAGAAAAATAAACAAAAAAATCAAGATAGGTGCCCGGTTTGTAAAGGTAAAGGCTGGCTTGAGATATTGGGCTGTGGAATGATTCATCCTGATGTATTGGAAGCTTGTAATATAGACAGCAAAAAATATCAGGGTTTTGCTTTTGGGATGGGTGTCGATAGAATTGTTATGCAAAAATATCAAATAAATGATATTAGGCTTTTTTATGAAAATGATATAAATTTCCTGAAACAATTTTCTATTTAAAATTATGGATTTTAGCCTCAACTTTATAAAACAATTTGTAGATATTAAAAATTCAGCTCAAGATCTTGCCGAACGCCTTACTTCAGCCGGCCTTGAGGTAGAAAATGTAGAGAAAGTTTCTGATGATTGGGTTTTTTCTGCCGAAGTTACTACTAACCGTTATGATTGGCTCTCGATTGTAGGGATTGCTCAAGAAGTTGCTGCTGTGTTAGGCAAAAAAATAAAGTTAGATTATCCTAGAATAAAAACTACTCCTAAACCAACAAAAAAGAAAATTTTAATAGACAATTTAGATGATTGTTCTTATTATCTGGGCAGAGAAATAAAAAAGGTAAAAGTAAAGCAATCCCCTGCCTGGTTGAAGAAAATTCTCATAAATTCCAAATTAACTTCGGTCAATAATATTGTCGATGTTACAAACTATTGTATGCTTAAATGGGGCAATCCTCTTCATGCTTTTGACTTAGATAAAATCAAAGGAGATATCCATATAAGAAGAGCAAAAGATAAAGAAGAGTTTATCGGAATTGATCAAAAACAAAGGACCTTAACCTCAGAAAATTTAGTAATTGCAGATAGCAAAAAAGTTATTGCTTTAGCCGGTATTATGGGGGCAAAAAATAGTGAAGTTACAGCTAATAGCAAAAATATATTTTTAGAGGCAGCAAAGTTTTCGCCAATTACTATTAGGTGTTCACGGAGAGCGATTGGCCTTGACACTGAATCTTCTTATCGTTTTGAGAGAAGAGTGTCGGAATCTTTCCTGGAATATGCGTCCGGCGAAGCAACAGATAAAATTTTAAAATTAGCTGAGGCTGAATTTACCGGTTATAGGAAAGTTGGTAAAAAAACAGAATCAAAACCTAAGCAAATTACTATAAAATTGTCTAAGATGAAAAATTATTTGGGAGCAGATTTTAAAACAGGTGAAGTCAAAAAAATATTAACTTCTTTAAATTTCAAAGTAAAAAAAGATTTGCCCGATACGATAAAAGTTAAACCAGCTTTATCTCGTTTTGATATAGAAAAAGAAGTTGATGTCTATGAAGAATTTGCCCGTATTTATGGGTATAATAAAATTGAACCCAAAATACCTTTTATAGAAAAAGCTTTAAAAACTAACCCTGTTTTAGAAAAAGAAGAAAATAGCTGGAAATTTAAAAACAAAATAAGAGATTTTGCTGCCTTGCTGGGATTTGCTGAAATAATTACCTACAGCATGGAGAATAAAGACGAACTTTCCTTATTTACAGAAGAAGAGGGCCTTGGTTTAAGGAACCCTTTACGCAGCCAAGAAAACAGCTTAAGGCCTACTTTATTTTTAGGGATGATAAAAAGCATAAAACACAATTTAAACCGGGGAAAAGAAAATTTAGCTTTTTTTGAAATTGCAGATAAATATAAAAAAAAGGGTGGTAATAAAGTTGATGAAAATACATTTTTATCTTTAGGCGTAAGTGGAGACAGG
Source organism: Candidatus Omnitrophota bacterium (assembly GCA_021735105.1). Taxonomy (GTDB): domain Bacteria; phylum Omnitrophota; class Gorgyraeia; order Duberdicusellales; family 4484-171; genus PXAH01. Next base: position 34,658 of record JAIPHS010000002.1, read on the forward strand.
CAAAGGTTTTTTCTGCTAAAAGGCGCAGTTTTAGAGATTCTGGATTATTTAAATATAAATTATTTAATTAACCAAACAAAACTGATGAGTGCAAATAACGCCTTAGAAATTAAAGTTAAGGATAGAACTATTGGGTTTATAGGAAAATTGGATGAAAAATTAAAAGAGAAGTTCGGCTTAAAAGAAGATTTGTTTTTGTCTGAACTTAATTTAAATTTACTTGGTAAATTTAAGCAAGATAAAAAATTTGAATCTTTTTCTAAATTTCCTGTTATTTGGCGGGATATAAGTTTAGCTATTGATAAAAATACAAAGTTTAAAAAGATTCAAAAAATAATAGAAGAAGGAAGCCGGCATTTATTGAATCTGAAAATAATAGATACTTATCAAGATAAAAATTTATCAAAAGATCATTTTGGTTTTACTTTGCGTCTTTTTTATCAATCTAGAGAAAAAACTTTAAATTCCAATCAAGTGGATAGTTATCATAATCAAATTCGCGAAAAACTTTATAATAAAGAAGGCATTATTTTAAGATAGACAGAGAAGGGTGGCCGTAAAAACCACCTCTACTTGAAACTAAAAAGGTAGAGTGTTATAATTGTTGCGTACCCTGCCTGTTTCGTTCGGGGTATTAGCGCTACAGCCAACATTAATTTTAAGGGAGCCAATATTTTTTAGGCAAAAGTTTAAAATGCGGTGCCCACTTGTATGAGAAAAGGACTGATAGCGTTAGACCCTAGCGGACTTATGGTGGGGTTTTCTTTAAAGGAGTAAAATGATTAAACAATTATCTAATCCAAAGTTAAAAAAACCAATTTTTATAGCGGCTTGGCCGGGTATGGGTGAAGTAGCTTATCGGAGTGCATTATTTTTAAAAGAGGCTATGAATTTTAAAATGTTTGCCAAGATTCGCACCGAATTTTTTTTCAAACCGGCCGCAGTAAATGTTAAAGCCGGAATAACCAATATACCTAAACCTCCGGCGGGATTATTTTATTATTACAAAGGTAAAGAAGGCCCGGATATAATTCTTTTCCTAGGCCAAGCTCAGCCTCCTCTTGATCACGCAGAAGAGCTTTCAGGAATTATAATTAAGTTTATAAAAAAATATAATCCAAAATTGATTCTTACCTTTGCTGCTAAACCAGAATCAATTGATCATAAGCATCAATCATCACTATGGCTGGCTGCAACTCATCTTTCTGTTATTAAGCAGTTTGAAAAAACAGAAACAAAAGTATTAAAAAAAGGCCAGATAAGTGGATTAAATGGCATATTATTAGGTGTGGCTAAATATAAAGGGCTTAAAGGCGCTTGTATTTTAGCTGAAATTCCTTTTTATACAGCCCAAATCGAGAACCCCAAGGCTACAGCCATTGTCTTAGATTTACTTATTAACTTTTTTCAGATTAAACTTGATATTTCTTCTATTTGGAAAAGAGCAAAATTTATTGAAAAAGAAATAGATAAATTAATTAGTTATCTTAAAGGAGAAGCCAAGCCGGAAGGCCCCAGCCCTTTAAATGAAGAAGATGTCAAAAGAATAAAAAAAGATTTGGCAGCATATACCAAGGTTCCCCAATCAGCTAGAGGAAAAATTGAGGATCTTTTTAAAAAAGCTAAAAAAGATATAACTGCTGCGAGTGAATTAAAAAAAGAGCTTGATGATTGGAATGTTTATAAGGAATATGAAGACAGATTCCTAGATTTATTCCGCAATAGGGATAAAGATAAAGGCATTCATTAATATGCGGAAGGGGGGATTTGAACCCCCACAGTATTGCTACCACTAGGCCCTCAACCTAGCGCGTCTGCCATTCCGCCACTCCCGCATTTAAGACACAGATACACACAAATTTTTGGCAGATTCACGCAGATATTTTATCTGTGTTTATCGGTAATTCTATCTGTGTGAATCTGCTTTAGTCTTTTCGGCGGTCGAAGATATATTTACTTTCGGGGAACTTTTTTGCTAAACTTTTTAGTTCTGCACCTCGAGAACTTACCTGAGCTACATGATTAAAATCTTTTTTTTCATTGGTAATTATACCTATTGAAATAGTGGGGAAGCCAAATTTGGATGTCTCCCCACTTCTATTTTTTGCTTCAATGTAACTTTTTTTTCTATCTTCCGGATCGAAAAAATTTGGAGAAAAATTATCAAATTTAAAAATTATACTTTTTGATATTAGCTCTGCTTTTTCAACGGAAGTTATTATTACGAAATCATCTCCGCCGATATGTCCAATAAAATCATTCGATTGGCCTTTTTCCTGCATAGCTTCAACCAGTATTTGTGAAGTTTCTTTAATTATTTCATCTCCCCTGCCAAAGCCATAATAGTCATTTAAAACTTTAAAATTATCTATATCCACATAGAGAACAGCAAAATTTTCTTTGAGAGATAGTTTATTTTCTAATTCTTTATTTATTGAAATGTTTCCCGGTAATCTGGTTAAGGGGTTTGCATCAAGATTTAAACTAGATCTTCTGATTAACATTCTAATTCTTGCAATTAATTCTTGGGGTAAGAATGGTTTAGTCATATAGTCATCAGCGCCAGCTTCCAGCCCTTTGACTTTGTCCTCAACCTCTCCTTTTCCAGTAAGCATCAAAACTGGTAAATTCATAAGCAAAGCATCTTGTCTTATTTTTTTACAAATTTGATCTCCATTGATATCCGGCAGCATATAGTCCAATATGAGTAAATCAGGGGTAATTTTTTTTAGTTTAATTAAAGCCTCACCGCCGGTATCAGCAGTTTGGACCTCAAATTCACTTTCTAAAGTAGCTTCTATTAAATCTAAGATGTCTAAGTTGTCGTCTACAGCTAATATTTTTAATTTATTCATTTTTTCTTTTTTCTAGGGTAAAAGAAAAAGTAGTTCCCTCGCCTACTTCTGACTCAACCCATATTTTCTGTTTGTGGCTATCGATTATTTTTTTTACCAAGGGAAGCCCTAAGCCGCTTCCTTTTATTGCTCTTTTCTCCATATCTTTTACTCGATAAAATTCTTGAAATATCTTATCTAAGTTTTCTTTAGAGATACCAAATCCTGTATCAGCTATAGAAATTAAAGCTTTTTGATTGGTATCTTTACAGCTAATTATTATTTGGCCACCTTCAGGTGTAAACTTAATAGCATTATTGACAAGATTAGTCAAGACTCTTTCAATTAAATTTTTATCCATATAAACATTAAAATTTTCAGGTGCATCTATCTTAATATCTATATTCTTTTGATGACTTTGTGGTTCAAAAAAGTCAGCAATATTCTTGATTAAAGGCACAATGTCATCAAAAGTTATATTTATTTCTATCTTTCCGGATTCAATTCGAGAAATATCTAAGAGAGTATTAACTATATCCATTAACTTATCAACATTTTCAACTACTTTTTCAAGCCTTTTTTTTGCCTCTTGGGGTAATTTGCCAAATTTTTCATCAGCTAAAAGTGAAGAAAACCCCTTAACAGAAGTAAGAGGTGTTCTTAGTTCGTGAGATACATTTGAAATAAAATCTGATTTTGTTTTACTGATTGTTTCCACTGTTTTTAAACTTTTAGCTAATTCTTTTGTTCTGTTTTTTATTTTATTTTCCAGGCTTTCTTTGGTTTGATAAATTTGTTCAAATAATTCAATGTTGTCTAAGCATTTAGATAAATACATACAAAGTATTAAGAAAGTTTCTTTTGTCGACTCTCTGATAAAATCAGAAGAAATTAATCCAGCTAAAATAAAAATATTATAAACTTTACTTTTAGTCTTAATAGGACAGATAAGGATATTGTTTATATTTAATCTGGCCGAAAGTGTTTTACAAATCTCAGATTCAGAAGTTAATATTTTTTTTTCTTGAAGGTAAGATTTATTTTTGAAAATGATATCAGCTATAGTTTTAGTTTCAAAAGAGTCAAAATTCATTTCATATATTTGTTCTAGATTATCAAAGTCTAATAAAAGGCCTTTTTTGAAACCAAATTTTTCTATTAAAAGGTTGTCTATCTTTAAAAAAAGTTGATTTTTATTAAGTATGGGCAGGCTGGATGATATAAATTTTCTTAAAAGATTGAGCTTGTTACCCTGCACTTCTATTTCTTGTTGGTAAAGCTTTAAGTCCATATCGCCTTTTAAAATTATTTTTGCTTGTTGGTCTAATTTTTCTAAAGAACTATTTAAGCTAAAATTTTCTTTTTTCAAATTAGATATAGCATTTAATTTCTTTACAACATAGAGGAATACAAAGACAACAAATAGTGTGAAGAAAAAACTTGCGCTTAATGCAGTTTTTGAAGAAATATTTAAAAATTCAGCTAACAAAACCGGGCTATTCCCAAACATTTAACAATAATCCCCCGCTTTCTATATTAATGTCCTGAGTTTCTTCATCAGGAAATAAATAATAATCAGAATATATACCAAACAATTCTTTTTTTGGAGATAAAAGATTTTCTATATTTTCAATTTCTTTTTCCGCTTTTTTGCCTAACACTTTTTTTCTCTCTAAAGAATTAATCATAAAAACAATTCCTTCTTTTCTGTTTTTCGTTTCTCCTAGTTTATTAATAATCTCACTTTTTGGATATTTTTCTCTCAGGGTCATCAAATTACCTTGAGCCTTATTACGCAAATTTCCTTTAAACAAAAAAGACCCGTCTTCTAATATATCAACTATAGTCAATAAATGGAAAGAATTTTTGTTTAATACTCCTAACGGGTAATAAGAAAAAAGACGATTTTTAATAAAACTGTTAAATTTTTCTTCAAAATAATGCTTATAAATTTCTACAGCCGGCCTATTGTTTATCTCATAAATTATCTGTTGTTTCGGGTTGAGTTTATTTATCTCAAAAGGTTTGCCAAAAGGAATAAAATTCTGTAAATGAAGGGTCTCTGTATTGATGCCATCTAAAACTAAACTTATCAAGCCATTCCCTACTCCTTTTTCTAGTATAAAGCTTTCTCGAGGTGAGTATTTATTTTGATATCCTGCTCCGGAGAAGGTAATTAACTTTCCCAAAGAAAATTCTAATCCTCTTAAAAAAGATAAAGAGTTTATTTGGGGAGAAAGAAAAGAGATAAATTTTATATTTTTTCTTTTAATTTCCTTAAAATATTGTTTTAAGATATATTCAATTTTTTCTGAATCTTGAGAACCGATAAAAAGGCTGTTAACCCGAGTATCTTTTTTATTAATACAACAGCTGATTATGCCTTTTTCAATAATTTTATTTTTATAAATTAGAAGGGGAGCCTGAATTGCGAATAAGTTAGGATTATTCAAGGTTAGATTAAAGATTTGTGATAAATTCTTGGGATCATATCCCGGGGTAAAAAGAATAAAGATAAAAGAGGGGATAGTTTTAAATCTTACTTTGATTTCTAAAGAAATCTCTTTTGCTGCTTTGCTGCTATCCTTTTGGTTTAGGTAGATAAAATACTCATTTTTTTTCATATTCACCCTGTGGAATAATTTTGTTTACAAAATTGCCGCAAAGCGGCATTCCACAGGGTAAAGCTTATCATAAAGCAGAAAATAAATCAATTAGCTATCTATTAGATTGACAATTAAGATGAACTGCTTTATTATGTTTATGTAATTATTTTTTGTCTATAGCAGAAGATATAAATTAATAAAACAGTTGAAAATGCTCAAAAATATACAAAAAAAGGCCTCCGAATTAGTTGAAAAAGGTTTGGTCAAAAGAAGCGCCGAAACATTTACTGCGATTAATATCGGTAACTATTTTATAAAAGGAATAATTGTCAAAAAAGGCAAAATTGCTGATTATTTTATTGAGGCAAACAAAGATCTTCCCGAAGTCATCGGAAAGCTAAAGTCATATAAAAAAATCCCCACCAAAAAGATTAAGATTTCTCTCAAAAGCCCGGATTGTTTAGTGCGTTATTTTTCTTTTCCCAAAACTGAAAAAAGAAAGTTAAGGCAGGCCTTATATTATCAGCTGAATAAGCTTATTCCCTATCGGCCTGATGAGGTTTATTTTGATTATACAATACTAAAAGAAATTACTCCTTCGCAAAATCAAATATTGTTAGCTGTAGCTAAAAAAAAACATATTGATTCAATTTTAGAATCTTTTGAAAAAAAGGGGTTTTCGATTTCTGAAATTACCTTAGATAGCATATCTCTTATAAATCTTTATCTGGATAAAGATCCCGAAAACAAAAAAATGAATAGCTGCATTTTAGATATTGGGCATAGTTTTTCGACAATGAATATTCTAGAAGAAGGACTGCCGTTTTTTAGCCGGGAAGTAAAATTCAGCACAAAGGATTTAATTGAAATTACAACTAGGGTAAAGAGCATATCAGAAAAAGAAGCCGTAAGTGTTCTATCGAAAGTAGATAAAAAAAGCGATTTATTTACTATTTTAGAAGAAAATATTTCAGACTGGTGTAAAGAAATTAAAAATTCATTTGATTTTTTTGAATTAAATAAAGGCAAAAGTTTAGATAAACTTTATATAACAGGAGGATTGGCCGCGGTACCTAATATTACTAGTATTTTTTCTGATAATTTAGAGATTGATTCAGAGATTTTAGTACCGGATGAATCAAATAACTTAAGCTTTAGTGATAGTTTTTCTAAAAAAAATTATAGAGAGTATAAGCATAACTTAGCAGTAACTTTTGGGTTGTTATTATAAACATATGAAAAAAATTAAAATAAATTTAAATCCCAGGAAACCAACTATTTTTGACCAAGGTTTAGGAAAAGCATTAGATTACATTCCTCTGTTGATACTTTTGGTTATATTTTTTGCTTTGTTGGTTGGTGGGATAGGATTATTTTCTTTAACCAAGGCAGCAAGATACAACCATTATCGAAATATATGGAAAAAGTGGGAGTCTAGAAGCAGTCAGCTAGACGAGATCAAAGATAACAGGGATAGCTTAGAGCGGGAGCTTAGTAGGATAAAAGATGTTGTAGCTCCTAAATACACAGGAATAACTTTGTTAAATAATTTATTTTCTGCTTTGCCAAAAAATATTTGGTTTAAAAATGTTTTTTTTGAACAAGAAGCGATCAAAGTTGAAGGGTATATTGTGGCGTGGGATGAAGACCCCATAGTCTCTTTAGAAAATTTTATCAATAATTTACAAGAAAGTGAAGATTTCTCAAAAAAGTTTGAAAGAATGAGTATAAAAGATACTAAAAGAACAAATTTTAACGGGGTAGAAGTTACTCAATTTATTATCGAATGCAAAAAATAAAGCTAGACAAACAACTGGTTATTTTTATTATTTTAGCTCTAACTTTAGTGGTTGAGTTATTTATATTTTTGCCTTGGGGAATCGGAAGAATTTCAAAACTGGCTAAAAAAACAGATAGTTTAAGACAAAAAATTAATACCACCAAAACCGATTGGCCTAAAAAGCCAGATTATTTAGATAAAGTAGATAGGCTAAAAGTAAAAACAGAAAACAACAAAAACAAGATTGTAGCTGTCGGCCATGAATCTAAGTTAATTTCCTTTATTTCTGAAAATAGCCAAAAGTATGATATAAAAATTAAAGCAATTACGCCTCTTGATGTTTTCTCGGCAGAAAATAAAAATTTTGATTATATTCCTTTTAGGATTGAAGCTGAAGGTAGTTTTCACGATTTAGGTAATTTTTTAAGTTTTTTGCAAAAGGATAAATATTTTTTTCAACTCAAAGAATTAGTTATAACCGGCTATCGGCCCAATAAAATCAATATGTTATTATGTGGTTTAAGCCAAAAGTAATAAAAATAAGCCTCTATTTTGTTTTCTTTTGTTTATTGGTTTCTTTATCTTTTGCCGATAACAAGGATTATTTTTATTCCAATGACCAAAGAAACCCTTTTCATCCTTTAGTCGATTCTTATGGAAAGATCTTAATTCCCAAAAAAATTGATATTGGCAATCTTTCATTAGAAGGGATAATTTATTCGAAAACTAATTCTGTTGTGGCAATAAACGGAGAGATTTTGGAGGAAGGCCAGCAGATTGGTGAATTTAAAATTTTAAAAATTGAAAAGGAAAAAGTAATTTTAGAAAAAGGCAATAAAAAACATAATTTAATGCTGGAGGTTGAAAATGATTAGGAGCCTAAATAAATTTATTAAGGTAGTCTTAATTTTTACTTTCTTTATATTTTTTAATTTTTTATCAACTCAAAACAATATAAACACTATTTTTGCGCAAAATATTGAGGTTCTTAAATTCAAGGATGCTAATATAAAAACTGTTATTCGTTCCATCGCCCAAAAGGCGTATCAGGATGGCAGAAAGGTTAATATTACTACCAGCCCTGATGTCGAAGGGACAGTTACGGTAAATCTAGAGGACCTAGACTGGCTTACTGCATTGGAGGTGGTAATTAGGCCTTATGATTATAGCTATGAATGGGTTGGCAAAAATACAGTTGTTGTTGATACTACTAAAAAAATTACCGAGAGAGAAAAAAGAGATCAAACCAGACAAGAAGTTGAAAGGCCCCAGATGAAAGTTTTTAACTTAAAATTTATCGATGCTAATGACGCAAAGAAAGCTGTTGAGCCGATGCTTTCACCAGTGGGCAGGGCTACAGTTTTAGAAGTAAGCGGCCAGGCCGGTTGGGAGTTTGGGGTAGATGTAACCAAAAGGCAAAGAAGCGGTGAAGTAAAAACTGCTAAGACAAAAGTTTTGATGATTTCCGATCTGGCTAAAAAAATAGCTGAGATAGAAAGTTTACTAAATTTAATAGATAAAAAACCAAAACAGGTTTTAATTAAGGCTCAAATTATGGAAGTAAGTGAAGATTTATTAGATGATTTCGGTTTTCAATGGTTTACTGGAGAACTTGGATCAACAGAAATTGATATTGATTCAGGCAAAATAGACGGGTCAATAGATCCCTTTACTGGGACAACACCATCTGTACTTAATCCATCAGCAACATTAGGTTCTTCAGCAGGATTAGAGTTTGCTTTTAAAAAACTTACCGGGACTAATCTGGAAGCAATTTTACATGCAGTTAAAGATGATGCCTATACCAATACTCTTTCGGCCCCCACAATTATGACCTTAGATAATCAAGAGGCATCAATCTTGATTGGTGAAAAATATCCAATAGTCAGCACAGAGGTGAGTACAGAGACTAATACTGTAACCGGGGGGTCTTTAGATTATTACCAAGACATAGGTATTCAACTTAATGTTGTGCCTCAAATTTCAGGAGGAAATGAGGACTTTATAAATATGATCATTCATCCAGCCGTTACTTCTTTAGGCGGGGAAGTAACTATTTCTTCAGCAGATGCTGATCTTGTTTCGTATCCAAGGATAAACACTCGCGAAGCTGAAACACAAGTATTAATGAAAGATGGTGAGACTATAGTTATCGGCGGATTGCTTAAAGATGTAAAAGCAAAAGAAGAGATTGGGGTGCCATTTTTAAGCAAAATTCCTGTTTTGGGCTGGTTGTTTAAACGGCAAACTAATGATACCGAAAAGATAGATTTATTAATATTTATTACAGCCCATGTTTTAGAGCCGGGTAAAGTTAATTCTATAGAGTTAATTGAGTCTAGTAATGTTACCGGTAAATTTAAAAAAGCAGAAAAGAAAAAATAAACCTGATTTGTCATTGCGAG
>JAIPHS010000073.1 GCA_021735105.1 Candidatus Omnitrophota bacterium
ATTGCCGCTTAAGCCTTCAAGGACAATACGGGTTTTTTCTTTACTTGCCCATTTACGTTTTTTCATAGGATAAACCTCCTTTTGCTTAGGAGCTTATTCTAACTTAAAATGGTTGATTTGTTAATAGGGAGCAGTATAAATTATATATAAACTAAAAAGTTAAAGGTTGTTTAAATGAAAAAAATAATTGTTTGTTGCAATCAATTTACTAACATAGGTAATGCTTTTTATATGTTATCTGTATTAAAAGATCTGTCAAAAGTGTATCAAGGAAAAGCACAAGTAATTCCTGGTGAAGATATTCCACCTCCTTCCTTTAAAGGGCGTATTTTTCGAAACCTAGGATACTTTCAGGTCTTTAACTTTTATGATATTGATTGGTATGTTATATCTGGACCTGTTTTTTATAAAAGATTTTCAGAAAGATGGTCGTCTCAACTCGAATTATTGTCAAAAAGAGGAGTACGAATTGTTATTATGAGCGCAGGTTCAAATTATTATGACCAAGAGGAAGTAGAAATATGCAGAAAAGAACTAAAACGCATCAAACCTTATTTATTAATTACGCGTGATTCTGAGACATTTCAAGCTTACAATGATTTATTTCAATATTCATATAATGGAATATGTGCTGCTTTCTTTAGTTCTTTTCATTTTCAAGGAATAAAAAAAATAAATTTAGGGCCATATGCAGTTTTTGGTTTTGAAACTTCAACTGAACCGAAAGTTCAAATTTATCAATCTTCCAGTGGTCAAATTAAGGTAGAAGTTGATAAAAATTCAGTGGAAAAAATGAATAAATTTAGGCAGTTAATAACTTCCATCAAGTCTTATCCTTCTTTTATTGACAATATCAAAATTATTAGGCCGCATCATGGTGTTTGCGGAGTTATTAGTAATGAGGTATTTAATAGGCCAAATAGGCATTTTTCTCTAAATCCATATTCATACTTAGACATCTATAGTGGCGCAGAGTTTACTCTCTCTCAAAGGGTTCATGCTTGTGTAGCTTCTTTATCTTATGGAAATAGAGCTATGCTTTTCAAAGATACAAAACGTTGCAATCTATTTAAACGAACCGGGGTACCTGAAATTACTCAAAAGTTAGTTTCTTTACCAAATGGATATTTGGAGATGGAATACCAAAAATATTTAGATTTTTTAAGAACAGTACCGATTTAAAATTACAATTTTTTAATTATTTATGTCTATTACAAAAAGAGCACTAAGGGGAGCCTTCTGGACAGCTATCGTAAAGTATTTTGGTTTTTTTATCACCTTTATAGGTAATTTGTGGTTAGCAAGGTTATTGGTTCCTGAAGATTTTGGGATAATGGCTTTAGCATTATCTGTAGTTGAGATTATATTTATAGTCAGTGGCTTGGGTATTGCTCAAGCTTGCATTCATCTACAGAGAGAACCGGATGTATTTGATACGGGGCACCTGATAGCATGGGGAATATCCATAGGACTTTCTGTTATAGCTATAACAGCAACTATTATATTGCAAAAAATGTCTTTGTATTCATCTACTGTAATAATTTTCATTTTTTGCATTGCGGTAGTTAAAATATTGAGTATTCCCACGACAATTTATCTGGCTAGCTTAGATAGAGACTTATTTTTTCGTCGAGGTGCTTTTATTTCAATTATAGGACCAGTGTTTGGTATTTTGATTGCTCTTTTTTTGGCTATTAATGGTAGAGGAGTATGGAGCTTACTTTGGAAGCAAATAGTTACAATAACTTTAGCTTTTTTAACTGCTTTTTATTTTTCTTCTCATGTTTTTCGCTTAAATTTTAATAAATCTACTGCTGTAAAAATAATTAAATATTCTATTAATATGTTTTTACAACGATTAGCCCAAATCTTGAACAATCGATTGCCTAATATTATATTAGGGGCGATGGGCGGAACAGGAATATTAGGTTTTTATGAACGAAGTAAATATTTGGCGCAATTACAAAATTCTGCTGTTAATCCTTTTTTTGGGAAAATTGCTTTTGCAACTTATTCCAAGGTTAAAAATAATAAAGTCAAAGTATCGCGAGGATTAGAGCTAAATTTGTTTTGGATTTTACGAATAGGAGTGCTTACAGGAATTTTAGTTTTATTTTTTCCCAAGCTTATAATTGCTACTGTTCTAGGTAGTCAATGGGCCGAGGCTTCTGAATATTTGAGAGGTCTTTCTGGTTTTATTATTGCTAATTCTTTTTTGGGACCGCTTTCTTCTGCTCTTTTCGCTGCGGGAATAATTTTTCCAATTACTTTGAGCCGTATTATTGCTACCTGCATTGTTCTTGTTGGTTTGTTCACAGCTTGGTATTTAGGTGATAAATGGTTTTTAGTTTCTTGGTTTTTTAGTTTAGGTATGATTCAAGCTGCGCTAATAGCTTTGATTGTGTCTAAGCGGCATAAATTATCTATTAATTGGGCTAAAATTATAAAATTACCAGTATATTTAACTATTATATCTGTGATTGTGTTTTTAGTTAGCAGATCATACCTTGAATGGAAAGTTTTGCTCTGTATTAGCTGTATATGGATTTTGTCTATTATTTTTATAGATAGAAAACAAATTAAGGATTTGATTAGTAAACTGAAATAAAAATATAAAAGTCAGTTTAAAAAAGTTATTTTTTATAAAATTTATCTAGATATTTTATAGACTTAAGGAGTAATTAATTTTAACCAACAACAGTAATGATTAAAAAAATAAAGAATGTTTACGATGGGATGAAAAAGTATTTTCTAAAGGAAAACGCTGAGCTGATACCGGCGAAATATCATTCTCAATTTATTTGTCTTGGAGGGGCTAGCGAAGTCCAATATCAAATAGCTAGACTTATTGCTCCTGATAAAAAAAAGATCTTAATAATTGGGATATTTGGTGGCAGGGATTATTATTACATGAAAACTTTAGGAAAAGAAGTATATGCCTTTGATTTATTTAAAAATAATGAATTCGATAATTTGCAAGTAGGTAATGTTGAAAAAGGTCTACCTTATCCTGATAGCTTTTTTGATGCAGTGATCTTAGGGGAAGTTATAGAACATCTTGTATATGACTATGATGCGTTATTGAATATTAGAAGAGTGTTAAAAAATGACGGAGTATTAATTTTATCTATTCCTTTTTTAAATGATTCTGAACCAACGCATATTCGTATTTATAATAAAATAATAATTAAGAGATTCTTGAGTATAGTTGGTTTTTCCGTAGATAATATTTTAGAAAGACCGAATCTTTTCTATTGTCCAAAGTTAGTTAATTTTTTGCATCACAGTATTAATTTTCTTTTATTTATTTTTTTGCACAAAACCATATATAAACACACTCTTCCTTTGTTTTGGAAAATAGAATATTATCTGAGCCAAACGAAAAATCCATTAAGAAAATATTCTAGGTTACATGGTGCGATTATAAAGTGCTGTAAAAATAAAAAAATAAACTATGTAAATCTCAACAAAACAGCTTTTAATAACAATAATTAATAAAAGATTAGCATCTAAAATTTAATAACATTTTTTATAAAATTAATTATGCAAATAATAATTTCGGTTCCAGGGAGATTCCATGCTTTTTATTTAGCGAATCAATTGTTCAAAAGAGAATATTTGAAGAAGCTCATAACATCTTATCCTAAGTTTGAAACAATAAAGTATGGAATCCCTAAAGATAAAATTATTTCTATTATAATTAAAGAAATAATTAACAGGGGATGGAGAAAATTACCTGTTTCAGTAAAGAATTTTTATAATCCCCAATATTTTATTTCAGAATTATATGATAAATTAGTTACGCAAAAATTGACTTCTTGCGACATATTTATTGGATGGGCTGGGTTTTCGTTACATTCTTTACGAAAAGCTAAAGAATTAGGGGCAATAACGATTCTGGAAAGAGGAAGTTCTCATATGCTATATCAACAGGAAATATTAAACCAAGAATATGAAAGGTTCGGCCTAAAAAATAAAAAAACTCATCCAAGAATTATTAATAAAGAGCTACAGGAATATAAAGAAGCAGATTATATATCAATACCTTCTCAGTTTGTTAAAAAAACTTTTTTAGAACGGGGTATCCCTGAAAATAAATTGATTCATATACCTTATGGAGTAGATTTAAATGGATTTATTAAAGTTCCAAAAACAGATGATATTTTTAGAATCATTACTGTTGGGGGTAATTTACAAAAGGGAACTCATTATTTATTACAGGCTTTTAGTGAGCTAAACTTGCCTAATTCAGAACTTATTGGTTTGGGAAACTTAAGTGATGAAATGTTACCGTTTTTAAAAAAATATGATAATGGAAAAATTAATTGGGTCGGACATAAACCACAAAAAGAATTATATAAGTATTATTCTCAAGGATTAATCTATATACATTCTTCTATTCAAGAAGGAATAGCTTTAGTTCAACTTCAAGCAATGGCTTGTGGATTGCCTTTAATTTGTACTACCAACACTGGTGGGCAGGATTTGATAGAAGATGGCAAAGAAGGGTTTATTATTCCGATAAGGGATGTAAAAGCTTTGAAAGAAAAAATTTTATATTTTTATGAGAATCCTGGAAAATGCAGAGAAATGGGACAAGCAGCAAAAAGAAAGGTTCAGCAAGGATTCACCTGGAATGATTATGGAGAAAAAATAATAGAAAAATATAAAGAAATATTAAATTCTAAATGAATATAATTATTTTAACCTCATCTATAACAATTTTATTTATGCTATTTATATGCAGACAGCTATATTATAAGTATAATTTAGATAATTTTAATGTATGGTTTCTACACCCACTATTTTTATTTAACTGTATGATTATCTTGACATTTATGATACCTTATTTTTATCATTTGATATTTGGGACGATTAAAAGTAATTTGGAGCTTACAAAATCTAATAATGTTAAAGGTTTTTTGATTATTTGTATTTCTTTTATATTTATAAACTTTATTATTTATTCAATAGATTTGAATTTTATCAAAAGGAGAATTAGAAGAATAAGTTTTAAGGGAATGAATAGTGTGTTTATTAAATTAATAATAGTTTTATTATTTTTTGTAGTCATTGCCCAAGTTTTTCTCTATATTAAAGGAGGTTATTATTCTGGTGGTTTAAGTATTAATAAAGGTAGAGATATCTCTTTATCAGCATCAGGTATAATAGGTTTTTTTTCTGGGATGGTCAGAAATTTTACGTGGATTGGGTTGTCTTTACTCTATTTTACTAAATATTCTGGTAAAAAAAATTTCAAATTTTTATTTTGGAGTTTGTTAATTCTTAATGGAATTTATTTTTTTCCATCCGGATCGAAAATAAAAATTTTAATGCCAATATTATTATTTATATTTTGTAGCTTGATATTCATTAAAAAACATCTGGGTAAAATAATACTTATTAGTTCTGTTATTATAGCCTTATTTTTTTCTTTTTATAATGCTTATCGGAATTATATGGAAGAATATAATAAGAGGAAAACAAATATAAGCTATAGCCAACATTTATCTCAAAGGCCGGATGTGCGAGAACGTGGATATGTTTTCTTTATCGCAAATTCTTTTGTTCGTCGTCTTGACACTTTTTCTAATTATTTAATATTATCTGATTATTATCCAGATCAATATTCGTTTTTAAAAGGAGAATCCTATTGGCATATTATATTATCACCTGTACCACGTTTAATTCTACCTTGGAAGCCAAAATCTGTCAGTGCGAATGAAATTGGAAGAAAAACTGGAATTATTTCGTCTACCGATTATGTAACTTCTCCTGGAATAAGTTGGTGGGGTGAAGCTTATGTTAATTTTGGATATTGGGGTATTTTTTTTGTTTTATTTATCACGATGCTGTTTTATCAGATTTTTTTCTTTTTTTGGGTAAGACATAAAAATAATTTATTGGTCACAGCTTTTTACATAACTTTAATTTTGCATATGGTTTTTCACCTCCATGGTGGTATTGGAGGATTATTTGGAGGATTCATAAAATTATTACTTATTTTGATTCCTTTATTAATTATTCTAGATATGCCTTACAACAAAAGAGAAAGATTAAAAAATTCGGATGTAGATTAATATGAAAATTCTTCATATTACACCTTGCTATAAACCTGCCTGGGCATTTGGCGGGCCGGTTAATTCAATTTCATTACTTTGCCAGCAACTTGTAAAATTAAATAATGAGATGGTCGTATATACAACTAATTCTGCCAAAGAAGGTATTCTAGATGTTCCTGTTGGGAAAACAGTCGAGGTAGATGGCGTCAAGGTAATATATTTTCCTTGTAGCTTTAAAAAAGATAATCCATTTTATTCTTCTGCGTTAAATAAAAAGGTTTTGTCTTCTGTTAAGGAATTCGATATCGTTCATGTTAGCTCAATATGGCAATATCATCAAATAGCAGCGACAAAAGCGTGCAAAAAATATGAAATACCTTGTATTATTTCTACTAGAGGTAGTTTCCAAAGATGGCCCTTGAGCCAAAAGAGCATGAAAAAAAGAATTTATTGGTTTTTATTTGGCAAAAAATCTCTAAAAGATGCTTCGGCCTTACATTTTACATCTTTGTTGGAAAGAAAAGAAACCCTAGAAGCTATTCCTTATGTTTCTAATTTTATAGTTCCTAATGGAATAAATATAGACCCTTATTATAAAAAAAGAGATATTCGGAAAGAAATTGGGATTTCTCCCGATGCTTTTTTGTTTCTCTTTTTGGGTAGAATCCACAGAAAAAAAGGAATTGATTTAATAATTAAAGCATTAAATAAAATCAGAAATAAAAACGTCTTTTTTCTTATTGTGGGGAAAATAGATGACAAAAGTTATTTTAATGATTTAAAAAGATTAGTTGCAGATTTTCAGTTAAAAAGCAAAGTTATTTTTTATGGTGGGGTTCCGAAAGAAGAAGTTAAAGATTTCTATTCTAACTCTGACTTGATGGTTTTGACAAGTCATTCTGAAAACTTTGCTAATGTAGTACCTGAAGCTATGGGTTGTGGTTTACCAGTTTTTATTAGTAGATATGTGGGCATTTGGCAGGAAGTATTAATAGATGAGGCTGGATTTGTTGTAGATTGTAATGTAGAAAAAATTACACAAAAATTAAAAGAAATAGTAACTAATAGAGAAATTCTGAATGGAGTTTCTAGTAACGCTATAAAATCTGCACAGAGAAGGTATTCTCTTGAGAGTACAGCATCTTTAATGATGCAGGCTTACGAGGATGTATTAATAAACAAAAGAAGTGACGGATTACAATGGGAATGATAGATTTTTATTTATAAAAGGACAAATATATGAATAATATTATTTATATTATAAGTTTAAAATATGCACAGGGATTAAAAAAAGAATTTATCGCTGTCGGTAATAATTTTAGAAAGCAAGGATTTCAAGTAAGGTATTTATTAGCCAAACCATATAAATATTTAGGGCATAATCCCAGTTTTGTAAATTATGTAACTGTATCTAATAATTTAAAGAGTATGCTTTTTGATACTTTTTTAGAAATTTATCAAAAGAAAATATTAAATATTTTTTCTAAGCAAAACCCCTCCTTATTGTTTTTTTATAACACTCATCCTCTTAATCCATTTCTTGCTCAATTAGCCAAAAAAAAGTTTCCTTCAACAATAGTCACTGTTTATCTTCATGATCCTTTTAAACCGGATAAAAAACCTTATGGGATAAAAAAATCTTTTATTATAAAGTTTGTAGAAACTATACAAAAAAGAACAGTAAAATTTTCCGATTATGTTATTTCTCCATCTAAGTATTCTTCAGAACTTTTTAATCGATATTATAAAAATTTCAAAGGGAAGAATTACATAGCACCGCTTTTAATTCCTGATTGTGGAAATTTAAAAATTAAAAAGCGCGAATTTTTTGTAAATATACAAAGCGGAGTTCATCCAGCCACAGGCCAAGATACTTTTATTGACCTTATAAATTATGTAGCAGAAAAAGGAAAAAATTATAGGTTTGTTCTTATTAGTCATGGGAATATTTCTAAATTTTTGTCACAGCTTACGAAAAAAGGGCATAATATAGTTAAAATAATTAATAAAAAGATAATAACTGAGGAGGAAATAAATAATGTAGTTCAAAAAAGCTATGGGGTTTTTCGATTAGCCAGAGAGGTTACTCAAAGCGGAGTTATACCGGTTGCATTTATGAACTCAGCTCCAATAATTGCCAGAAATATTCCTGGACATACCCAAGATATACAGCATAATCAGAATGGATATATTGTTCCATTTGATTGCAAGATGGAAGATTTAGTTTTAGCTATGGATTATATAAAAATAAATTTTGGTAATCTTTCAAAAAATAGCCGTAAAAAATACAAAGAAATATGGGATGAACAAAATTGGGAAAAATATTATAATAAGATAGAAGAGGTGTTGAAAAGGTGAAAAAACTTACCCAAAATCTTAAAACCGGAAAATTAGAATTAAAAGAGGTCCCGGCTGATTTGTGTAAAGATGACGGTATTCTTGTAAAAACTAAGAACTCTTTAGTTTCAGCAGGAACAGAACAGGCAATTATCAATCTTGGTAAGGCGTCATTAGCAGGAAAAGCTAAAAAAAGGCCGGATTTAGTAAAAGAGGTTTTAAATAAAATGAGGTATGAAGGAGTATTGTCAACTGTTAAAAAAGTTTTTTCCAAGCTGGATGAAGCTATGGATTTAGGTTACAGTTGTGCTGGAGAGGTAACAGAAATTGGGGAAAATATTGATGAATTTGAGATTGGAGATAGAGTTGCTTGTGCAGGTTCAGGTTATGCAACTCATGCCGAGCTAAATTTTGTACCAAAGAATCTATGTGTAAAAATCCCTGAAAATGTAACTTTTCAAGAAGCATCTTTTACAACTGTTGGAGCTATAGCTATGCAGGGGATAAGAAGATGCGAGCTTAATCCAGGTGAAAGGGTAGGAGTAATAGGCTTGGGTTTAATTGGCCAGTTGACTGCCCAAATTCTTTCTGCTTATGGTTTCCCGGTATTTGGAATGGATATAGACCAAAAAAAAGCCGAGAAAGCTTTAAAATCAGGAATAAGTAAGGTTGGGGTAATCGGAAAGGATAATATAGAAGAATCAGTTAGCTGTTTTACAAATGGTTATGGTTTAGATGCGGTTATAATTACCGCTTCTACAAAAAGCAATCAGCCGTTGGAGCTAGCAGGTAAAATCTGTAGGAAAAGAGGAAAAGTTTCATCAGTCGGTCTTACCGGAATGGAAATTCCTCGGAAAATTTATTATCAAAAAGAATTGGATTTTAGAATATCTTGTTCTTATGGTCCGGGCAGATATGATCTAAATTATGAAGAAAAAGGTATTGATTATCCTTATGCTTATGTGCGCTGGACAGAGAAAAGAAACATGGAAGAATGTTTAAGATTAATTAGTATCGGCAAAATAGATATAAAATCAATGATTACTCATAAGTTTAAATTAGAAAATTATAAAAAAGCTTATGATCTTATTTTAAATAATCCTCACAACGAGGCTTATGTAGGTATTCTATTTGAATACGACACTAATAAAGAATATAATTCTGTAGTTAAATTTAGGGATAATAAAAGAGGAGAGTCAACAGATATAGTAAATGCAGGAGTAATTGGCTGTGGTAATTTTGCTAAGAGTATTCTTTTGCCAAATTTAAGTAAACTTAAAAATATAAATATAGCGGCGGTTGCAACCGCTACAGGTAAAAATGCCGAGCATATCGGAAAAAAATATAGATGCCAGTATTGTACTACAGCTTATCAGAAGATTTTAGATGATTCTAAAATCAACACTGTCTTTATATCAACCAGGCATAATTTACATGCAAAACTTGCCATAGAAGCATTAAAAAAAGGTAAAAATGTTTTTGTTGAAAAACCTCTTTGCATAACCAAAACCGAACTTCAAAAAATAGTATCTTTATTTAGCCATGAGCCATCAGCCATGAGCCATCAGCCAATTTTAATGGTAGGTTTCAACCGGCGTTTTGCACCCGCAATTATTAAAGCAAAAGAAAAGTTTTCTAACCGAAATACACCCTTGATGATAAATTACAGGATAAACGCTGGATATATTCCCAAAGAGCATTGGGTTCATGATTCAAAATCTGGTGGTGGTAGAATTATCGGTGAAGTTTGTCATTTCATAGACTTACTTCAGTTTTTAACTGAAAGTTTTCCTGTAAAATTGTATGCTAATCACCTACCTCCTAAAGGCAATATATTATTAGACGATAATTTGGCTATAAATATTGAATTTTCTGACGGTTCTTGTGGAAACATTATTTATAGTGCCTTAGGAGACAAAAATCTTGGAAAAGAATATATTGAAATTTTTGGGGATAAAAAATCATTTGTTATCGATGATTTTAAAACATCAAAATTTAGTTTAGCTCAAAACAAAGGTCATTTTAAAGAACTAGAAGCTTTTATTAAAGCTATTTTATTGGGAAGATCTTCACCAATTTCTCCAAAAGAACTTTTATTAAGTACTTTTGCAACTTTTAGAATTAATGATTCACTACGGTTGCATCAGCCAGTAGATCTAAAATTAAATAATGTAGTTGAATAATTAGTAAATGAGTCATTTAACCTATCTTAGAAGAATAGTTTCTCCTTATATTTTAAGGAAAAATAGCCAGCTTACTTTTTGGCATGAGAGGCCTAAAGTTAATTGCAACTCATTCGGCAAAGATTTAGGTGAGTATTATATGACTTTTTTTGATAAGGCAGGTTATTCCGGCCCTTTTGACCAAAATGGGATACCTTTGCTTGACTATCATGGCAAGATTGGGAAACAATATAACCCTATAGCTATAGCTCAATATGGCCTAGGTAATTATAATCTGCATAAAAGAAATAGAGGAAATATTAGTTATGAAAAATTTATAAAAAGTGCAAACTGGCTCCTAGAGAACCTTGAAACTAATGAATATGGGATCAAGGTATGGAATCATAAATTTAATTGGGAGTATTTTCAAATCTTACAAGCTCCATGGTATTCTGCTTTGGCACAAGGCCAGGGCATCTCTCTTTTAATTAGAGCTTATATAGAATTAAAAGAAGATAAATATAAAGAAGCAGCTGATAAAGCTTTTAAAAGTTTAGTAACAAAGATAGAGGATGGAGGTGTTTTATTTATAGATGAGGGTAAAAAT
>JAIPHS010000021.1 GCA_021735105.1 Candidatus Omnitrophota bacterium
GTTATCATTAAAGAAGGCGAATTTAACATCGAAGTGAAAAAGGCCGAAGGCCAAAAATGTATTCGTTGTTGGAATTGGAAAAAAGACACAGGAAGTAATAAAGAATTTCCTCAAATATGCACAAGATGCATCAAGGCAATTAAGGAGGCCGGTTATGAAAAAAAAGAGCAGTCAATCTAAAAAGACACCTAAAAAAAAGCGCGCTACAGCTAAAAAAACAACTACAAAAAAGAAATCTGCAAAAAAGAAAAAAAGATTTTTAAAAAAAGAACTAGAAATTTATCGCGAAAAGCTCCTAAATCTAAAAGATGATCTTATCAAGCAAATCCAGGAGATATCTGATGAGTCTTTAAGAAAGTCTCAACAAGAAGCATCCGGAGATATTTCTGCCTACAGCCTGCATCTGGCAGATCGGGCCTCAGATGCCTACGAAAGAGATTTTAATTTAGGGTTAGTTTCTGCAGAAAGAAAAACAATTATGGAGATAGATGAGGCTTTAAAAAGAATTGATGACAATGAGTATGGATTTTGCCAAATGTGTAAAAAACCAATTGCAAAACGAAGGTTAGACGCTATACCTTATGCCCGATACGGAACAAAATGCCAAAAAAAAATTGAAGAAGAGCAAGAAAGATAAGCTAACACTTTTATTAACACCATCTATTGCTTTTTTTATCATCGGCCTAGACTTTTGGATAAAAACTTACCTGCGGCTTAATTATTCCTTTCAGTCTTTTCCCCTAATTGATAAATTAGTTTATATTACTGTTGTTTTTAATAGTGGTACAGCTTTTGGCCTTTTGCAGAGAGAAACTACTTTATTAATTTATTTTACTCTAATTTTAATTTCAGTATTTTGGTTTATTTATAAAAAAGAACAAGAAAAAAAATTAACTTTTTTAATCGCAACCGGGCTTATTTTTGGCGGTGCTTTTTCTAACTTGATTGATCGTCTGATGCTTGGTGCTGTAGTTGATTACATTGATTTAAGGTTTTGGCCGGTCTTTAATTTGTCTGATTCTTGCATTACGATTGGAGCAATTCTTTTAATTATCGATTCCTTGCGAAAAAGATCTTGATGAAAAAAATATTTACAGTTGGCCCAGGCCAAGATAAGACTCGCCTTGATAAATTTTTATCAAATCAGATTCCTAATCTTTCCCGGTCAAAAATATCTTCTTTAATTAAAAAAAGTTTTGTTAGAGTGAATCAACAAGTTTTAAAAGGAAGTTATCTGCTTTTAGCCGGAAATAAAGTTGAAATTGAGATACCTAAGATTGACAAAGAGTTAAAACCTTACAAAAAAAGGGTTTTGGTGCTTTGGGAAGATGATACTCTTTTGGCAATCTATAAGCCGCAAGGATTGGTTGTTCATCCCCACGGACAAAACAAAGATAAAACTTTAGTTAATGCCCTATTGTACATGGAAAAACAACTTTCTGATATTGATCCGGAAAGGCCGGGGGTTGTGCACCGTCTCGATAAAGAAACCAGCGGAGTAATGGTTTTAGCTAAAAATAATAAAGCCCATCAGGCTTTAGTTGAACAATTTAAAAATCGCCAAATTGAAAAAGAATATTATGCTTTGGTTTGGGGCCGGCCAAAAAACGATAAATTTGAAATTAACCTTTCTTTGCGCAGAAATAAAAAAAATCGTCTTAAGATGGAGGTTGGTTTATCTGGTTCAAAAACTGCACATACTAAGGTCGAGGTGCTACAGAGATTAAATAAAATGACACTTTTGTCAGTATCACCAAAAACTGGCCGGATGCATCAAATTAGAGTGCATTTAAAGTTTTTAGGCTACCCGATAGTTGGTGATAAAAAGTATGGCAAAAAAGATAATTATCAGAATCTTTTTTTACATGCCCACCGGATAAAAATAAAACACCCTGTAACTGGCAAGCCATTAGGGTTTAAAGCTGAACTTCCCCGCTATTTTAAAGAACTAATATAGGCTAGCTGGCTTTAAGGCCTCTCTATTGGATTTTAGGCCTATCTATGCTAAAATATTCAGCAATGTATACTATAGGACCAACAAAAAAAATAGAAGCTAAAATAACGCTACCTCCTGATAAGTCTATTTCTCATCGAGCTATATTTTTTTCTTCTCTTAGCTCTAGGAGAACAAAAATTTATCCTTTTTTGGCCAGTAATGATATCCAAGCGACTTTAAACTGCGTAAAAAAGCTTGGCATAAAATATTATCAAGATAAATCTTCTAAAGAAGCAATCTATCTTCAAGGCAAAGGATTATATTTTCCTAATAATCAAAATGTAGATCTTTTTGCCGGTGATTCCGGTACTACGATTCGGATCTTGTCGGGGCTGCTAGTTGGCCAGAAATTTAGTTCTACCTTTAATGCGGGTAACTATCTAGATAAAAGACCGATGGGTAGAGTTGTTTATCCTTTAGCGGAAATGGGGGCAAATATTGATGGAAGAAAAATAGCCAAGCCGGGAGGACAAGAGATTTATCCACCCCTAAAAATTAAGCCTGTATCTGAACTAATCGGCAAAAGTTATAAATTGGATATAGCAAGCGCTCAGGTAAAATCTGCCTTGCTTTTAGCTGGTTTATATGCACAGGGTGAAACTATAGTTGAAGAACCTTACCAATCGCGCGATCATACCGAAAGAATGCTTAAGTCTTTTGGTGCCAATATCAAAATAGATAAAAACACAATTACCCTAAAGCCGGGAGCTCAACTTAACTTACCTGAGGAGATATTTATTCCTGCTGATTTTTCAGCCGCTGCTTTTTTTATTGTTTTAGGGCTTATTTTAAAAAATAGTCAAATAACTATCAAAAATGTCAATCTTAATCCGACTCGTTACGGTTTACTTAGAGTCTTACAGCGGATGAATGCAAATATTACTATCGAAAATCAAAACAATCAGCTAGAACCTTATGGTGATATCATCGTTAGAAGCTCGTATCTTAGGGCAACTAGGGTAGAGCCAAAGGAGATACCGGCGATGATTGATGAAGTGCCGATACTTTGTGTGGCAGCATCTTTTGCTTCTGGCCAAACTCAGATTAAGGGCCTAGATGAGCTAAGGATTAAAGAGACTGATCGAGTAGATTCGATGCTTTCTAATCTTTCTAAATCAGGTGTAGATATTGTCGATAAAGATAGTCACCAGGATGGCTGTCAAATTACAATAAAAGGTGGCACAAAATATAAAGGGGCTGATTTCAGCAGTTTTGGCGACCATCGCACGGCAATGAGTTTAGCAATTTTTGCTTTAGCGGCAGAAGGTGAGAGTAAAATAGATGATATAAAATGTATAGATAAATCTTTTCCTGGTTTTATTAAAATAGTTGAGGAGATTACAAGGCAATGAAAAGACCCTTTTTGAAGTTACCAGAAAAAATTATATTAGTTGGCCTAAATTATAAAGATCATGCTAAAGAAATGGAAATGGAGATTCCTGCTGAGCCGATTATTTTTTTGAAACCAGTTTCGGCATTGATTAGAAATGGTGATAAAATTATTTATCCAGAAGGTATAAAGCGCCTTGACTATGAGGCTGAATTGGCAGTGGTTATCAAGAGACAAGCTAAGGATGTCTCCGTTGAGGCGGCAAAAAATTATATCTTAGGCTATACTTGCCTTAACGATATAACAGCAAGAGACCTGCAAAAAAAGGATGGCCAGTGGACTCGAGCTAAATCTTTTGATAGTTTTTGCCCGGTTGGCCCGCATATTGAGACAGAGCTAGACCCTCGTGGCATAAAGATCCAAAGTTATTTAAACGGAAGGCTAAAACAAGATTCCAACACCTCTAATTTTATCTTCTCAGTTGATTTTCTTATCTCTTTTATCTCTAAAATTATGACCTTAAAACCAGCAGATATAATATCAACCGGTACACCAGCGGGAATAGGGCCGATGCAGAAAGGAGATAAAACAAAAATAGTTATAGAAGGTATCGGGGCCTTAGAGAATCAAATAGTTTAGCAAGAATGGTTAAGACACTTTGCCAAGGAATTTGGCTCAGTGTCATTGAAAATATAGGTATTCGCTAAATAATGGCATTTTCAATGAGGAGGCAAAGTTGAAGAGTTTAACTAAACATTTAACATTTAATACTGAAAGAGAAATAGAATTTATTAATATCACCAGTAAAGTAGAAGCCTTAGTGGCTCAAAGCAAAATTAAAGAAGGGCTTTGTTTAGTTAATGCGATGCATATTACTGCTTCTGTATTTATTAATGATGAAGAGCAAGGTTTGAAAAAAGATTTTAAGGATTGGCTGCAAAAGTTGGCTCCCAGAGACTCTTCTCTTTATCAACACAACCTGGGAGTAGAGGATAATGGCCACGCCCATCTCAAGCGAACCATTATGGGCCGAGATGTGGTAGTTGCTATAACCGGCTCTAAACTTGATTTCGGGCCTTGGGAACAGATTTTTTATGGTGAATTTGACGGAAAGCGGCCGAAAAGAGTCTTAGTTAAAATAATCGGGGATTAATGGAAATTTCATCAAGATACAATCCAAAAGAAACAGAACCTAAAATCCTCCAAAGGTGGTTAAAGGGATCCGTCTATCATGCCAAAAAAGATCCTTCTAAAGAACCATTTTCAATAGTGATACCGCCGCCCAATATCACCGGTATCCTGCATATGGGGCATGCCCTAAATAATACCATCCAAGACGTATTAATTCGTTATAGGCGTATGCAGAATTATCAAGCCCTCTGGATGCCGGGGACGGATCATGCTGGGATTGCAACCCAGAATGTTGTCGAACGTGCCCTAGCCAAAGAAGGTAAGACTAAAGAAGACATAGGCAGAGAAGAGTTTCAAAAGCATCTCTGGTCTTGGCGAGATAAATATGGTTCTACCATAATTGATCAGCTTAAGACAATTGGGGCTAGTTGTGACTGGGGTAGGTTAAGATTTACTATGGACCAAGCCTATAGCCAAACTGTAGGAGGGGTCTTTTTAGAGCTTTTCAAACAAGACTTAATCTATCGCGGCAACTATATAATAAATTGGTGTCCGCGTTGCAAGACTGCTCTTAGCGATGAAGAAGCAGCCCATAAAGAGGTTGATGGCTGGCTCTATTACCTGCGTTATCCAGTTAAAACTAAAAAAAATGAGAAAAAATTTATTATTGTAGCTACGACTCGGCCTGAAACTATGCTAGGGGATACGGCAATTGCCATCAATCCAAAAGATAAAAGATATGATTGGTTAAAAAATGCAAAAGTTATTCTGCCAATTGTGGATAAAGAATTATCAATTATTCAAGATGAAGCTGTTGATCCAGAATTTGGCACAGGTGTAGTTAAGGTTACTCCAGCTCATGATCCGGTTGATTTTCAGCTAGGCAAAAAACATAACCTGGAATTTATAAATATAATGAATGAAGATGCAACCTTAAATAAGAATGTGCCTGAAACTTTTCAAGGTATAGATCGTTTTGAAGCTAGGGCTATGTTAGTGGAGCTGCTAACTAAGAAAAAACTTATTGAAAAAAAAGAACCATATAATTTAGGCGCAGGCCATTGTTATCGCTGCAATACTATAGTTGAATCCCGGATATCTTTACAATGGTTTGTAAAGATGAAGCCTCTTGCTCAAGAAGCGATAAAAGTTGTCCAGCAAGATAAAGTAAAATTTTATCCCAACCGCTGGAAAAAGGTTTATCTTAATTGGATGTTTAATATCCAAGATTGGTGCATCTCGCGTCAAATCTGGTGGGGCCACAGGATTCCTGTCTGGTATTGTCAAAATTGTTATAACCCGAATTCAAATGATAAAAAAGGAATCATTGCTGCTAAAAAAGCGCCGAAAAAATGCTCTGATTGCGGTAGTGACAAGCTAACCCAGGATAAAGATGTTTTAGATACATGGTTTTCAAGTTGGCTTTGGCCTTTTGCTACTTTTGGCTGGCCGTTTGATGGACGAGGGACGAAGGACGACAGACGACGGACGAAAAATAAAAAAATACAAGAGGAGGAGTTTGAGTATTTTTATCCGACCAATACCCTGGTAACTGCCTCAGAGATTCTTTTTTTCTGGGTAGCACGCATGATTATGGCGTCACTAAAGTTTACCGGAAAAATTCCCTTTTCTGATGTAATCATCCATGGGACAGTTAGAGATGATGAAGGAATAAAGATGTCAAAGTCTTTAGGTAATGTTATTGATCCTCTAGAGATTACCGATAAGTATGGAGCTGATGCTTTGCGTTTTTCTTTGATCTTTTTAGCAGCTAGCGGTTCAGATGTTTATTTATCTTCTGATAAATTTTTAACGGGGAGAAACTTTCTAAATAAAATTTGGAATGCTGCCCGATTTATTTTTTCGCAAATCCAGAACAAGAAAATTAAAATTGATAAATTAGACTATAAATTAGAAGATGAATCAGATGCCTGGATTTTAAATCAGCTAAATAAAACAATTATAGATTGTTCAGGATTAATTGAAAACTACAGATTGGATGAAGCTATTAAGACAGCCTATGATTTTTTCTGGCATTCTTTTTGTGACTGGTATCTAGAAATTATTAAAGACAATTTTAGTAAAACTAAAGCAAATAATTCAGTTTTTATTTTATTATCTTCTCTTAAATTGTTACATCCTTTTATCCCTTTTATCAGCGAAAAGATTTTTTCTTTGATTAAGCAAAATTGTTCCCTAGATTTAGCTGATTTTATATCTGAATCAGGCTGGCCGCTTGAAAAAAAGATAAACCTAGAGCCGCAAAGCCTTGCAGTTTTTACAAAAATAGTTGATAGTGTAGATAAAATAAGAGACCTAAGGGGAGATCTGGGCTTAGGGCAGCAAAAATTATCTTTACAGGTTAAAACTGAAGCAAAACTAAAAGAGGTTTGGGCCAGGCACAAGGGCTGGTTTTGCCGGTTAGTTAACGCAGAAACTATTACTTTAGTTGACAGCCTAGAAAGAGTTTTTTATCAAAATAAATATTGGGCAATCAATCTAAAAATTGGTTCAGCCGATTTAGCTAAGTTTAGCCATGCTCTAGATAAAAAGATTAATAATTTTAATTCTTTAATCAAAAAGACAGAGGGTAAATTAAAAAATAAAAAGTTTATTAAAAATGCACCTAAAAATGTCGTCGAAAAAGAAAAGTCTAAAAAAAGTGATTTTTCTCATCAACTCACACGCCTTAAAAACTTAAAGGAGATAATTGTATAAATATGATTACAAATAAAACCAGACAAATTATTAAGAGAGCTTTGTCAGAGGATAAGGTAAACCAGGATAAAACCACTCATTTAGTTATACCGGCTAAGGAAAAAGGCAAAGCCGTAATTATTGCTGAAGAAAAAGGTATTCTTTGTGGAATAGAGATAGTTAGGTTTATCTTTAAAGAGATAGATAAAAAGATTAAAGTAAAGTTTTTTGCCAAAGATGGAAATAAGGTTGTGAAAAATAAAAAAATAGCTGCAATTTCAGGCAACTTGCAAACTATGTTAAAGGCTGAAAGAGTTGCTTTAAATTTTTTATCTTTGCTCTCAGGAGTCGCTACTACAGCTGCTTTATTTGTTGATAAGGTGAAAAAAACAAGAGTTGCCATAAAAGATACACGTAAGACTACTCCTGGCCTAAGAGATCTGGAAAAATATGCTGTTTTAACCGGAGGTGGTAAAAACCATCGTTACAATTTAGCTGAAGGAATTATCGTCAAAGATAATCATCTAAAAGCAGCTGCAATTGTTAATAAAAAGAATAAAGTTAATCAGATGCGGCTTGAAGCTGCTATAAAAAGTTTACGGAAGAAAACAAAATTTCCTATTGAAGTAGAAGTTGAAACTTTTCAAGAGTTTTGTGAAGTTGCCAAACATTATCCAGATATAATTATGCTTGATAATTTTTCCAAAAAGAATTTAGTTAAGGCCGTTAGCTACCGAAATAAACATTTTCCCAAAATAGAGCTTGAGGCATCTGGAGGTATAAGCTTAAAAAATATCGAAACAGTTGCCTCAACTGGTGTCGACTCTGTCTCGGTTGGTTCAATCACTCATTCTCCCAAGGCGCTTGATTTTTCCCTAGAACTCAAATAACTAGCCTAAGATGCATAAATTTAGACTAAAGAGCAAATTTAAGCCAACCGGTGATCAACCCGGGGCAATCCGAAACCTTACCCGGAGAATAAAAGGCAATAAACCATATTCTACTCTTTTAGGGGTTACCGGATCAGGTAAAACCTTTACTCTCGCCTCTGCAATTGAAAAGATTAACCGGCCGGTACTTATAATTTCTCATAATAAAACATTGGCTAGTCAACTCTATGCAGAATTTAAAGATTTTTTTCCACAAAATGCTGTAGAGTATTTTGTTAGTTACTATGATTACTATCAACCGGAAAGCTATATCCCCCAAACTGATACCTATATTGAAAAAGACGCCTCAATCAACGATCGGCTTGACCGGTTGAGGTTATCTGCAACTAGCTCTCTGCTTACCAGAGATGATGTAATTGTTGTTGCCTCGGTTTCCTGTATTTACAATCTTGGTTCACCGCAAGAGTATCGTGATTTTGCTTTTTATATAAAAACCGGCAACTCTATCTCACAGAGTGAACTTTCCTATAAATTAGTTGATTTACAATATCAAAGAAATGACTATGATTTTTCTCGAGGCACATTTCGAATCAAAGGCGATGTTGTCGATATCTATCCGGCTTACAGCCAAAGAGCAAATAGAATAGAATTTTTTGGTGATGAAGTTGAAAAAATTTATGAGTTTGATCCGGTAAGCGGAAAAAAGATAACTGAATTAGAAAAAATAGCCATTTATCCGGCTAAGCATTTTTTAATTGGAAAAGATAGAGTAGAGGCTGGAATAAAGACTATCAAAGAAGAGTTAGGCCAGCGGCTTGAGTTTCTAAAAAAAGAAGATAAGTTACTTGAGGCGCAGCGCCTGCGCCAAAGAACATTATTTGACCTAGAGATGTTAGCTGAATGCGGCTGGTGCCATGGAATTGAAAATTACTCTCGCCATCTAAGCGGCCGGCCAAAAGGCTCAAGGCCGTATTGTTTGATAGATTATTTTCCTGACAATTTTATTACAATTATTGATGAAAGCCATGTTACAATCCCTCAAATCAAGGGGATGTATTTTGGTGATAAATCAAGAAAAGAAACTCTTATTGACTATGGTTTTCGCCTTCGGTCTTGTCTTGACAATCGGCCGCTTTGTTATCAGGAATTTAAAGATATTAGCCAGCAGACTGTTTTTGTTTCAGCTACACCGACCAACTATGAGTTAGAACTTTCTCAAGGAGAGTTGATTCAACAAATAATCCGTCCCACCGGCTTACCGGACCCACAGATCAAGGTAAGGCCTACTAAAAATCAAATTGATGATTTAATTAACCAAATAAAAGCAAAGACGGCTGCCGGAGAGCGAACTCTAATAACTACTCTAACCAAAAGAATGGCTGAGGAGTTGACTGAATACCTAAAGGATGAGTCTCTATTGGTTGCTTATATTCACTCTGAAGTAGATACTTTAGAAAGAACTAAAATACTGAGGCAATTAAGGCTGAAAGAGTTTGATGCTCTAATAGGGGTAAATCTATTAAGAGAAGGCCTGGATTTACCGGAGGTATCATCAGTAATTATCCTTGATGCAGACAAGGAAGGGTTTCTGCGTTCAGCTACTTCTTTAATTCAGGTTGCGGGAAGGTGTGCTCGGAATATAAATGGCGAAGTTATAATGTATGCTGATACTATCACGAAATCTATGAAAAAAGCAATTGATGAAAGTAAACGTAGACGTTCGATACAAATTGAACATAATAAAAAGAATAATATTACGCCAAGATCAATTAAATCTGCGGTAAAAGAGGGGCTAGAGATATACCTAAAAGAAGAAGAAAAAATCTATCAGCAATTAGGCCTAGATGATAAAGATGTTGACTTACATCAAGCTGTGGCCCAGCTTGAAAAAGAAATGTATATTGCTGCAAAAAATCTTCATTTTGAAAAAGCGGCTCAACTGCGCGATAAGATTAAAAACTTAAAAAAGGCTATTGAAAAAAAATAAAAATGCTAAAATACAATAATTAAATAAGGAGATCACCTAGATGATTGCTATTGATGCCGGAAATACTAGTATAAAATTTGGCACTTTTTATAAGAATAAATTAAAGAAAGTTTTCTCTTTAAAAAGAGAGAAAGCAAATAAGAAAAATGTAAAAAAAGTGTTATCCAACTTTGACAAAAATTCTTTAATTTTTCTTTGTTCGGTTGTGCCTGAGATTAATAATTTATTTATAAATCTAAAACGAACTGTTTATCTGGTTGGAGACGACCTAAAGATACCGATAAAGAGTTTATACGATAAGGATAAAGTTGGCAGTGACCGCCTTTTAGCTGCTTATGCCGCAAAAAAAATAGAAGGTTCTTTGCGGCTGATAGTTGATTTTGGAACCGCAATAACCTTAGATTTTATCTCAAAAAAAGGAGACTATCAGGGAGGAATTATTTTACCCGGGATAAATTCAACTTTAAAAACATTTAAAAATTGTGCACTTTTACCAAATAATATTACGATAAAAAAAACCAAACGGGTAATTCCTAAAAATACTTCTGAAAGCATTAATAAAGGCCTTCAGGATGGATTTAGTTTAATGATTAATGGATTGGTTGATAAATATAAGAAGAAATTAAGGCTTTCTAAAAAAGATAAGGTGATAGTAACCGGAGGAGATTTTTTAAGGGTTAAGCCCTATCTTAACTTTAATTTTCAATATGAAAAGCATCTAGTTTTACAAGGATTATTTTGTCTTTATCAAGATTTTTTAAGCAAAAATTCATAACTACTTGCTTGGCAAACATTTAAAAACAGAAAAAAAATTAGAAGATTGTAATTATAAGTGCGAAAGATTTTTTTAAAAAAATGCCCCACGACTCTCAAAATCTGTTATTTTGTTAGGTGTTGAAACCAAAAAATAACAGGAGGGTCTATGGAGCAGTTAAATTTTACCACCGGAAAGGCTAAATACAAGCATTTTACCGAAAGGCAAAGGTATAAGTTGGAAGGGCATCTGGAAGCTAAATTAAGCATCAAAGAAATAAGCAAAAAGTTAAAAAAACACCCGGCAACAATTTACCGAGAGATAAAGAGGGGGCAG
>JAIPHS010000022.1 GCA_021735105.1 Candidatus Omnitrophota bacterium
GTATTGGCCTAAAGCCTTCAGTTAAAATATTTTTTTCAATTGAGGCCACTCTTCCAGGATGCCGCGGAGCAATCAAAAGAGATAAATTATACCTTAGGTATAACTCCTTATAAATACTTAGAATAAATTTTTCTTCTGGGTTATGGGTGCTAGCTGCCAAAAAAAGATCTTTATTGCCCCATTTTAAAATAGTGCTGTATTTTTTCTTAATTTCTTCAACAAATTTTTTTTCCGGCCGAATGCTATTAAACTTTAAGTTACCGGTAATCGAAACTTTACCGTGTTCTGCGCCTAAATCAATAAATCTTTTTTGATATTTTTTATTTTGAACCCCGATACGGCTACAGCCAGATAGAATCTTTTTCATAAATGGCCTGATTGGTTGATACCGCCTGAAAGCTTGATCAGAAATTCTTCCATTGATAATTAGAAAAGGTATATTTTTTTTTCGAAGACGTAAAATAAAATTTGGCCAAAGTTCAGTTTCAGCCGCGATAACTATAATTGGATTAATTTTTTTTAAAAATCTTTTTATAATAAAAGAAACGTCTAAAGGAAAGTAGATTATTTTTGCAAATTTTTGATATTTTTTAGTAGCTACGTAGTTTCCGGTTAAAGTTGTTGTAGAAATAACAATCGAATAGTTTAAGCTTTCAACTAATTTATCAACTATCGGCTCAATTAAATGGACTTCCCCTACACTCACTGCGTGAATCCAGATAGATTGATTAAGAGCGAATGGAAAAAACCCAATTTTTTTAAATAATGAGCTAACTGTAATCTTTTTTCTTAAAAAATAAAAAGGTAGATAAAAAATAAATCCTATTATAAATAAAAAATCATAAAATAAAGTCCAAAACTCCTTTAAATTTTTAAAAACGCTATTTTTAAAAATCTTATTGTTTTTTCTTTCCATAAAATTAATATTTCTCGACCTAGGGCTTAGGGCTATTTCATTTAGCTCTCGGATGAGCCTTTTGATACATCTTCTTTAACGAATCTAAGCTAACATGAGTATAAATTTGAGTAGTTGAGATACTAGAATGGCCAAGCAGTTCCTGCACGCTTCGTAAATCAGCTCCGTGATTTAGAAGATGAGTTGCAAAAGAATGACGAAATACATGAGGAGAAACATCTAAAAAAAGAGCAGCATTTTTAATATATTTTGAAAGTATCGATCTTACCCCTCTATCGCCTAATGGTTTATTATTTTTATTTAGAAAAAGAGCCCGCCGGCTATCTTCACGGCTTGATAAATACTCCCTAATACTTTCAATTGCTGGTTCACCCAAGGGAAGCAACCGCTCTTTTCTTCCCTTTCCAGTAACTTTAACTACACCACCAATTAAATCCAAATTATCTAATTTAACCGAAACCATTTCAGAAACTCTAGCCCCGGTAGAATAAAGAAATTCTAAAATAGCTTTATCCCGTAATCCCAATAATTTATTTGTATCCGGCAGTTTTAAAATTTTTTCAACCTGATCTTCAGTAAGAAACTTCGGCAACGGTTTATCTAGGCGGGGATAAATTAAAGAAGCAGCAGGATTATTTTTTAAAATTCTTTCTCTTAATAAAAATTTAAAAAAACTTTTTAAGGTTGATATCTTACGGGAAATAGTACGCTTGTTTAACTTTTTCTTGTTTAGGAAGCTTAAAAATTTTCGTAAAATAAAATAGTCAATTTCCTTGATATCAACCTCTTCATTGCTTTTTATAAACTTTTTAAATTCCTCCAAATCTTGCCTGTAGTTTTTACAAGTATGAGCTGAATAATTTTTCTCCATCTCAATATAATTCAAAAACTTATCAATATAATAAGAATAAGGTACCATAGCTACTTAAACCACCGCTCCGATAGACGGCCGCTTCGTCCTTCGATGCTACTCAGGACTCGGCCTGAGCGAAGTCGAAGGCCTTCGCTAAGACGATAGACGAAAGTATTAAACGTCCCTCGTCCCTCGTCCTTCGTCCCTCGGTGCTTTCTGTCTGTCGCTAGATTTATCTTTTTCTTTGCTTTCTTTAGGGTTTTCCTTGAGTTGATCAAGATTCCTGATTGTATACCGGCACTCAGGAAAATTAGTACACCCATAAAAGGTTTGTCCCCGCCTATTCCTCCGCTGTAAAAGCTCGCCTTTACCACAGTCTGGGCATTTAATGCCAGTGGTTATACTCTCGGCGTAACGACAGCTGGGAAAATTTTCACAACTTAAAAATTTACCTTTTCTTGACCATTTAATAACTAATCTGCCTCCACAGTGAGGACATTTTTTATCTGAGTAAACGACTTCTTTCTTTATTGTCTTTGATACTTTTTGAACCTGTTCTTGAAAGTCTGGATAAAAATCTTTAAGTATCTGGCTCCAAACTACCTCGCCCTCTTCTACCTTATCAAGCTTTGTTTCCATATCAGCCGTAAACCCATAATCCATGATTTGTTTAAAATGTTTTATTAAAAATTCAGCAACCTTAACTCCTAAATCAGTTGGACATAAATAGCTCTTTTCTCTTCTTACATAATTTCTTCTTAATAAGGTAAAAATAGTAGGAGCATAGGTAGAAGGCCTTCCAATGCCTTTTTCTTCTAATATTTTTATCAAAGAAGCATCATTATACCTGGCCGGGGGCTTAGTAGAATGTTTTTTTACCTCTAAAGCCTTTAAGTTAAGTTTATCACCCTTGGCAAAATCCGGCAAATATAAGCTTTGATCTTGTGGATAAAGTTTTAAAAACCCAGAAAAAACTAACTTTTTATCTTCAGCTGAAAATAATCCTTGGCCGGCTTTAATCTCTATCTTTGTATTTTCAAAAACAGCTTCAGTCATAAATGACGCAGTAAATCTGCGCCAAATCAACTGATAAAGCCTGAATTGATCTTTAGTAAGATATTGGCCAACATTATCAGGTTTTCTCCTAACATCGGTCGGCCTTATTGCTTCGTGAGCTAATTGAGCCCCTTTTTTATTCTTGCGCTTATAAGCTTTTTTTAATAAATACTCCTTACCGAATTCAGTTTCAATAAAATTAACAGCAACATCTTTAGCCTTTTGACTGACTGCAAATGAATCGGTTCGCATATAAGTTATTAAACCGATATTTTCTCCGTTTAAGGTTATCCCCTCATATAATTGTTGAGCAACCACCATTGTCTTTTGCGCCGAAAAACGTAATTTATTAAATGCTTCTTGCTGCAAGGAAGATGTTATGTGAGGGGGCTGAGTTTTCCGTCTATTTTTTTTCTTCAATATAGCAGTGATAAAAAAGTCTTGATCAGCTAATTGCTGTCTGCACTTATCAGCTTCTTGCTTATCTTTAAATACACTTTTTTTACCTTGATATTTTTTCAATTTAGCACTAAAATTAACCTCTTTATAGCTAAGATCTGCATCTAGGCTATAAGTAATTTTGGGAATAAATTTCTTTACCTCTTTTTCCTTTTCAACAATAAAACGCAAGGCAACTGATTGAACTCGGCCGGCAGAAAGGCCTCGAACAATTTTTTTCCATAAAAGAGGTGAGAGTCGATAGCCCACCACTCTATCTAAAACCCTTCTTGCCATCTGAGCTTTAACTTTTTTTAAATCAAGCTGGCCGGGATCAGTTAAAGCTTCTCCAATAGCACCTTTGGTAATTTCATGAAAAATTATCCGATAAAATTTTTTATCTTTATTTTTTAACTTTTCCTTTATGTGCCAGCTAATAGCCTCCCCTTCCCGATCAGGATCAGTAGCTAAATAAATTGCTTCTTTATTCTTAGCTTTTTTTTTAAGTTCGGAAATAATTTTTTTCTTACCGGGTAAAACAGTATAAAGAGGTTGAAAATCTCCTTTTACGTCTACAGCAAGTTTACTGGAAGGAAGATCTACTATATGTCCTTTTGAAGATGAGATCTCATAATCTTTGCTCAAAAAAGAGGAAAGAGTTCTTGCCTTAGTTGGAGATTCTACAATAATCAAGTATTTACTCATGTTTAACCACGTTTTAGCGTTTTAACTTTGGACCTTTAACAGTATCCCTTTAACCTTTAACCTTTAACCTTGAACCTTTATCCTTGATAAATTTATTTCCTCCAGTATATCCTCTATTGAATCAACCAGCTTAGCGCCTTCTTTGATTAAAGAATTCGGCCCCTTGCTTTGGAATTTATCAATATCGCCCGGCAAAGCAAATACTTCCCGATTCTGCCCAACAGCAAAATTTGCTGTGATTAAAGCACCACTGCGCTGAGCAGCTTCAGCCACTACCACCCCTTTAGATAAACCGCTAATGATCCTATTGCGCCGCGGAAAGTTAGAAGCTAAAGGTGCGGCCTCTATTGGATACTCGGAAACCAGCAAGCCTTCTTTTGCAATTGATTCAGCTAATCTTTTATTTTGACGCGGATAAATATAGTTTAATCCGCTTCCAAGCACTGCTGTTGTAGTTCCACCAGCCTTAAGCGCGCCTTTATGAGCTGAGGTATCTATCCCCAAAGCTAAACCGGAAACTATATTTACACCTAATGAACTAAGTTTATAAGAAAAATTAAAGGCGGTTTCTTTTCCATAATTAGTAGGGGTCCGCGTTCCCACAATAGCAACTGATTCCTTACCTAAAAGCTTTATATTTCCTTTTAGGTATAAGACTAAAGGCGGTGAGCTTATTTCTTTTAGATAATAAGGATAATCCGAGTCGAAAAGGTCTACAACTTTTAACTTATATCTTTCTATTAATTTTAATTCGTTTTCTAAAAGAGTTGAGTTTTTTAATGAAATTATTTTATCAATATCTTTTTTTCCTAAAAAAGAAAAATTTCTAAAATTCGAGTCTTTTAATTTTAAAATATTATCTAAATCAGGTAAATACTCAATTATTTTCTTAACTTTGGCAGGCCCAATCCCGGCTAGATTCAATAATATAGAGCTTTTCTTAGCCATTTTCTAACAAATTTAAAATATAATCAGCAACATCTAAAACACAGAGATTGTCTGTGTCTATTCTTGTACCTGCTTTTTTATAAAAAGGCTTTCTAGCTTCTAAAAGCTCTTTTATTTTTCCTAAAGGATCTGCTCCATTTAAAAGAGGCCTATGGTCAGACTCTTTAACCCTTTCAAAAATAGAATTTGGCGAAGCAGAAAGAGAAAACACATAACCAGTATTTTGTAAAATGTCCAAATTATCTTGATTACAAACGGCCCCTCCCCCGCAGCTGACAACTAAATCTGATTGAGAAGATAACTTTTTTAACAATTGATTTTCTAATTTACGAAAGTAATCTTGGCCATTTTCCGCAAAGATATCCTTAATTTTTTTGTTTTCTCGCTTTTCTATTAATTGGTCCATTTCAACAAATCTTTTTGAGAGCTTATCTGCTAAGACTTTACCCACAGCAGTTTTTCCTGTACCCATAAACCCCACTAAATATATGTTTTTCATAAAAAATATCCTTATCTACGAATTTACTAATCTGTACGAATTTACGAATAGTATAATATTTATTCGTATATTCGCAAAAGATTCGTACATTCGCTGATAATTTATTTGGCGTACTTTTTGATCAAATTTAAAGCTATAATATCTTTTTGTATCTGATTTGTTCCTTCGTAAATTTGAGTAATTTTAGCATCGCGCATAAACTTTTCCACCGGATACTCCTTCATATAACCATAACCGCCATAAATCTGAACAGCATCAGTTGTAACCTCCATAGCAACATCTGACGCAAAAAGCTTAGC
The DNA here is from genome assembly GCA_021735105.1 of Candidatus Omnitrophota bacterium. GTDB lineage: Bacteria > Omnitrophota > Gorgyraeia > Duberdicusellales > 4484-171 > PXAH01. The sequence goes on from JAIPHS010000022.1 coordinate 5,715, forward strand.
AGCTGCTGAAGCGCCTCCTACAGACTTTAGGCCCCTGTCAACCATTGAAGCAGTAGAATAAACAAGACATCTTGCAGCTTCAATTTTTGTGCCCATGTCAGCAAGCATCCATTGAATACCTTGAAATGAAGTTATTGGTTGATCAAATTGTATACGTTGATGAGCATATTTGGTAGCTGCCTCCAGCGCGCCTTGAGCAATCCCTACAGCCTGAGCCGCAACTCCCGGCCTTGATTGGTCAAAAGTCTTCATAGTCGCAATAAAACCAAGGCCTTCTTTTTGCCCCAGGAGATTAGCTGCAGGAACCTTGACATCATCAAAAATTAATTCGCCGGTAGATGAAGCGCGAATTCCTAATTTTTCTTCTTTTTTCCCAAAATTAAAACCCTCGGCGCCTTTCTCTACAATAAAAGCAGACATTCCGCGAGCTCCTCTTTTTTTATTGGTTGCTGCAATGACAGTATAAACATCAGCATCACCGCCATTGGTGATAAAATGTTTTGTCCCATTTAAAATATAAGAATCTCCTTTTAGCTTTGCGGTAGTTTTCACTGCAGAAGCATCAGAACCAGCTTCGGGCTCAGTTAAAGCAAAAGCAGCTAATTTTTCTCCGGAAGCAATGCTGGGTAAATATTTTTTCTTTTGTTCTTCTGTACCAAACAAAAGTATAGGAAACATCCCTAAGAAAGATGCGGCATAAGAAGCCGCTACCCCTCCGTCAACCCGAGAAATTTCTTCCGTAGCTATACACAAATCCATAAGGCCGGTCCCCATTCCTCCATATTCAGTAGGAATACATAAAGAAAATAAATCTGATTGGGCTAAAGTCTTCATGATTTGAGCCGGGAACTCTTCTTTTTCATCCATCTGGCTCGAAAATGGTTTAATTTTTTTTTCAGCTATTTGGCGAACCAACTCCCTTAACATTTTTTGTTCTTCAGTTAGGTTGTGGTCTACAAGAAACATATTACCCTCCTTTATTTGACCTCAATAATTACGGCTTCTTCCTTACAATCCGGAAAATATTTACAATTCAGGCATTCTGTCCAAATCTTATGGGGTAGGCTGTTTTTATCTATTAATTCAAAACCTTGTTTTTTAAAAAAAATAGGAAAAAAAGTCAAAGCAAAAACTTTAGATACCCCTAATATTTTTGCCTCTTTAATGCAATCTTGCACCAATTGTGTTCCAATCGTTTTTTTTCTAAAATCGCTATCAACAATTAAAGACTTTACTTCAGCTAAAGATTGCCATCCAACTATATGCAAGCTGCAGCAACCTACTATTCTTTCACCTTCTAAATAAACTCGAAAGTCTCTGATATTTTCATAAATATAATTTAGAGAACGTTCTAACACTTTTCCTTGTTCAGCCGCAGAATTTATCAACTGCTGAACTTCTTTAGCTTTATCTATTTTTATTTTTTTTATCATTTTAATAAAAAATTTATTTCCTAACTTATTTTTTTAAGGGTCTCTTGTAAGGTAAGAGTAATTTTTTTTAATTTTCTTAATTGTGCCCCAGTTAAATCTTCTTCAATTACTTTAGCAACTCCAGTTTTATTGATAAGGCAGCGATTGCCTAAGCAAATATTCTTTAGGCCATATTCACCATTTAATAGCACCGATAATGGTATTATCTGATTCTTATTATTACTGATTGCCTCAATTAATTTAGAACAAACTAAAGAAGGGCCAAAAACGGCGCTTTTGTTTTTAAAAAGTTGAACAATTTTAGCGCCTCTATGCTTAACCTCATCAATTACCTCTTTTGTAATTTTCTGATTGCGGCTGATAGAATGGATTAACATATTCTTGCTATGTGGGCCAAAAACAAAAGCTTGGCAAGAACTGGCAGGCATTTCGGTCTTTTTCGACAAAATATTAAGAAGACGGCTCGTATCTAAGGAAGAACCCATTCCCATGACTTTTTTGGCAGAAAAACCAGTTTCTTTTAAAATTAGATAAGTAATAATGTCTAAAGGGTTAGTTATGGCAATGACAATACTTTTAGGGCTGTATTTTTTAATTTGTGCGGCTGCGCCTTTAGCGATATCTGCATTAATTTTCAACAAGTCAAGACGGCTCATTCCTTCTTTACGAGGGATTCCCGCTGAAAAAACGACAATATCAGAACTTCTAATTTTTGAATAATTTTTAGTTCCTTCAATCTGAGTTGAAAAATCTAAAATACCACGGGTATCCTCTAGGTCATAAGCAACTGCTTTAGCCTGGTCTTGATTTATATCCAATAGAACAAGTTGTTCAATGCTTAGATTATTTAAAATATTAAAAGCTAAATTAGAACCTACTCCTCCAACTCCAATAATTGATATTTTTTTTACCATCTTAAAGGTTTTTTATTTGTTTGACTACAGCTTCTGCAAACTCTTGGGTGGTAGCTGCATTAGGATCGTTACGGTCAGGCATTAAATCATAAGTTAAAACTTTAGCTTCTTTAAACACTGCAGCAACTGCTTTTTCTAACCTTAATGCTTTTTCTGTTTCTCCTAAATACTTAATCATCAAAGCAGCTGATAAAATTGTAGCAGTAGGATTTACTTTATTTTTTCCGGCATGCCTGGGAGCACTTCCGTGAGTCGGTTCAAATACAGCAATATTTTGACCGATATTTGCTCCTGGTGCAAGGCCGAGGCCCCCCACTAATCCTGCCCCTAAATCAGAGATTATATCTCCATAAAGATTGGGTAAGACTAACATGTCAAAATTTTCCGGTTTTTGAGTAAGCTGCATAGCTAAGTTATCAACAATAACATCATTATACTCAATTTTACCTTTATAGTTTTGAGCTATCTGGATAAAACTATCTAAAAAAAGGCCATCAGTATATTTCATAATATTAGCTTTATGGATACAGCTAATTTTTTTCCGGTTATTTCCCAGAGCATATTCAAAAGCAAATTTGATTATTCTTTCTGAAGCGTTTCGTGAAATTGGCTTGATAGATATAGCGCTGCCTGGCCTAACTTTTTTTTCTGCCATTTTGTTAATACTCTCAAGCAACTTATCTGTATCTGAATCTTTTTCTTTAAATTCCACGCCAGCATAAAGGTCTTCAGTGTTTTCACGAACAATTACTAAATCTATATCTTTATACAAAGCCTTAGGACTATTAAAAGACTTGATCGGCCGAAGACATGCATATAGATCAAACAGCTGTCTTATGGCAACATTAATCGAACGAAAACCACTGCCTACCGGTGTTGTAATCGGCCCTTTTAAAGCTATTCTATTACTTTTAATTGAATCAATAGTGTCTTTAGGCAATAACTCTCCGCCTTGGCCCATAGAAGTTTTACCAGCAATTCTTTTCTCCCATTTGATATCTAGGCCAAGCGCATCCACGCATACTAAAGCAGCCTGAATAACTTCCGGGCCGATGCCGTCGCCGGGAATAAGTGTAACTTTATAACTCATAATTAAATTGAAAATCCTTTATATTTATCCAAATAATTAAAAATACCGTCAGATTTTATTAATTTCTTTTGAAAGCCATTCCAGGGCTTAAAAGCAGATACCGCTTTATTGTTTTTTTTAATTTTTCCTTTGTCTAAATCCATACTTATATCATCAGATTCTTTAAGCAAGTCAGTATCAGCCTCAATTAAAGCAAGCCCAATATTAAATGCATTGCGATAAAAAATGCGGGCAAAACTTTTAGCAACAACACAAATTATTCCAGCTTCTTTTATTACCCAAGGAGCTTGTTCACGAGACGAACCCATGCCAAAGTTGTCACCGGCAGCAATTATAGATTTATTGACAACTATTTCTTGATGGAAATTCGGACGGATATCTTCAAATAAATAGTGAGCCAGTTCTTTCATGTCAGTTATAGAAAATTTATAACGTCCGGAAATTATCCAATCTGTATTGATATTATCGCCAAACTTAAATACTTTACCTTTTAAAATCATTTTTATAAACTGTTAAATTCTGCTAAATTTTTTATTTTCCGTAAAGCTGTCTCTTTGGTGATCAACCCTTTTTTATAAAAAGTTTTTAAACATTTATCCATAGTATGCATTTGATGCTGTCTGCCCATTTGAATCAAAGAGGGAATTTGAGCGATATCATTTTCTCTGATTAAATTCCTTATTCCCGGAGTTGAAACCATTACCTCTGTAGCTAATACCCTCCCTTTGCCTTCGGCTCGGCGCAGTAAAACTTGCGAAACGACCGCCTGAAGGCTTTCAGCAAGCTGGACAGTCACCTGTCTTTGTTGATGCGGAGGAAAAACATCGATAATTCTTTGTATGGTTTGAGGAGCGTCCGGTGTATGCAAGGTCGCAAGAACAAGATGGCCGGTTTCTGCTGCCGTCAGAGCTGTTGTGATAGTTTCAAGATCTCTCATCTCACCCACCACTATAACATCCGGATCCTGTCTAAGCCCCCTTTTTAAGGCTTCGGGAAAAGAATGTGTATCGGCAAAAACTTCTCTCTGTTTAATAATACTTTTTTGATTTTTGTAAACAAACTCTATCGGATCCTCAATAGAAATAATAAGTTCTTTTCTGTTTTTATTGATAAAATCAACCATCGCGGCCAAACTTGTGCTTTTGCCGGTACCGGTTGGCCCGGTAACTAAAATTAAACCATTTGGTTTTTTTATTAAATCAAAAACAATATCCGGCAAGCCTAATGACTCAATAGATGGAATTTGCTCAGGAACTCTTCTTAAAGCTGCTTCAACATTACCGCGTTGATAATGAACATTGATTCGGTAACGGTCCATACCGGGTAAGGTAAATGAAAAATCTAACTCCCGATTCTTTTCAAAAGATGCTTTTCTCGTATCATTGATCATACTATAAATTAACGTTTTAGAACTTTCTTTAGTTAAAGATTCAAAGTCGGTAATAACCAGCTCTCCATCTATCCGTAAAATCGGAGGGAGGCCTACTGTAAAATGAATATCACTGGCAGATTTGGTTTCGGCTAACTTTAAAATATCATTTATCCGCATAAATAACCTCCTTAAGATAAGATTTTTCGCGGGTCAGCGATCTCACCTTTAATGGCTGACGCTACTACTGTTGCCGGAGAAGCT
>JAIPHS010000023.1 GCA_021735105.1 Candidatus Omnitrophota bacterium
CAAAGAGGGCATAGCCTGAAGCACCCATTCCAAAGCAAAGTAAGTTTGAGGTAATGGTGGTAAAAAGGACGCTTCCCTAAGGAAGCGGATTATTTGAATAATATAGCTTTAAAAATACGAACCAGCCGGTTAAAAATATTAATCCTAAACCGACAACCATAAGCCCCATAACCATTCCAGCGCTAAAAGCAACTCTTAAGCCTTTATTTAAACTAAAAGTTGTGGCTTGGGTAGTACGGGCATTTGATTTTGTTGAAATATACATTCCTAAAAAACCAGAAAATCCTGAAAATATTCCTCCTGTTAAAAAAGCAAAAGGAACGAATATTACAAGTAAGCCTTTTAAAACCATTGCCAGTAATACCAAAAAGACAACAACAAAAAATGCTCCAACTATTTTATATTGCTGGCGCAGGTAACCCTTTGCGCCCTCAAAGATATAATTGTTGATTTTAATCATACTTTCATTGCCTTGAGGTTGCTTTAATATCCAACGAATTAGACAACCACAAAAAATTAAAGCTAATAACGAACTTGCGAAAACAAAAATCAAACCCATCCTAACTTTCCCTCCTTCTTTTTTTAAGGATTTCTTCTCTGTCTTTACCTACTGATATAAAATTAATCGAAACCTCTAGATATTTTTCCATAAAATTAAGGTAATCCTTTGCTTTTTTAGGTAGCTTAGTAAAGGATTTAATTTTACTGATATCCTTCTCCCAGCCTTTAAATTCTTTATATATTGGTTTTATATTTTCTAAAGAATAAGGAAAATTTTTAACTATTTTTTTATTTTTTTTATATTTCAGGCAAACTTTAATTTTATCTAAATTGCCCAAAACATCTAGTTTGGTGATAATTAAAGTATTTATATTATTGATTTTTATAGCTCTTTTCAGCAAAACTAAATCTAACCAACCGCATCTTCTCGGCCGGCCGGTTGTTGCGCCGAATTCTCCTCCTTCTTCTTGCAAATAATCTAGTATTTTTCCACTTAATTCTGTTGGAAACGGCCCTTCTCCTACTCTAGTTGTGTAAGCCTTGGCAACTCCAATTCTTTTTTTTAAGTTAATAAAAGGCAATCCGGAACCGAGTAGTGCATTAGAGGCGACCACTGACGAGGAAGTAACAAAAGGATAAGTTCCTGCATCGATATCTAAAAAGGTTCCTTGAGCGCCCTCAAAAAGAAAATTTTTATCTTGTTTTTTATAAAAATAGTCAGTTATATCACAAACGAAAGGTTTTACTTTTTGAGCTAATTTTTTATATTTGTTGTATACAGAGTTAAATTTAAACCCTTTTTGCCCATAAGCGTCTTTAAAAATAGGGTTTTTTTCGCGTAAATTATCTTTTAGTTTGAAGGCAAAGGAATCTTTATTAATAAAATCCCCCATTCTTATTCCGCAGCGAGAAACTCTATCTTTATAGCAAGGCCCGATTCCTCTTTTGGTTGTACCGATTTTTTGTACTCTTTTTTGCTCGCGCAGAGAATCGATGATTCGGTGATAGGGCATAATGATATGGCAAAAATTTGATATTTTTAAATTTTTACTCGTAACAGATATTCCAGCTTTTTTTAAAATTTCAATCTCATCTAAAAGAACTTCAGGATCTACAACTACTCCTTGCCCGATAACACATATTTTATTTTTGTGTAAAATACCAGATGGGATTAAATGGAAGACAAATTTTTTTTGATTAGTTATTACAGTGTGGCCGGCATTATTGCCGCCCTGGAAACGAACTATAATATCTGCGTCACGGCATAGATAATCGATTATTTTACCCTTACCCTCATCTCCCCATTGCAGGCCAACTAATACAGTATTCATAAGTTTATTCAAGTCTTATCGGCTTAACCGATACTATGTTTGGGTTAGCTTTAATTTTTTCAATTACTTTTTCTCCAGGTGCATTGTCTAAGTTAAGAATGGTAAGAGCTGTACCTTTTGGGGTATGCCTACCTAAGCTCATTCCAGCAATATTTACATTAACTTTACCCAAAGTAGTTCCTAAAAAGCCAATTACACCGGGCATATCTTTATTGTTTATAACTAACATGTAAGTTGATGGAGATACTTCAAGTGAAACCCCATCCATATTTACAAAACGAGGATCAGAATTTGCAAAAAGAGTTCCTTCTAGGATTTTTTCATCTTTATCGGTAGTTATTTTAAGCCGGAGAGAATTAATATATTCTTCTTCTTCAGGTGCTTTAATTTGTTCTATTTTTATTCCGCGTTCTTTGGTTACATCTATAGCGTTAATTTGGTTTATATCCTTTTCAACTTGCTGAGAGAGCAGGCCTTTTAAAAACATTCCTCCGATAATATCTACTTTTTGAGTCGATATTTTTCCCAGGTAGGATATTGTCACAGTTTTTATTGCGCCCTCGGTAAGCTGAGAAATAAAGGAGCCCATCTTGTCAGCAAGATTAAAATAAGGCTGCATGGCTTGATAGGTTTCTGGTTCAAGCTGAGCATAATTTATTGCATTATTTATCGATTTTCCCAATAGAGCGTCTTTTATTGAATTAGCTGCTTCAATTGCAACGTTCAATTGCGCTTCTTTTGTTGATGCACCGAGATGCGGAGTTGCGATTAATTTTTCGGAATCAATAAATTTTAGCGTCAAAGGAGGTTCTTGAGAATAAACATCTACGGCTGCTCCGGCTATTTTTTTATCAGCCAGGGCTTTAGCTAAAGCATCTTCATTTACAATTCCTCCCCGAGCACAGTTTATAATATAGGCGCTAGGTTTCATCATGTTAAATTCTTTGCCTGAGATAAGGTTTTTAGTCGTTTTAGTTAAGGGTGTATGAACTGTAATAAAATCTGAATTTTTAATTAATTCGCCTAAATTAACTGATTCAACTCCCAGGCGTTCAGCAATTTCCTTTTGCAAAAAAGGATCATAAACTAATACCTCCATACCAAAAGATAAAGCTCGTTTAGCTACTTCTTTTCCAATTCTTCCTAATCCGATTATGCCCAGCTTTTTAAGATAAAGCTCTGTTCCTTTGAATTTTGACCTTTCCCATTTTTTTTCTTTTAAAGAGTTATAGGCAAAAGGAATGTTTCTTGCAACCGAAAGAAGTAAGGCAAAAGTTTGTTCACAGGTTGAAATAGTGTTTCCGCCGGGTGCATTCATAACAATTATTCCAGAGTTAGTGGCGGCTTTGATGTCGATATTATCAACTCCGACTCCTGCTCTGGCGATAAATTTTAGATTTTTAGCTGCTTTGAGAATGTCTGCGTTAAGTTTTGTGCCGCTTCTGATAACTATTGCTTGATAATCAGCTATTTCCTCTTTTAGTTCTTCCGGGGATAACCCATATTTACAATCGACTTGAAAGCCGGCATTTTCTAAAATTTGAATACCTTCTTTACGTAATTTATCAGATATTAAAACTTTATCAGCCATAGATAACCTCCTCTAGCCGCATAAGCGAACTGCCGGTCTTAAATTGATGCCCTACCTCTTTAAGTACGGCCTCAAGCAATGAAAAACATGCGATTAAATCTTGCGCGTTTATCCAACCCATATGAGCTATCCTTATTATTTTATCCTTTAACTGAGCTTGGCCGCCGGCAATACTTAAGCCATATTTATCTCTTAAGATCTTTACAACTTGGGAAGATTTTATATTTTCAGGCATTTTAATTGCGGTTGCTGAAGCTGAAGGCCGGCTTGAAAGAATAGTAAGCCCTAAGGCTTTTGCTGCAGATTGAGCAGCCTTAGCAAGTTTTTCAAACTTTTCCCAGCGCGCCTTTACTCCTTCTTTATTAATAGCGTCCAAAGCAGCTGCTAAAGCAACTACAAGAGTAACGGCTGGGGTGTAAGGTGTATCGTTGGTTTCATGTTTACTTATTGCTTTTTTTAAATCAAAATAATATTTAGGTAAATCAGATTTTTCTAGTAATTCTTTTGCTTTATCGCTTATACTTAAAAAAGAAAGGCCGGGCGGCAGCATCAATCCTTTTTGAGAGCCACTAACCACTACATCAACTTCCCATTGATCGGTGAGAAGTTTATCTTGGCCCAGGCCGCTTATTGCATCGACTACACTTATTGCACCTGCGCTTTTGGCAATTTTGGCAATGCTTTCAGTATCATATACTGTTGCAGTTGAAGTTTCACAGAGAGTAGTCAAAACTGCTTTTACGTTTTGGTTTTCATTGAGAACTTTTTCTAATTTTTTAGGTTCGGGAGCATTACCCCAATTTATCTTGAATTCAATTACATCTAAGGAAAAATTATTTGCAATTTCAGTCCAACGCTGGCCAAATTTTCCTCCGGATATTGCAACAACTTTATCGCCTTTTGAAAAAAGATTGCTAACAGCTGCTTCCATTGCTCCTGTCCCGGAAGCTGAAAGTACAACTACAGGATTTTTGGTAAAAAGAAGATTTTGCAGCCCTTGGTGAACATCTGCTAAAATACTTCTAAATTCATCTGTTCTGTGATGAATTATCTCTTTAGCCAAAGCTTCTCTTAAAAAAGAAGGAACCGGCGAAGGCCCTGGAGTCATTAAGTTTTTGCGTTTCATGCTATCTCCTCTGTTTTTAGCCTATTTGTTTTTTTTAGCATTACCAATAACATCATCTACTATTCCATAATTTTTAGATTCTGATGCTGACATAAAATAATCACGGTCGGTATCTTTTTCGATCTGTTTTAAAGGTTTGCCGGTATGCTTAGATAGAATCTTATTTACTCTTTCTTTTACGTTTATTACTTCTTTAGCATGAATAGCTATATCTGCCGCTGTTCCTTGATACCCACCCCAAGGTTGATGAATCATTATTCTAGAATTTGGCAAAGCAAATCTTTTATTTTTAGTTCCAGAGGCAAGAAGTAAAGCCCCTAAAGATGCTGCTTGCCCGATGCAATAGGTGGCAACGCCGCATTTTACAAATTGCATTGTATCATAAATTGCCATTCCAGCAGTTATTGCTCCTCCGGGTGAATTAATATATAAACTTATATCTTTTTTTGTGTCTTCCATCTGTAAAAATAACATTTGCGCGATAACTACATTGGCAACATTATCATCTATCGGTGTTCCAATAAAGATTATTCTATCTTTAAGAAGCCGAGAAAAAATATCATAAGCTCGTTCAGCCCGTCCAGTTTTTTCGATAACCATTGGAACATAAGTCTGATTTTTCATTTAACCTCCCATTAAAAATGCAATTATTTAGCGAATACCTTTATTTTTAATGGCACTGAGCTGAATTACTCAGCGAAGTGCCTTATACTTAATGTTATTATTTGATCCATACTTAGGTAGTGATCAAATAATTTTTGCTTCGCTTAAAATAAGACCTAATACGGTTTCAGCCATCTGCCGATCTTCTTTTATATTTTCTTTTTTTGCGATGGCTCGTAAAATATAGAAAAATTTTACTTCGTCTTTTGCCATGGGTTCTAGTTTTTTTTCAAAATCGCTCCTATATTTTTCAAGATCTTGTTGCTTTACCCCTTGCTGCTGTAGCTGCTGTATCTGCCGGCTAACTAATTGTTTATGGTATCTTTCTATTTCTGCTTTTGGTACCTCAACTTTAACGGACTTAAGAAGATAAGTTTTGATTTGATTGTCAATATTTTGCCTTCTTTTTTGTAAACTGTCAAGGTGGAGCTGAGTTTTAATCGCATCTTTGAAGGAATCCATATCCGGATAAGAAGCCCATTTGGCTAATTTTTCTTCATTAAGGTCTTTTTGGGCTACTTTTTTAACTTCTTCTTTGAATTTTTTTATCATCTCTTCTACCTGTTTAAGGCCGGGGGCAGTTTTTTGGTTCTTGATTTTTAAATTCTTGTAAAGGCCTTCTTTTATCTCTATTTTTGGCTGTATTTCTACTTCAGCCATAAAACTTAAAGCCTGATCAGTTATTTTTATATCGGAAACTTGAGGTAATCCTGCAGGTATAATTTCACTTTGTTCTAAAGCTTGTTGGTAAATTAGCGGAAGGTGTTGTTTTATAAATTCATCTTGAAGTGTTTTTTTATGATGCTTTTTAATTAAATCAATAGGTGCTTTTCCCGGCCTAAAGCCGGGTACTTTTAACTTTTTTGAAGCCTGGAGATAAAACTTATCCTTTTTTTCAGTAAATTCTTTGCCGCTTAATTTTATATCTAACTTGTGTTTTAGCTTATCGATTTTTTTAACATTAACTTCCATAAGTCCACTCTCCCTTTAGTTATTTATCTGTGTGTATCTGCGTCTATCTGTGTACATCTGTGTTTTACATTTTAAAATCTTTACCGAGATATACTTCTCTAACCTGATCGTGGTTAATCAGTTCTTCGGAATTTCCCGTGGTTAATATCTGGCCTTCGGTGATTAAATAAGCTCTATCTGTAATTGAAAGCGTCTCACGGACATTATGATCTGTAATTAGGATACCCAGCCCTTTATCTTTTAGTTCGCCGATTATTTGTTGAGCTTCTTTTACTACGATTGGATCAATTCCGGAAAAAGGTTCATCAAGTAAAAGAAAAGAAGGGTTTGTTACCAAGGCTCGGGTAATTTCTAATCTACGCATCTCCCCTCCGCTTAAGGTATAAGCTTGGTTTTTACGCAGATGGGATATTCTTAATTCATCTAAAAGTTCATTTAGTTTGCTTAACCTTTGACTGCGGTTTATTGGTAAAGTTTCAAGTATTGCCAATATGTTTTCTTCAACAGTAAGCTTTCTAAATACAGATGGTTCCTGTGAAAGATATCCGATACCAAATTTTGCCCGCAGGTGAATAGGCAAATAAGTAATATCTTCATTATCAAATAATATCTTGCCGTTGTCAGGCGGGATAACCCCTACAATCATATAAAAACTAGTAGTTTTACCGGCGCCGTTTGGACCGAGCAAACCTACAACTTCTCCCCTTTTTACCGAAAGTGACAAGTCTTTTACCACAGTATTTGTACCGTAGCTTTTAGTTAAATTTTTAACTTCTAAAAGACGCATTTTGAGTTATCGATGTTATTTTAATTTTAATCCATTCCGAAAAAACCAGAAGAACCATTATTTTCTTCATCGGGAAAATAAATTAAACGCGGGCTGCCTTCTAAAATAAGTTTTTCTTCACCGGCTAAGTAAGTAGCTTTTTTAGCAAAGGTAACATTACTATCCCGTACAATTTTTACATGCCCCTCAGATACAATTTTTGTAATTGCTTTTTCTTTTCTGTCAAAAAAGAGAGTTGCCGCATCTGAAAAAAGCTTTCCTTGGGCATGATTTACCACTACGTTATCTTTGAAAGTCGCTTGACTTTTGTTGTAGTCTATCTCAAGCGGCCCATCACAGTTTATTGTAGTAGCATCTTTTTTGTCTTTTTCTCTATAAGTAACTTGGACATCTTTTTTAAAGTCAGCTTTCTTAAGTTGAGAATCAGCGTATAATCCTTCAGCTTTGACTAAAAATTCATCTTTTTCGGTATGTACGGGAGAATCGGTTTTTATATAATTCTTTTTTTGCTGCCAATCAAGGTGCTCAGTTTTAAGATTCCAGCCCTCTTTGTTCTCTATTACCACATTACCGTCAAGCTGAATGTTTTGGTTTTTTTTATTCAATCTTGCCTTGTTTGATTTAGCTGATATTGTGTCGCCATCTGTATAGTAATTGGCGCTCATAGTTTTGATATTTATGTAGTCACCATCTACTATTGCCTCTTTTCCTTCAATTTCCCAATCGCTTGAACCATCTTTTTTAAAATTAGAAAGGTAAAAATCGTCTATTTTTTGTTTAGTGCTCCCTTGGCTAACCGGTACAGACGCAAAAAAGAAGACTGATATAAAAATTAAGTATATTGTATAACGCATAATTTTTCCTCTTAAAGGAACATTACTATATCAGATAAGAAGATAAAGTCAATACCAGTGACTTATTTAGGGCTTTTGATGAAATTTAAGATCTTTTTTTTGGCATTCTTGGCATTTATTATCAGGTCTGCAATTTCGCGTACTGCCCCTTCGCCGCCACGGCGCGTGGTGATATAGTCAGAACTTTTTTTTATTTCAGAGCTTGAGTTTTTTACTGCTATTCCGACTCCAGACCTTTCAATCATTCCTAAATCAATTATATCGTCTCCGATAAAACAAATTTCTTCTTCTTCTACTTGGTATTTACTTTTGATTTCTTCTAATTCTCCTTCTTTAGGTATTTTTCCGCCGCGCACCTCAACAACATGCATGTCTTTTGCCCGTTTTTTTAAAATCGGAGAGTTTTTGGCTGAAAGAAAAATAGTTTTTACTCCAATAATCGAAAGAAGGTATACTCCCAAACCGTCTTTTACATTAAACATTTTAAGTTCTCTGCCGTGATCGTCATAAACTATTTCTTCTTTGGTGAGAACTCCATCAACATCTAAAATTAGAAGTTTAATCTTAGCCAATCTTTTCTTTATCTCTCTTATATTCTTTTTTCTCATTTTTTATTTTGTTCGTCTATCGTCTTTTCGTCCGTCTTCTATCGGAACGTAACATTAAAACCTATATCAAGCCGGCTGTAATTAGGTCTTGGATGTCAAGCATTCCGACCGGGTGATTGTTTTTATCAACAACCGGAAGTTCATCTATCTTCTTTTTTTCTAAAATTTTAAGGGCTTGTGAGGCTAGATCACTATCTTTGATAACTGTAGGTTTAGCTGACATAACAAGTTTAACTTTTTTATTTAAAATATTTCGATCTTTTTTTAAGTTTCGGCGCAAATCACCGTCGGTAAATATCCCGATTATCTTATTTTTTTTATCTACAACAGTAGCAGCTCCTGCATGCGCGGAAGTAATTTTTAACAAAACCTGATCAACTAAAGCTTCTGTGCTGACTACAGGGTTTGATTTCTTTTTTCTCATAATATCTGATACCTTAAGAAGAAGTTTTCTCCCTAAAGAACCTCTAGGGTGAAAAGAAGCAAAATCTTTTTCTTTAAAACCTTTTATTTTTTGTAAAACTACTGAAATTGCATCGCAAACTGCTAGCATTGCGGTAGTAGATGTAGTTGGAGCCAGGCCTAGCCCGCAAGCTTCTTTATCTACGGCAACATCAATTACTACATCTGAGTATTGAGCTAAATTTGATTTTATGTTGCCGGTTATTGCGATAATTTTTGAACCAATTTTTTTAATAAAAGGAATCAGGCTTTTTATTTCGTCAGTTTGGCCGCTGTAAGACAAAATTATTACAATATCATTTTTTTTAATTCTTCCTAAGTCACCATGCACTGCTTCAGCCGCGTGAAGCCAAAAACTTGATGTACCGGTTGAAGAAAGAGTCGCGGAAAATTTTTGGCCGATTATACCAGCCTTACCCATTCCGGAAATAATAAGCCGGCCCTTACATTTTGAGGTAATTTTAATTGATTCAAAAAAATCTTTTCCTAATTTTGTTTTAACATTTTCTAAGCCTTCGGCTTCGGTGATAAACACATCTTTAGCCCAGTTGAGAATAGTTTTTTTATTGAGTTTTTTTACTTTTTTTGTCATTTTTATTTTTAAATTAAAAAAATTAAGCAAGGGCTTCTCTTACAGTTAATATTTTTTGAATAAGAGTTTTTATCTTATTAAGTTTATAGGTTGTAAAAGGATCTGACAAGGCTTTTTCTGGGTGAGGGTGAACCCCAAAAAAGAACCCGCCTGCTCCTGCGGCAGCTGCTGCCAGGCTAAGCGGTTTGACAAATTGGCTATCTCCTCCTGATATTCCTGATTCAGCCGAAGGGCGTTGAAGTGAATGAGTAGCATCAAAGATAACTGGATAACCAAAATTCTTCATAATTTGAAATGCGCGAAAATCAACCACTAAATTATTATAGCCAAAACAAAAGCCGCGTTCGGTAATAAAAATATTCTTATTTCCCGTTGACTCTATTTTTTTCAATATATATTTTATGTTTTGCGGAGACACAAATTGGCCTTTCTTGATATTGATGATTTTTTTTGTTTTAGCTGCCTCAATTATTAGATCGGTTTGACGGCAAAGAAAAGCTGGAATTTGTATGATATCGGCAACTTTTTTAACTTCTTTTACCTGGCGGCAGCAATGAACATCGGTTAATACGGGGAGCCCGGTTTTTTCTTTAATGTTTTTTAATATTTTTAAGCCATTTCTTAATCCCGGCCCACGGTAGGAATCAACCGAAGTTCTATTTGCTTTATCAAAACTTGCTTTAAAAATAAGTTTAATTGGTAAATCAGAAAGATTATCTTTTAGGTAAGATGCGATATTTGTAGTAGTTCTTTCATCTTCTATAGCGCAGGGGCCGGCAATAATAATTAATTTTTTTTGTTTCATAATTATGCGTACCCTTTTTGCATTAATACTTTTTCAGCTTCATAAAGATCGTCGGATGTGTCAATTCCAAAAGAATCAAAATGAGTTTCAATAACTTTTATTTCATATCCGGCTTCAAGGGCTCTAAGCTGCTCTAGTTTTTCTGCTTTTTCCAATTGAGAAACTGGTAAATTTTTAAAGGTGTAAAGAAAATCTTTGCTGTAGGCATAAATTCCCAGATGTTTGTAATAGGGGCTGTAAGAAATTCCGAGATTGCCATTTTTATTCTTGTTGCGATAGTAAGGTATTGGGAGCCGAGAAAAGTAAATTGCAAAGTCGAATTTATCACAGATAACTTTTACTATATTAGGATTATCAATTTGATTTTTTTCTTCAATTTTTTTCTTAACAGTTGCCATAGGTAAATCTTTAGTTATAAGCATTTCTTGAACCAGACTATCAATTACTGAAGGATGCA
>JAIPHS010000003.1 GCA_021735105.1 Candidatus Omnitrophota bacterium
AAATTATTTGGTGTGGGTTTAGCTGGGCGAATTTAGGATATTCTCAATTTAACCATCCTTATTTAATTCAAATTGCTGATATCGGAGGTACAAAATTAATCAGTTTTACTATAGTTTTGGTTAATTTTTTAATTTGGGAAATAATAACTCTTCATAAAAGTAAAAATGCTAAACAAAAAAGAGCTTATAAAGAAATTCTAAAAAGGTTATTTTTTCTTTTATTTATATTTGCAGTAATAATAACTTATTCATCTTTTCGGCTTAAAGAAAAAGAATCAAGAAAAAAAATAGGTGTTTCATTAATCCAGCCAAATATTTTAGATAAGCAGCTTCTTAGGCTAAAGGGTAAGGAAGCAATCTTAAAAAGTTTCTCTATTTTAATAGAAAGGACTCCGGAAGATAATCTTATTATACTTCCTGAAGCAGCTTGGCCTTATCTTTCAGATAAAGGGGATAGTAAGTTAATTGCTAACTTTGTCAAAGAGAACAAAAGGAATATTCTTATTGGAGCAATTACTAGAGAAGGCGCCGCTTACTATAATTCTGCTTTATTTTTCAATAAAAGCGGCAATTTGGTTGAAACCTATAATAAAATTAAACTAGTTCCTTTTGGTGAGTACGTTCCTTTACGGAAATACCTAAAGTTTATTGAAGTTTTAAATAGTATCGGTGATATTACCCCCGGGGAAGAAAGAAAAAGCTTCTCTTTTCAAGGTAAAACCTTTGCCGCTCTTATTTGTTTTGAAGATATCTTTCCTTACTATGTAGCTGAGGTAGCAAAGAATAAAGATTTTTTATTAAATATTACCGATGATAGTTGGTTTTATGGGCAGCCGGAAGCAGGGCAGCATTTATCAATTATGGTTTTGCGGGCTATAGAAAATAGAATACCCATAGTAAGAGCTGCAAATAGTGGAATTAGCGGATGGGTTTCCCCAGAAGGTTATGTAACTAAATTGAAAAAAGATAAAGATAATTTGTTTGTTAAGGCTCAAGCAAATTTTCAAGTTCCGGTTGATAGAAAAAGAAGTTTTTATAATAAAAGAAAAGGATGGTTTGTGATTTTATCTTTTATCTTTTTAACAGTTATATTTTTTAAGAAGAAAGTTGATTAAACCAAAAGCTTTGTTATAATTTGTTTCCTATGGATAAAAAAGAAAAAAAGAAATTATTAAGAAGAAAAGTTGGCCTCTGTTTTATCAAAAGTTTTACCTTTTTGTCCGGAGTGGTACCTATTGGGGTAAATCTTTTTTTGGGTAAAATTTTAGGATCCTTAGCTTATTTAGTTTTGCCCCGGCATCGAAAAATTGCCTTAGACAGCCTTTCGATAGCTTTTCCCAGCTATTCTTTAAGTAAGAGAAAAAAAATTGCTAAGCAATTTTTCGTTTTTATTGCAGAGGGCGGTTTTGAACTTATCTATTACCTTAATAATATCAAAAAAATACATCAACCGGTTAAGATTGAAGGCAAAGATAATTTAGATCAAGCTTTGGCCAAAGGCAGGGGTGTAATTTTAGTTACGGCTCACTATGGAAACTTTCCTTTGATGAGCCTGCGTCTTGCAGCAGAAGGATATCCGGTAAACCTGGTGACCAGGCCGATGCGGGATAAATACGCAGAGGCCCATTTTCATAAATTAAGAACAGATGCCGGGGTGAAAAATATCTCTGTTTATCCGCGCCGAGCCTGTGTATCGGGAATAATTAATGCTTTGGCTAGAAATGAAATAGTGATAATTTTAATGGATCAAAATTTTGGCACCGGTGGAGTTTGGGTAAAGTTTTTTAACAAATTAGCGGCAACTCCAATTGGGCCGATAATTTTATCTTTACGTACTAAAGCGGCTTTGGTCCCTTCCTATATATATAGGAAGGGAGAAAAAAGACATGGCCTTAAGATATTTCCGGAAGAAGATTTAATTTCAGGAAAAGATAAAAATGAAACAATTCTGCTTAATGCAGCTAATTTTACAAAAATTATAGAAAAGTGGATTGAAAAAAGGCCGGGGCATTGGAGTTGGGTTCACCGGCGCTGGAAATCACGCCCGCCAAAAAATGTAGATGAAAATAAGGTATTTGATAGATAATATTCAGTCAAATAGCTATTGTAAACGTTATTTTTTTTGATAAAATGATATCAATGAAGAGATTTTTATCTTTTTTAATTATCTTTTTTTGCCTGCCTTCAGTTTTTGCTCTTTCCGGAGATGCTTATCTGGTTGAAACTGGAGAAAAATGCATTAATCAAGGGTGGTTCCAGCAAGCAAAAGTTGAGTTTGAAAAAGCCCTTCAAATTAATCCTGACAACAGTAAAGCTAAAGAATATTTAAATCAATTGCGTAAACAAGAAGTTGAAAAAGCTTTGGATAGATATTCAAAAGCAAAACCAGCATCTAAAAGAAAGACTAGCCAAAAAGTAGTAAAAGGCACAAAGCCGCCCTCTCCTCAAGAACCTATCGTTGAACAACCGGAAGAAAAAGAGTCTAAATTTTCTTTAAAAGGTGATTATCAATTAAGTTTTGGCGTTGAATCAGGTGAAACTATCTGGAAAAGAGCCAATGCTGATTTAAATGAGGAGAATTGGCGCATTCTTGATAGCACTGCTTATAACCGGCGGGAAAACACTTTTGATCCGGCAATTTTTAGTCGTTTGTCATTCCAGCTAGACTATCCCCAAGACCAAGGTTGGGGTTTTCACAGTAACTTTGATATTAGCCCCTGGAGTTTTATCGGGAAGAGTAATAAAGTTACTATTGATGGTGCAGGAGGGGATAGTGCAGATATCCAATACTTATATTGGTCCAATAATCGTTATACTGTAAACCAGTCAGTAAATACTAACCTCAATGCAGATTCTTTTAATTTACCGGAGTTAAAAGTAGTTGATGGCAAAACTTCTCAGGTAAGCATTACAAGTATGAATGGCAATGTTTTTACGATTAAAGAGCAAGAAATTAATCGTGACTTTTGGCCGCTTCGAAAGTTAGAATTTAGCTATAAAGGCGATCCGCTTAGCTTAAAAATATTTCCGGCTGCCTTAGAAAATGCTGACTATATCTCAGATGACCCGCTTAAAATTACCGGAAACAGAACCTATTGGGAAGAGTCAGAGTGGATTGTGAATTGGAAACCGGGTAATCTTAATTCCGGGGCAGCTCCGGTAGGGTATTATAAGGGTAAATTTGATGATGCTTTAGCCTATTTTACTCGTGATTCTTACGGGACTCGCCTTACTGCTTTGCGCGGTTTTGCATTAAACTACGATTTAGAAGGTATAAATATTGATTTTACCGCAGCTTCTCCTAAAGAGCTCTGGCAGGATTATGATAGTTTCAACACTTGGTCTTCTGCTTTACGGGCAAAATATTTAAATTTAGACAATATCGTTTTAGGTTTTACCTACGGCGGAAAGTTTGGTTACAATAAGAGGTCTTTAGATGTTTTCAATAATGTATTTGGCCTCGATGCAAATATCGGCTTAGGAGATAATACAGAACTTTTATTGGAAGGGCTTACCTCTTATACTGAAACTGATAGAACCTCAGACTATGAAACTGAAAAACGGGGCAACGCTTTTCATCTTAGTTTAGTTAACTCTTCCGGCGGAGTTTTTGGTAAAGATTATTTTGGGGTTAATCCTAAAGGGGATGAATCTTTTTATAAGCTGAGGTTATCTTTAACTCATATGGATCAAGGCTTTGAAAGCGCTTTAGCCAGTTACCGCCAAACCAGAGATGATGAGTATTGGTCAAGGCATATCACCTTCCGTAAGCCTTTTGAATCTTACCGTATGGGAGGCCTCTATGGGCCGTCCTTGAGGTGGGATGATATCAAGCCCTTTCGGATTGGAGATGGGATTGATTATGGCAGAGATGTAATTAGTTTAAGAGTTGAGTGGGAAAATCTTTTTGATAATCGGTTAGATGCTTTATTTGATGTTCGCAATGTCCATGATACCGACGGAAAGTTTCTTGAGAATATTGCCAGGTTAGAAGGTCAATTTAGGCTAACCGATAAACTCACTACAAAGTTTTTAGGTATCTATCAAAAGATGCCTAAAACTGTTGCCGGTATTGATCCTTTTATTTTTGACCCTCAAACTGATGATTACTATAATAATGATGAGATAGAAGATGGCAAAGACCCCTCTTTAAAGACGGTTGGTTTAGGTGCTAATTATAATTTTTTTAAGTGGCTGAATTTAAATTTTAGCTGGGAACATTCTAATGACGTAACTTTAGCTTATGATAATTTTCCCCGTAGTATTTTAAATAGTGTAGATTGGTGGGCTACTACTGCTGAAGATAATAAAACTTTTTATCAAGAGGTTCATCAAGTTTACAACAACCAATATTTTCCACTACCGCCTTATCCCTATTTTGATATCTTTAAAGTGGGCATAGGCTTTAGGCCTACTGACAAGATTAATTTATACCTTGACTATACCCGTAATGAATATTATTGGGCTCAAATTATCGATGAAAATATGAATCATGTTGGGCTTTCAGCTAGCTATCTTCCTACTGATAAAATTGGTTTTTACCTAAGATATGTATATTCTAAAGTCAATGATTTATCTGAACTAAACGATGATACACGTGTAGTTAAACGCACACACCATACGGTATTTTCAGAAGTAAGGTTTAGGTTAGAAGAGTCAAGTGAATTGATTGCTCAATACGGTGTTGGCAATACTGGAGGAATTTTAGAATCAACCTATACTCCTTTTGGAGGAGGAGTACCAACCTTAGACACCCAACATATTTTTAGGGTTTATTACCGGAAAAAGTTTTAATATCTTATAACTTATTGTAACAAACTTCTTTACACTAATTATCAGTAATGATATAATTAAAAAAATAAAGAGAATATAAAAAAGGGGAGGGATTAATGGATAAAACAAAAGTTGTTTCTGTAATTTTATTAGTTATCATTTTAGGAGTGGGGTTTGTAGCCTATAATTTTTATGCGCAAAATACGCAATTACAAACAAACAATCAAGAATTAAAAAATATTAATAACTCTTTAGAGCAGGAAAAAAATAATTTAGAACAAAGATACCAAAAAGAAACTCGAAAAAATAGAGAATTAAACCAAAGGATTAGTAGTATAAACCAGCAACTTTCCCAAATAGAAAAAGAAAGAAATGAATTAAAAGGTAAATATCAAGAAGCTGTCCGCCAAAGAGATCAATTAGCAAAAAAACTTAAAGAAAGGCCGCAAAGTGTTCGTGTGAAAGAAGCCAGTGCCGGTCCAGATAAAAGTGATGGCTATTGGGCGGATTTTATTCAGGAGAAGGCAGAGTTGGAAGCCCAAGTTGATAGGCTTAAAGATGAAATACTTGATGCTAGAAGTCAAGTTGCTCAATTTAAGAATAAGAATGAAGAGCTAAACCTGGATGTAAGTGAGGTTAAAAAAGAAAAAGAAAGATTGGAGCAGGAAATTAATACTAAACAAAGAGCTTTGAGAGTTATGAGTATGGATTTGGTAGCTGAGCGCCGGCAGAGAGGAGGAGCAGTTGATGAAGTTAAAAAGCTCAGGGATGAAACCATCAGCTTAAAAAGAAAGTTAATAATAGCTAACCGGCAAAAAGGTAAGCTTCAGGATAAGCTTAAAGAAACTTTAGATAAAAAAAATACATTAGAAGAAAAAATGGCCGATGCTGAAAGTGTTCTGCAAGAAAAATCTTTGGCCTTTAAAGAATTACAAACTGATTTAAGCCAAGCCATGGAAGAAGGCCGAAAGGTAACAGCCGGTGATTCTGGTTCGGTGGAGTTACCGCCTATTGTAGTGAAACCGGAAACTTCAACTCCAATGGATGTAAGAGGAAAGATTATTGCAGTTAACTCTGAAGAGCAGTTTGTAGTTTTTGATCTTGGTGAAGCTTCCGGAATAAGTCCAGGTGCTTTACTTAAGGTAATGAGGGGAAATCGGGAAGTTGCAACCTTAGAAGTAATTGAAACCCGAAAGAATATATCGGCAGCAGACATAAAAGATGTTTTAGGTGGCTTTGATATCCAAGAAGGTGATATCGTAATTAGTAGATAGGTTTTTGTGTCTTCATCCAAAGTTACTATTAAAGAAGTAGCAGCTAAAGCTGGTGTATCAATCGCCACTGTTTCACGTTATATTAATAAATCCATCCGTTTACGTGAACAAAACCGCCGTAAAATTGAAAAAGCCATAGAAGAGTTAAATTACCATCCGTTAGTTTATGCCCGTCGGTTAGCCGGAGGAAAATTAAATACTTTTGGTTTAATTATTCCCGGTTATGAAGGTATATTTTATTCTTTTTATGCTTTAAAAATCATCAGAGAAGTAGCTGCGGCTTTGGATGAAAAAGAGATAGATATGCATCTTAATATATATCGGGATAAAGACATATTTAATTCATCTTTAGTAGACGGGGTTATTATGGCTGATGTAATTTCTAATAGAGATCAACTCTTAAGATTAAAAAAGGAAGAAGTTCCTCTGGTTGTAATAAACCGGAAAATGCCTGATCAAGATATAAGCTTTGTAGCTGTGGATAACTATAAAGGCGCTTATGAGGCAACTGAGTTTTTAATTAACCATGGGCATAAAAAAATTGTTCATTTTGCCGGTGATATCGAAGTTCAGTGTGCTCATCAAAGGGTAGATGGATTTAAAGCGGCCTTGAAAAAAAACGGGATAAAAGAAAAACCAAATTCTATTTGCCTAACAAATTTTTCTCGAGCTAAAGCCAGAGATGAACTTAATAAATTATTTTTATCTAAAAACATGCCTACTGCTATTTTTTGCTGTAGCGATGAGGTTGCAAGTGAAGTTTTAAATTTTGCTGATGAGAATTCAATCAAAGTTCCTCAAGATTTAAGTGTAATAGGTTTTGATGATAATCCCAATCTTTCCTACCAGGATCTTATGTTAACTACTGTACGTCAACCTCTAGATCAAATGGCTAGAGAAGCCGTTAAGGTATTGAGGCAAACTATTGATAAAAAAATACCTCCGCAAAGGGTGATCTTTAAGCCTAAACTTGTAATTAGAGATACTGTAGGATTCCTAAAATAGTTAAAATCTGCTTTTTTAAAAAGAGTATATATTCCTATATATTGTGTAGCTTTAGAAAAATATATACAATATTTAGTATTTTTCTTGACATTGTTTTATTTCTGTGATATAAAGTTTTTACCCCGTTAGAAATAAAACTCTAACGGGGTAAACCATTCAGCAAGAAAAAATCTTTAGTTGCTTAACAATATTTTTAAATAAATCAAAGATAAAGGAGGCAGTCATGAAGGAGAGGTTGGGCTTTTCTGAAAACGCTATTGTTGTCTTAAAAAGGAGGTATCTAAAAAAAGACGGCCAAGGCCGAATAATCGAAACTCCTGAGCGAATGCTTAGACGAGTGGCTAAGGCTATTGCCTCGGTTGAACAAAAATATGGAGCCAATCAACAAGAAATTAAAAATTTAGAAAATGTCTTTTTTCAAGTAATGAAAAATTTAGAATTTATGCCTAATTCGCCTACTCTTATGAATGCTGGAAAAGAGTTAGGGCAATTATCTGCCTGCTTTGTTGTTCCGGTAGAAGATTCAATGGGGTCTATCTTTGATGCGATAAAGTCTACTGCACTTATCCATAAAACAGGAGGCGGGACAGGTTTTAGCTTTTCTCGTCTGAGGTCTCACAATAGTGTAGTAAAAACTACAGGTGGGGTGGCTTCAGGCCCGGTATCTTTTATGAAAGTTTTTGATGCAGCAACCCAGGCAGTTAAACAAGGCGGGACAAGGCGAGGCGCAAATATGGGAATTTTAAGAGTAGATCATCCCGATATTTTACAATTTATTGAGTGTAAGTCTAAGGACGGGGACATATCTAATTTTAATATTTCAGTTGCAATTACCGATGACTTTATAGAAAAAGTTTTAAGTAACCAAAAGTATGATCTTATTAATCCTAAAACTAAAAAAGTTGTAGGCAGCTTAGACGCGGTTGAAGTCTTTAATAGAATAGCCGAGTGTGCATATAACAATGGTGAACCGGGAATAGTATTTATAGATAAAATAAATAAAAGTAATCCTACTCTTAATCTTGGTAAAATCGAAAGTACCAACCCTTGCGGCGAGCAACCCCTGCTTCCTTATGAGAGCTGTAACTTAGGCTCTATAAATTTATATAAAATGCTTAAAAAAGAAGGTGAAGGGTTTAGCCTTGATTGGGAAAAACTTAAAAAAACTGTAAAAACCGGTATGCTTTTTTTAGATAATGTTATTGATGCTAATAAATTTCCTTTACCGGAAATTGATAAAAATACCAAAAAAACCAGAAAAGTAGGGTTAGGCATTATGGGATGGGCAACTATGCTTGGCTTTTTAGAAATTCCTTATGACAGCAAAGAAGCTATCAGTTTAGCTAAAGAGATAATGGATTTTATCCAAAAAGAAGCCCAAAAAGTTTCTCTGGAATTAGCTAAAAAGAAAGGCGCGTTTCCTGCTTGGGAAGGCAGCAATTGGCACAAACGGGGAATAAAAATTAGAAATGCTACCTTAACTACTATTGCTCCAACTGGAACCATAAGCATTATCAGCGGGCCTACTTCTTCAGGGATAGAGCCTAACTTTTTCTTATCTTATTTTCGCAATGTTTTAGACGGGGAGAAGTTGTTAGAAATTGATCCAGCCTTTGAATATTATGCTAAAAAATCAGGATTTTATTCAAAAGAACTTATGGAAAAAATTGCATCTGGGGTAAGTATTCAAAGGATAGAGAAAGTCCCTGATAAGGCTAAAAGAATATTTAAGACGGCTATGGATATTTCTTCTTTTTGGCATATAAAAATGCAGGCTGCTTTTCAAGAATACACCGATAATGCTGTTTCTAAAACAATTAACCTTGCTTCTACCGCTGAATTGGATGATGTTAAAGAGGCATATTTATTGGCTTATAAACTAAATTGTAAAGGGCTTACAGTATACCGGGATGGAAGCAGGAGTGGACAGGTTTTAACTATAAGTAAAGAAAAAGAAAAGAAAGAAAACGAAAAAGGGGCAGTTCCTTATCCTAAACCCAGGCCGGAGGTTATTTTAGGAACAACTACCAAGGTAACTACAGGTTGTGGTAATTTATATGTTACTTTAAACCAAGATGAAAATGGTAACTTTTTTGAAGTATTTACTCAAATGGGCAAAGCCGGTGGCTGTGCGGCTTCTCAGCTTGAAGCTGTAGGAAGATTAGTTTCACTTGCCTTGCGGGGAGGGATTGATATAAAAGTTATAGTTGAACAACTCAAAGGTATTAGATGCCCTTCTCCTTCTTGGGATAAAGGGAAAAAAATATTTTCGTGTTCGGATGCTATATCAAGAGTACTTGAAAAAAGAGGATTAGACCAAAAAGATAAGATTAAAACCAAGGCTGTTACCTTATCAGAAGGACCTGATTCCCAGGTTCAAAAAGAAAAAGTAAAGGTTAAAAAAACTTCACATAATGTAAACGTAGTAGGGGTTTGTCCGGATTGCGGATTTGCTTTGCGGCATCAAGAAGGTTGCCTTATTTGCGATGCATGCGGTTATTCGAAGTGTTAATTAACCTATTTCCTACCTTTTTAATATGAAACCAGAAGAAAAAATTATTGATTATTTTACTGTTTTAAAGTCTAGGGAAATAATAGGCTCTTCTTATATTTTTATTGGTGGTCAGTTTTTGATTATTAACCGGTTAATAAAGCTGATAAATTGTGCCGAGAATAGTCAATTTTGTAATCAATGTTGGAGTTGTAAAAGGGTTGATGACGGCCATCATCCGGACTTATTGGTTGTTGAGCCGGATCCAATCAATATAAAGTTTAATCAAATAAGAGAAGCAATCCGTTTTTTGTCACGGAGAAGTTTTTATTCACCAAAAAAAATTCTAATTATAAAAGATGCTCAAAAGTTGACTGATCAAGCTGCTAACTTATTTTTAAAAACTTTAGAAGAATCGCCAAAGAATTCTTTTATTGGCCTTGTTTGCTCTAAGCTGGAAGATATTTTACCAACGATTATCTCTCGTTGCCGAAAAATATACCTACCTTATTCTAAGGTTAAATTAGCAAAATCTAAAGAGAAAATAAAAAGCATATTAAGAAGTGGTTACTTCGGCCCAGGCAAAAGAAAAGATTTTTCTTTATTTTTGGAAAGTCTTATTATATTATTACATAACCAATTAAAAAATGATGCAGGGTATAATAACAATCACGAAGCAGATAGTTTAACTTTAGATTTAAATTTCAAAGAAGCCGTTATTGCTTTAGAGGATTTATTTAAGGTCTATAATGCTGCTGGTACCGTTAATATAAATTTAGCTCTAAATCTAATTAAAATGAGGTTAAGATGCAATTAATATTGGTAAGATTAAGAGAAGCAGGGCAGTTAACTACTTATAAAACAGATCTATCTTTAAAGGTTCATGATTACGTTGTAGTGGAGGTTGACCGGGGTATTGACTATGGAGAGGCGCTGGAGATAAATGACGTACAGCATTTTCTTCCTTCAAAAAAAGCTGGAAGCTATAAAAATATTATTAGGAAAATGTCAGGCCAGGATAAAAAATTGCTTAAAACCAATTGGAAAGAAGCAGAAGATGCGATGAAGCTTTGTCAACGAAAAATAAAAGACTATAATTTAGCTATGAAACTGGTTGATACAGAATATTCATTTGATAAGAAAAAACTTATTTTTTATTTTATTTCTGATAAAAGAGTTGATTTCCGCGAACTGGTTAAAGAGTTAGCAAAGGTCTTTAAAGTAAGGATTGAGATGCGTCAAATTGGAGCCCGGGATGAAGCTAAATTGTTTGGAGGTTTTGGCCCTTGTGGACAAAAATTATGTTGTTGTCGATTCTTGAAAAATTTTGAACCAGTTACTATGAAAATGGCAAAGCTTCAAAAACTCCCTTTAGGTTCAGGTAAAATTTCTGGAATATGCGGAAGGCTTATGTGCTGTCTTTCTTATGAACACAAAATTTATAAAGATTTATCTAAAAATCTTCCCAGGGAAGGACAGAGAATTACTACCAAACAGGGTAAGGGCAAAGTAATTTCAGTTAATGTGTTAAAAAAAATTGTTTACCTGGAACTTGAAGATAATAGAGTAGAGAAAGTACAGTTTTAAAAATGAAAAAATTTTATCTAACTTCACCTATTTATTATGTAAATGCCAGTCCTCATATTGGACATGCTTACACGAATATTATTTGTGATTCTATGGCCAGGTTTAGGCGGATAAAAGGCGAAGATGTATTTTTTCTTACCGGTACTGATGAACATGGAGAAAAGATTCAAAAAGCAGCCAATAAAGAAGGGGTTGCTGTTAAAAATTTTATTGATAGTAAGGTGGATATTTTTAAGCAACTCTGGCCAAAACTGAATATATCTTATGACTTTTTTGTTCGCACTAGCTGGGAAAAACATATTAAGGTTGTAAGGGCCGTTATAGAAAAGCTTTATAAAAAGGGAGATATTTATAAATCAAAATATAACGCTTTTTATTGTATCGGTTGTGAAACTTTTTGGACTAAATTGCAGCTTAAAGATGGGGATATATGTCCTGAGTGCGGCCGTAAAACTGAAAAAATTCAGGAAGAAAATTATTTTTTTAAATTGTCTAAATATGAATCTTGGTTTAAGAAATATTTAAAAAATAATCCTAAATTAATTCAGCCCAAAATTCGTTATAATGAAGTAAAAAGTTTTCTGGATAACCATTCTTTAACAGATTTATGCATATCGCGTCCTAAAAAAAGAATTTCTTGGGGGATAGAGCTGCCTATAGACCAAGAATATATTGTTTATGTTTGGTTTGATGCCTTAATTAACTATATCAGCGGGATAGGGTATGGGTTTGACCAAGAAAAGTTTAATCGTTTTTGGCCGGCAGATATCCATTTTATTGGCAAAGACATTTTAAGGCATCATGCAATTTTTTGGCCAATAATGTTAAAGGCCTTGGATCTTGAAATTCCCAAGTCTATTTTTGCTCACGGATGGTGGAAAATAAAAGAAGAAAAGATATCTAAATCAAAGGGAAATATCGTAAACCCCTTTGAATTGGTAAATCAATTAACTGATTTATTAGGCGGAAATCAAGAGTTGGCTGCTGATGCTTTTCGTTATTTTTTGATGCGGGAGATACTTATAGGCGCAGATGGCAATTTTTCATTTAAAGCTTTAATAAACCGCATTAATTCCGACCTGGCTAATGATTTGGGAAATCTTGTTTACCGCAGCCTTAATATGGCTCAGAAATATAATGCGGGAAAAGTTAAATCTATTAAAAAAGATATACCTTCTGAATTTAAAGAAAGCCTTGCTAAATTAGAAAAAGATTATGACAACTTTATGGTTGAAGGTGAATTTTGCAAGGCTCTAGATAATCTTTTTGAGTTAATTGGTGTTATTAACAAATACATTGAAGATACTAAGCCATGGAATTTAAAAAAAGAACAAAAAGAAAAAGAACTATTTTCTTTTCTTTATGCGATTTGTGAAGGGATAAGAGTTATTTCAATATATCTTTATCCAATCATGCCAAAGACTGCCCTTTCCATTCAAAAACAATTAGGTATAAAAGATATTTCATTTTCTACTCAAGAAGCTAAATGGGGTAATTCAGATAATTTTTTAATAAAAAAGGAAAAACCGCTTTTTCCCAGGATTGATGTTAGTTGATTCGCATTGCCACCTAAATTCGTTAGCAGATAGTGCCAGCCTAAAGGTTGCCGATTGGTTTAAGGCTTTCGGGCATAAACTTATTGATTCAAGTATAGGCCTTAAGACTAGCCGGAAATCTATACAACTCTCAAGAAAGTATTCTTTTGTTTATAATTCATTAGGTTTTCATCCTTTTTTTTATAATGATTTTTCAAATGAAATTTATCAAAAATATAAAGAATTTTTAAAAGTTAACGATAAAGTTGTTGCCTTGGGAGAAGTTGGCCTAGACTATAAATCAAAAATTTCACTTAACCAACAGGAAGAGATATTTAAAAAGTGGGTGGAGCTGGCAAAAGAAAATAATATAAGCTTATTAATCCATCATCGCCTCAACAAAGAGAGCTGGTATAATGATAAATATCCAAATCGTCCCAGAATTTTAGCTATTTTAGATCAGTACTTTTCCAATTACCAAAGCATAGTTTTTCATTGCTTTTCTTATTCTCCTGAATTTTTACGGCAAATAATCGATAGGGGAGGTTTTGTTTCGTTTTCTCTTAATCTGTTGCGAAAAAATAAAAAAATTATTAATTCATTAAAAAAATGCCCCCTTGATAAGTTACTTCTAGAGACGGATTCTCCTTATATGAAAATTGGAGATAAAGAATCTACTCCTCTAGATATAAAATCCGTTTATTCGTATGCAGCAGAGTTAAAAAATATATCTAAAAATGAACTTAAGGGTAAAATTTTTTTAAATGTAAAAAAAGTTTTTAAAAAGATAAGGTAAAATGCGTTCACTAAAGTTTAAAAATAATAAATTATTCTATCTTGATCAAACAAAGCTTCCCGGAAAAGAGCTCTGGCGGAATTGCGCAACGATTAAATCTGGTTGGAAGGCTATAAAAAATCTTAAGGTAAGAGGTGCCCCATTAATTGGAGTTTTTGCTGCCTACTGCATTTGCATACATCTAGATAAACTTTCTAAAAAAAAGAATGTTTTCTTAAGGCAGCTAAAGCAATCTCTTAAATACCTTGAATCGGCCCGGCCTACTGCAGTAAATTTATTTTGGGCTTTAGATAGATTAGGTAAAGTTAGCCTACAAAGTAGGCAAAAAGAGGTTAAGCAGATCAAAAAGAATATAGTTAAAGAGGCTAAACTTATTCATCAACAAGACATAATAACATGCAAACATATTGCAGATTATGGTGTGAATTTAGTAAAAAAGAACGAAACTATTCTAACTCATTGTAATACAGGGTTTTTAGCTTCTTCCGGCCAAGGAACAGCTTTGGGAATAATTTTTAAAACCAAAAAACAGGGTAAAAATCCTACGGTTTATATTGACGAAACTCGGCCTCTTTTACAAGGAGCACGCCTGACCGCTTGGGAGTTGAATAAAAAGAAAATAAAATCATTTTTGATTACCGATAACAGTGCTGCATTTTTGATGCAAAATAAACAAATAGATAAAATTCTTGTGGGAGCTGACAGGATAACAGCTTCGGGAGATACAGCAAATAAGATTGGTACTTATAATTTAGCTATTTTAGCTAAATATCATAATATTCCTTTTTACGTTGCAGCCCCCTTGAGTACTTTTGACCTAAGCTTAAAAAAAGGAAGTGATATAGTTATTGAAAAAAGAGGCCAGAAAGAAGTAAAAAAAGTATTAGGACAGGCCCTTATTTGCCCTAAAGAAACAAAAGCGGCTAATTTTGCCTTTGATGTAACTCCTTCTAAACTAATTAAAGCAATAGTGACCGACAAGGGGGTAATTTATCCACCTTATGAAAAAAATATTAAAAAATTAATTAAATGATAATAACTTCAAAATCTACCTTTCAGACAAGGTCTTTAGGCAAGGATTTTTCTACTATATTAAAAAAACGAGATATTGTATTATTAGAGGGGCAATTAGGTGGCGGAAAAACTACCTTTGTAAAAGGCTTGGCTAAGGGCCTAGGTTATAAGGGAGAGGTCTTAAGCCCTTCTTATACTCTGGTGAGAAGATATAAAATTAATAAAATAGTTATAAATCATATAGATTTATACCGGCTTGATAAAAAAAGTTTGAGTTCTATAGATATGGAAGAATATTTATATAATGAAAACAGTATATCCATTGTTGAATGGGGCCAAAAATTAAAGCCTTATTTAGATAAATATTTAATTATAAAATTTTCATTTTTGAATATGGAAAAAAGAAAATTAGTAATTTCTCAAAAAGGGCATAATAAGAACAAACTTAAGAACTTATGAACATATTATCTATAGATACATCTTCAAATTTTTTATCTTACAATATTACAAAAGATAATAATCTTATCTATCAATATAATCGAGTTATTAATAGAGGCGCATCACTACTTGTTGGTAAGTTGGAGGAGACTTTTAAAAAGATGTCGATGCAAGTAGAAGATCTTGATCTTTTTATAATTGGGTCGGGCCCAGGATCGTTTACAGGCTTACGTATTTCTTTTGCTGCAATTAAAGCTTTTGCTTTAGCTGTAAATAAACCTGTTTTTTGCCAAAATAGTTTTTTTGCTTGCGCTTATCCTTTCAGGAAAAAAGAAAAAAAAATTGTTGTTATTGGTGATGCTAAAAAAAATCTTGTCTATGCCGGGTTTTTTATATCAGACCAAAAAAGATTAAAACAAAAATCTAAAATTAAACTTATGAAGTTAAAAGATTGCCTGCAAAAGGCAGAAGGGTATCTATTTGTGGCCTATGACTCTCATTTGCGTAAAAAGGCTAAAAAAATAGAAAAAAATGTTAGATTTTACGAAAAAAATGTATATCCCCGAGCCGAATATTTGGTTAATGGCAATAATTTTGATAAAATAGATTATAAAGAATTAAAAAAAATAAAACCATTGTATCTACATTCGGTAGATTGCCAAGTAACAAAGAAAAACAGGTAAAAAATATGTACCGGAAAATTTGGGTTGATATTAATTTAAGAGCATTTTCTGAAAATCTCAAAAAAATTAGAAAGTTTGTGGGTAATTCAGTAAAAATTGCTGCCGTCTTAAAACAATCTGCATATGGGCACGGGCTTATTCCCGTAGCACGCAAGCTTTATCAAGAAGGGGTAAACTATTTTGGGGTAGGCAGCATTAATGAAGCAATACAGCTTAGAGAAGATGGTTATAGAGGCAAAATTCTTCTTCTTAGCGTTGTTTCAAAAGAATTAGCTCCTTTTTTTATTCGTTTTGGCATAACTCCTACAGTTGTAGAAGAAGATTTTGCCCGGGAATTAAACCGTCAGGCAGAAAAAATAAAACAGGTTATCCCGGTTCATGTAAAAGTGGATACAGGAATGGGACGCCTGGGTTTTTATCCCGATCAAATACATTCTTTTGTAGAAAAACTAAAAAATCTTAATTTTATTTCCCTAGAAGGTATTTACACACATTTTCCTGTAGCTGATACAAATTTTAGTTTTACTCAGCAGCAATTAAAAATTTTTCAAGATTTAATAAAAAAATTAAAAGAAAAACATATAGATTTTAAGTACTATCATAGTGCTAATAGTCTTGGTGTGGTTAATTATCCTAATTCATATCTTAATATGGTAAGGCCAGGTCTTATTCTTTATGGAGTAAAATCCCATCAAGATTTAAAAATAGAATTAGAACCTGTATTAAGTTTTAAAGCAAAAATAATTTTTATTAAAGAAGTACCTCAAGGGAGAACTGTTGGCTATGGGGCTGATTTTGTTGCAAAATCTAACCGGAGAATTGCTACTGTATCTGTAGGTTATGCTGATGGTTATCCTTGGGCTTTGTCCAACAAGTCTAAAGTATTGATTAAGGGAAAATTATTCAATATAGCAGGAAGAGTATGCATGGATCATATAATGGTAGATTTAGGAAATGATAAAGAAATAAAAAAAGAAGATACAGTAACTTTAATCGGTAAAGAAAAAGATAAAAAAATAATGGCAGAAGATTTAGCCGCCTGGGCTCAAACTATTCCCTATGAAATAGTAACCTGCATATCCAAAAAGATACCCCGCCGCTATATAAATACTTAATTTAACGGGTTAGAATTAAACCGGTTATCCCGATGCTTAAGAAAAAAAGTGGAGCCAGCCAGGCTGAAAAAAACGGGAGGATTAATCCGGATTTTCCTAAGGCTATGCTTATTGAATCAGTTAATGAATATACCAGCGAAAAAATAAGCCCAATTCCAACGGCTGCAAAAGTAGCTTTTCTTTTTCTGATTTCAAGAGCAATCGGTAAAGAGCCTATAATTAAGAATAGATGAGAAAAGGGGAAGGCGACTTTTTTATAAAAATCAATTTTTAAATTTTTTAATAGTTTTCCTGCAGTAACCTTCTCTAGGTTATTAATTTGTTTTCCTAATTTTACAAGCGGGGTAAATTCAATAAACATGCTTTTTTCAAAAGCTAGTTCTTCTGGTTTTTTTGGTAAAAAAATTGGGCTCTCTTCTATAACAATAGGGGCATTTTTGAGCCGCGTGGTATTTTCTAGAGTAAATTCTATTAGATTATAGCCTATCCATTTTCCATCTAAATATTTTGCTGACTTGCAATGGGTTTTTTTTAAAAGATCGCCCTCTGTATTTTGTTCAAAAATTATAATATTTTTCATTTTTTTTTCTTTTGGCAAAAAAGTTTCAATAAAAAAAATAGATCTTTGTGAAATAAAAGCTAGATTTCTTATTTCAGATTCCTTAGTTTCTTTTTCAATATATTGTTTTTTAATATTTTGTGCTTTAGATTGTGATTGTATAAGTATTTTTTCTTGGAGAAAAAACACAAAACAGGAGATAAAAATTGCCAAAAAGATAGCCGGATAAGCTATCTTTAAGCTGCTTATTCCTGAGGTGCGAATGGTTATTAGCTCATTATTTTTGCCAAAGCTGCTGTAGGTATATAACACACTCATCAAAAGAGCCAGTGGGCTTACTCGTAAAATTATAAGCGGGAGAAGATAGGTATAATATTTAACAATAATAAGCAGCGGAGGGGTATTTTTTAATATATCCGAAAGACTAGAGAAGATATCTATTAATAGGTGTAATCCAGTAAATAAAAGAAGTATAAACAGATAAGAAAGAATAATATTTTTTAAAATATACTTATCTAAAATACGCATATTTATAGAAGAGGAAGATGCCGATTAAAATTATTATTATGTTAGGCAGCCACATGGCTAGAGGAGGAGGCAGCATATGATATTCAGTTAAAGTTTCACCAAGGAGAAAGAGAAGATAGTAAATACCTGCAGTTACAGCTGCAATTATGAAGTTTATTGATTTTTCCCTATGTTTTATAGTCATTGAAACTCCAAATCCTAAGATTACAAATGCGATTGGAGCAAAAGAAAAGCTTATTCTACGGTGGAATTCAGATAAAATTTCTGCTGGTATGTTTGATTTTACCTTTCTGTGAGTTTTTTTCTTAAAACTGTTTATCTTCTTCTGCAATTCTTCCAGGCGCATATCTTTAGGCTTTTTTTGAACTATCTCTCTTTTTTCTTTCTGTATTGGTAAATCCATAAAAAATCGCCTGAAATTTAATCGATATGGGCCGGTTTCGCTATCAGGGTTGGATATGTCACGAAAACCTTGTTCCAGTTTTATTTTTAATATGTTTTTATCAACAATAAATTTGCCTCTTTTTGCAAAAGTTATTTCAGTTATATCCTCCTTTTTATCTGTTTTATATATGTAGACATTTTTTAAATCTTGGTTATTTTTATCAGTTACATATAAGATGTGGTTTTCAAATTCATCTAAGAAAACCCCGGGTTCTATTAGGGCGGGTAAATTTTTAGAATAAGTGGTTTTTAATTGAGTGTGATAACGAAAATTAGTGTCTGGAATAACTTTACTTTTTAAAAAAAGTAAGAAAAGAGAAAAAATAAAAGCAATTAACAGAAATATTGAAAAAATCTTAATAGTTGATATTCCGGAACTTTGTATAGCTATCAATTCATTATCTACGACCAGTCTTCCTATGGTTAATAAAAGTGCAAATAAAAAAGCTAGGGGGATAGTGTATTCTGAAATTCTAGGGGCTATAAAGTAAAAAACATTTAATGCAGATAAAACCGGGATGCCTTTGTTGATTATCATATCTGTTATTTTGTAGAGGCTGCCTCCTAAGAAAAAGATATTTACTGTTAAAAATGAAAACAGAAAAACTGTTAAGAATTCTTTTAGGATATAGGTTCGTAATATTCGCATTTTTTTTAATTTTTTAAAGCTTTAGCTAAAGTAATTATAAAGATTTTATCTACACCTTTTTCTTTTAAAGACTGCCAACATGTTGAAATTGTAGCTCCGGTTGTAAAGACATCATCAATCAATAAAATATTTTTATCTGTAAAGTTTTCTTTTACTATAAATTTTCCTTTGACGTTTTCTTGCCGTTTTTTTGAGGAAAGCTTAGTCTGGGAATCTTTAACATATTTTGAAGTTATTATATCATTTTTTAGAGGTAATTGAAAATATTTTGCTATTTGTTTAGCTAATAGTTCTGCTTGGTTGTAACCTCGTATTTTCATTTTATACGGGTGTAGGGGCACCGGGACAATAAAATCATAATTTTGTGGTTTAAATTTAGTGATTTTGAGTTGTTTGACTATGAAACGAGATAGAAAATCAGCCAAATAGTCGCAATGTTTATACTTAAAAGAATATATTAAATTTTTAATTGGATTTTTATAATTACAACTACTAAGTGCTGTTATTGGTTTTTCATAAATGTTATTATTTGTTTTTATTTGGCTATAACAAAAAGGAGGCCTAAGAACCTTTATTTGTTTTTTACAGGAAAGGCAGAGATAGTTTTTAGTTGTTTTTTTTCCGCAATTTAAACAGATTGGTGGAAAAAATGTGTTTTTTAGGGCATTGATTGGTTTTTTAAGCATAAAATTATTGTATTTGCTTCTTTGTAATTATACAAGAGAAAATTAACAGAAAGCGGCCCTTAACCTTTTTTTATCTTCATTATATAGTATAATAACAACCACTAAAACATATAAGTGAAAGTCAATATGCTTTCAACTATTATTTTAATCTTACTTATTTCTTATGAATAACGTTTTTAATATCATATTTGATGATGAATATTTTTTGGTTATAAATAAAATAGCCAGGATAGTAGTACAGCCGAGCCCAAAAAAAGAAAAGCAAACTTTAACCTCTTTAGTTGAAAAACACCTAAAAGAAAAGTTATATATTTGCCATCGCCTTGATAAAGATACTCAGGGTTTGATAATTTATGCTAGATCTAAAAAAGTGTATAAAAATATTACCGATCAATTTCGAAAAAGAAAAATCATTAAAAAATATTTTGCCTTAACAGAAGGAAACTTTAAAAGAGATAAAGGATTGTTTAAGGGTTCAGTCCTTGATACTGTAGGCAGAAAGTTTAATGAAAAACCAAAAAGCAGTGAAACTTCTTATAAGGTCATAAAAAAAGGTAGAGGCTTTGACTTGATTGAACTTTCTCCGAAAACTGGAAGGACCAATCAAATAAGAATTCATCTGGCTAAAGCCGGGCATCCAATTTTAGGGGAGAGAAAATATGCTTTTCGCCGCGATTTTGTGATAAAATTTAATAAATTAGCTCTTTATGCTTATTTTATTCAACTTAGGCACCCGATAAGCAAAGAAAAGATTGTGGTAAAGATAGATAGGCCAGAATATATGAATGAATTTATAAAAAAAGTAAGCTAAAAAATGTTCTATAAGATAGTAAACAAAACTAAAGATGTAGAAATAGTTTCTTCTGCTAAAGTTGCTTCCGGATTTTTTCAACGCTTATTTGGGTTAATGTTTCGAAATAATATAAAGGATGATCAAGCTCTTATTTTTTATCAGGCCCCTTCAATACATACTTTTTTTATGCGTTTTCTTCTAGATATTGTTTTTTTAGATAAAAAGATGAAGGTTAAAAAGTTAGTTTATGGTTTAGGGCCTTGGCGGCTTGTTTTTTGTTGGGGGGCGCATATTACTATCGAGTTACCTTCAGAAAAGATTAGTCAAATCAAAGTTGAAATAGGTGACAAAATCGAAATAAGGTCTCAATCTTAACCTTAATCTAAATTGTATTGACTGGATAAGGTTTTTCGTTTATTATAACTGGTATGATTAAAGTAGGAATTTTAGGGGCTACAGGCTTTACCGGGGAAAAATTAGTTGAGATTTTATTATCACATCCAGAAGTCAAAGTTACCTACATTGCTTCTCGCACTAAAGAACCGGTATTATATTCTGAAATTTTTCCCAAGTTTTATAAAAAAACTTCAATAAAATGCCAGCCGCTTAATATAAAAGAGGCAATAGATTCTTGTGATCTTTTATTTTTATCATTACCGCATACTGTTTCAATGCAGTTTGTCCCTAAAATTTTAAAAAAAGGTAAAAAAGTAATAGATCTTTCGGCTGATTATCGCTTCAAAAAAGCTGCGGCCTATAAAAGCCTTTATGAAAAGGAACATCAGGATAAAAAGAACCTAAAAAAATCAGTTTATGGTTTACCTGAGCTATTTAAAGAAGAGATAAAAAAAGCGCAATTAATAGCAAATCCTGGATGTTACCCAACTTCAATAATTCTTGCTCTATATCCCTTATTATCTGAAAAGTTAGTTAAAGGTAAAATCGTAATTGATTCGAAATCGGCGATTACCGGGGCAGGCCGGAAAGCATCTATTGATTATCACTATTCTGATCTGGCTAATAATTTTTGGGCTTATAAACCCTTCGTTCATCAGCATCAGCCTGAAGTAGCAGAAATCTTAGGCCAAAATCTAATAAAATCTTTAACTTTTTCTTTTCTTCCTCAAGTAGCTAGTTTTGAAGCTGGTATTTATTCTACAATTCATCTTTCTTTTAAGAAAAAAATTAATAAAAATATATTGGACAAAATCTATAATAAGTACTACCAAAGTTATCCTTTTATCCGGCTTGGCACTAAAATTCCTAAATTAAAAGATGTGGTGGGAACAAATTTTTGTGATATAGGATTTGCTGTAGATAAAAAAGGCCAAAATGCGGTAGTAATTTCCGCTATTGATAATTTAGTTAAAGGAGCGGCTGGCCAAGCAATTCAAAATATGAATTTGATGTTTGGCTTTAAAGAAACAACCGGGTTTCTTTCTTTATAGGTGAAAGAGTTAAAAAAATGAAAAATAATAAATTGCCTCAAGGGTTTTTAGCCAGCGGCTTAAAGTGTGGAATCAAAAATAATGATTACGACCTAGGTTTGATTCAATTTAAACAACCTTATCGGGTAGTGGGTTTTTTTACTAGCAATTTGAATGTTTCTTACTCTGTTTCTTTGTCACGGAAAAATATTAAAAATCCTATTTTTGCTATTTTAGTAAATAGCGGTAATGCTAATTGTTTTTCTCATAATAGAGGTTATCAAGACACAGAAGATATAGTAAAAGAACTTGCCAAAAAATTAGATATAGGCAAAGAAAATGTTTTGATTGCTTCGACTGGAATTATTGCAAAAAAGCTGCCAAAGTCTAAAATAACAAAGAATATCCCTAAGCTTATAAAAGATCTAGAAAATAGCCCGAAGAAGTTTGCAAAAAGTATTTTAACTACAGACAGCTGTACTAAAGTTATTTCTAAAACTATTAGCTTTGGCAAAAAGAAGGTAAAAATTACAGGGATTGTTAAAGGCTCTGGTATGATAAAGCCGAATCTAGCTACTATGTTGGCTTTTGTTTTAATGGATGCTGATATCAACCTAGGTATTTTGCGAAAAAATGCAAAAGAGGCTGTAGAAAAAAGTTTTAATTCAATCAATATAGATGCAGCTGAGAGTACTAATGATTCATTGTTTTTGGTATCAAGTAAAAAAGTACCTTTAACTAAAAAAGAAGAGAAGAGATTTTTTCTTGAATTTCAAAATATAATGGTTGATCTTGCTAAATTGATCGTAAAAGATGCTGAAGGAGCGACGAAATTTGTTCAATTAGACCTAAAGGGAGCAAAAACCGTAAAAGAAGCTAAGCGGTTAGCTGAAAAAATAGCAGGTTATGTTTTATTTAAAGCCGCACTTTATGGTAGTAATCCTAATATCGGCAGGATTATTGCTGTTTTAGGCCAGGAAAAAATTAAATTAAACAAAAACGACTTAAAGCTAAAGTTCAACTCTTTTGCTAAAAAAAATATTAATATTGCGATAAATCTAAAACGGGGTAGATATAGTTGGAGGGTTTATACTTGTGATTTAAGCCCAGAATATATTAAAATAAACGCCGAATATAATTAATTTTGATAAATATGGAAGAAGCAATAAAAAAAGCAGATATTTTAATTGAAGCCTTACCTTATATTAAAGAATTTCATAAAAAAATTTTTGTTATAAAATATGGTGGCTCTATTTTAGGAGAAAAAAGAATCCGTAAATCTGTGCTTGAAGATATAGCTTTTTTGAAATTTGCTGGAATTAGGCCGGTTATTATTCACGGTGGAGGGCCTAATATTACCGAAAAATTAAAGCAAAGCAGCATTGAGACAGATTTTTTTCAAGGCATGAGAGTCACTGACAAAAAGACATTAAAGGTAGTAGAAGAAGAATTAAATAAGTTAAACGGCCTAATAGCCAAAGAAATAGAATTACATTCAGTAAAGGCGAAAAAGTTTTTAAAAGAAGATAAACTGCTTAAAGTAAATAAAAAAGAGGCGGATATTGATTTAGGTTATGTAGGACGGGTGGTTGATTTTGATAAAAATATTCTCAAAAAAACTACAGTAGATAGTATTCCGGTGATTTGTCCGATGGGTGTTTCGGAAAACGGGAAAGCTTTTAATATCAATGCTGATGAAGTGGCTTGTTTTTTGGCTTCAAAGCTTTCTGCGGAAAAACTAGTCATATTAACAGATGTATTGGGAGTTATGCGGGATGCAAAAGATGAAAATTCTTTAATTTCAACGATTACTTTATCTCAAATTGAAAACCTTATTAAAGAAAAGATAGTGTCTAAAGGAATGATACCTAAAATTAGAGCAGCAGCTTCTGCTGTTAGGTCTGGAGTAAGAAAGGCTCATATTGTTGACGCAAAAATACCGCATGCGTTGTTACTTGAAATTTTTACCGACCGAGGTATATCTACAGAAATAGTCAAGTAGGGCTAAAGAATAAAGCGAAGCGAACGAAGTGAGCGGAGTCCTGAGCGACCGAAGGGAGTCGAAGGAATTAAAAAATGGATATCAAAAGTTTATACAAAAAATATAGCCTAAACATTTATAACCGATATGGGCCGGTTTTTGTAAAAGGTAGCGGTAGTTGGTTAGAAGATTCTAAGGGCAGGCGTTATTTGGATTTATTCCCTGGTTGGGGTGTATCTATTTTAGGCCATTGCCACCGGCGTTTGGTAAAAGTTATTAATGAGCAAGCTAGTAAGTTAATCCATTTACCTAATAATTTATTTTCTTGTCAACAGGCTTTATTGGCAAAAAAAATTAGCCAACTTAGCTTTAGTTCTAAGGTGTTTTTTGCTAATTCAGGAGCTGAAGCTGTTGAAGCGGCAATTAAGTTTTCACGTCTTTGGCGGCCAGGTTGTAACCAAATAATAGTTATGAAAAATTCTTTCCACGGGAGAACTATGGGGGCGCTTTCAGCAACCGGGCAAAAAAAATATAAAAAATATTTTAGGCCATTGATTTCTGGTTTTAAACAAGTTAAATTTAATGATTTCGATCATTTTAAAAATAAAATTACTTCAAAAACTTCAGCTGTAATCTTGGAATTAATTCAAGGCGAAGGCGGGGTCAATGTGGCAAATAAGGATTATGTGGAAAGAATAGCAAAATTTTGCCAGGCTAATAAGATACTGTTGATTATCGATGAAGTCCAAACAGGTATGGGTAGAACCGGCAAAATGTTTTGTTATCAGCATTATAGTTTAAAGCCGGATATTTTAATTTTATCTAAAGGGCTAGGGGCAGGAGTTCCGATTTCAGCTATAGTTGTTAAAAAAAGAATCGCTGATATAATAAAACCTGGCATGCATGCTTCAACTTTTGGCGGCTCTCCTTTTGTGACTAGAGTTGCCAGGGAAGTTTTTGATATTATAAAAGAAGAAAATATTTTAAATAATGTAGAAAAGCAGCAAAAATTTCTAAAAAAATCATTATTAAAATTAAAAGAAAGATTCTCTATAATAAAAAAAGTAAGAGGTATGGGCCTTATGCAAGCCATTGAATGCAATAGGCCAACTGCGCCGGTTTTTAAAGCAGCATTGAAAAAAAAGCTAATTATAAATTCAACTCATGAAAATGTTGTAAGAATCATGCCGGCTTTAAATGTGAAAAAAACAGAGCTTAATCAAGGTATTGTTATATTAACAGATATTTTTAAATCTTTAGAAAAACGACAAAAAAATAATTATAAGCAATATGGCTAAAAAAGATTTTCTTTCTTTAAAAAACTTAACCAAACATCAGCTACTAGATATAATTAATATCGCCCAAGAGGTGAAAGCGCATCCTCAAGATTTTATCCAGTTTTTTTCTGGAAAACACGTAGGCTTATTATTTCAAAAGCCGTCCTTGCGGACTAAAACTTCATTTTATCTAGGTGCGCAGCAGTTGGGGGCTGCTTCTATTTATTACGGCCCGCAAGAAGTTCGTCTTGGCCAGAGAGAAGAAATTCGCGATGTTTCTCGCACTCTTTCTCAATATTTAGATATAGCGGTATTACGTACATTTTCACATCAAGATATTTTAGAATTTGCGAAATTCTCTTCAATCCCAATAGTAAACGGCCTGACAGATTTATTTCATCCTTCTCAAATTATAGCTGATATACTTACGGTTACGGAACTAAAAAAAGATATAAAAAAAATTAAATTTACCTACATTGGAGAGATTAACAATGTTTGTAATTCTCTGATTAATGCTTTTTCATTATTGGGTGGTAATTTATCTATAGCCACTCCCGAACAATTTTATCCCAGCCAAGAAACTATTAAAAAAATAAAAGCAAAATTTGCAGAAACTGGAGGAACTTTTAATATCAGCAGTTCTCCTGAGGATGCCGCTAGAGGGGCAGATGCCCTTTATACAGATGTCTGGTTTTCGATGGGTAAAGAAGGTCAAACAAAGCATAAAGAGAAAATATTTAAAAATTTTCAAATTAATGATAAAATCCTAGAGAAAGCAAAAAATAATAGTATTGTTATGCATTGCCTTCCGGCTCATCGCGGCCAAGAGATTACCGATGCAGTTTTTGAAGGTGATAATTCCGTGGTATTTTTACAGGCAGCTAACCGCCTGCACGCGGCAAAAGCTATTCTTATTTTTATTTGGGAAAAATGAAAAAACAAAAATTAATTTTAGCATATTCCGGCGGCCTAGATACCTCCTGTTGCCTTAAATGGTTACAAGATAAAGGTTTTGAAGTTATTTGTTTTTCAGCTAATTTAGGCAGCGAGTTTTTACCAGAAGAAATAAAAACTAAAGCTAAGCAAGGGGGAGCTTCTAAGGTTTATGTTAAAGATTTAAGAAAAGAATTTTCACAAGACTATATTTTATCAGCGCTTAAAGCTGGTGCTTTATATCAAAATAAATATTTGCTTAGCACCGCTTTGGGCCGGCCTTTGATTGCAAAATATTTAGTTGAAATTGCAAAATCAGAAAATGCTAAATTTGTTGCCCACGGCTGCAGCGGCAAAGGCAATGATCAGATAAGGCTGGAATTAGCAGTTAAGTCTCTTGCTCCGGAGTTAGAGATCGTTGCTCCTTTGCGCAGTTGGGAGTTAAACTCTCGGGAAGAAGAGATTGATTATGCAAAAAAAAATAATATATCTGTTGAATCTACGAAAAATAAAATTTATAGTATTGATAAAAATATTTGGGGGGTAAGCATTGAAGCAGGTTTACTAGAAGATTTAGGTAACAGCGTCCCCGAAGAAGCCTTTATTTTAACTAGGTCAGCTCAAGAGGCCCCGGAAAACTCTGAAAAATTAGAAATTGAGTTTTTTAAAGGGAAGCCAGTAAAAGTAAATAAAAAATCCATTAGTTTAACTCATTTAATAGAAAAATTAAA
Source organism: Candidatus Omnitrophota bacterium (assembly GCA_021735105.1). GTDB lineage: Bacteria > Omnitrophota > Gorgyraeia > Duberdicusellales > 4484-171 > PXAH01. Next base: position 26,720 of record JAIPHS010000003.1, read on the forward strand.
TAAAATCGGCGGCAGGCATGCAATTGGGCGCACTGACTTAGTCGAAGATAGAGTAGTGGGGATAAAATCTAGAGAAATTTATGAGGCTCCGGCAGCTTGGATCTTATATAAAGCTTTAGCGGAGATAAAAGAATTGGTTTTTACCAAAGAGATGCTGGAATTTAAAGAAATCATTGCAGAACGTTATGCTGATCTTACCTACCGCGGGTTTTGGTTTTATGAATTAAAAAATTCTCTGGATGCTTTTTTAGAAGAATCCTCAAATAAATTAACAGGTAAAGTCCGGTTTAAGCTATATAAAGGAAATATTATTACTTTAAAACGAAGTTCAAAATATTCTCAATACAAAAAGAGTTTAGCTACCTATGGCAAAAAAGATTCATTTTCTAGAGAATGGGCAGAAGGGTTTATAAATATATTAGCAAATCCTTTTAGGAGAGGTAAATAATAATGAGTAAACAGATGTGGGGCGGTAGGTTTAAGAAGAAGATAAGCAAAGATTTTTTTCGTTTTCAAAAATCAATTGATTTTGATTGGAAGTTAGCTGAATATGATATTTATCATTCGATCATTCATGCTACCGCTTTAAGAGAAGCAGGAATTTTAAGCAAAAGTGAGGCTAAAAAACTAACAGATGGATTAACTGATATTTTTAAAGAGGTCCAAAGGGGTGATTTTAAGCCGGATAGTAACTCAGAAGATATTCATACTGATATCCAAAATCGGATGGAAGAAAAACTAGGAGATTTGGCTCAAAAGCTGCATACTTTGCGTTCCCGCAATGATCAAGTTGTTTTTGATCAAAAGTGGTATTGTTATAAAGAAGGGGTATATATATTGAGTCTTTTGAATGTAGTTTTATCGTCTTTAAATTATTTAGGCAATAAATACCGGGATGTCACTTTGCCCGGTTATACTCATACTCAAAGGGCGCAAATTGTATCTTTTCTAGATTATACCGGAGCGTTTTTTTGTATGTTTGAAAGAGATTTTCAAAGACTTGATAACTTTGTAAAAAAATCTTCAATCTATATTGGTTCAGGGGCCTTAGCCGGAAGCGCTATACCCAAATCTGCTTATTCTGAAGGAATAAAGAAATTTTTAAAAAATATTAAGCCGGGGATAAAGGAAGGAAGGTCTAAAACTGTTAAGAATTCCTTAGATAATGTTGCTAGCCGGGATTTTGTTATTGAGTTTTTAAATATTTTATCTATTTTACAGATGCATTTATCCCGTTTGGCTGAAGATTTCATTCTTTATTCAACTAAAGAATTTAATTTTTTTGATTTACCGGAAGAATTTTGTACTGGATCTTCTCTGATGCCGCATAAGAAAAATCCTGACTTTTTAGAGTTAGTAAGGGGCAGTTGCGGAAAAATTTATGGAAATTTAGTATCAATTTTAACTACGATGAAAGGTATTCCTTTGACTTATAACCGGGACATGCAGCTGGATAAAGAACCTCTATTTTCATCGACTGAGACAATTGAAGCTGAACTTGGTGTTTTGTCTGATTTCTTAAAAGGGATTAAAATAAAAAAAGGTCAAGTGGCTAAAGCATTAGAAGATCAAGAATTGTATGCTACTGAACTTGTGGAGTTTTTGGTCAATAAAGACGTTGCTTTTAGGGTTGCTCATGATATAATAGGCAGATTAATACGATATTCGGAAGATAAAAATATAAAAATTAAAGAGATGGATGATGTTGATTTAGCTAAATTTCATAAAAAGCTAACTGCTAAAGAAATAAAAAAGATAATGACACCCGAATATGCTATAGCATCAAAAAAGTCTTTGCCTAAAAAAAAGCGCACTTCTTCCCATAAATCTTAAAATTACCTAAATTTATGGATTATTTTAAATACAGAAATAATACTTTGTATTGTGAAGGAATTCCGGTCAAAAAAATAGTTAAAAAGTATAATACTCCTCTTTTTATCTATAGCCAAAAGACTATACTAGAGCATTTTTCTAAACTAAAAAATGCTTTTAGTCAAATAAAGCCTTTAATTTGTTATTCAGTAAAGGCAAATTCAAATCTTTCTATTTTAAAGCTTTTAGTTAAAGCCGGTGCCGGCCTAGATATAGTTTCGGGAGGAGAACTCTATCGGGCCAAAAAAGTAAAATGTAATCCTAAAAAAATTGTTTATGCGTCGGTAGGGAAAACCGAAGGAGAAATTAAGGAAGCAATCGTCCAAGGTATCTTTATGTTTAACGTCGAGTCAATAAATGAATTAAAGCGAATAGACAAAATTGCTAAAAAGTTAGGTAAAAAGGTGAAAGTTTCCCTAAGGCTTAATCCTGACGTAGAGTCAAAAACTCATAAATATATTACTACTGGAAAAAAGGAAACAAAGTTTGGTATTGATAAAAAGAGCGCAAGAGAGGTTTTGCTTGGTGCAGATAAATATAAAAATCTTATCATATCCGGAATTCATCTTCATATTGGTTCACAAATTATAGAAAGTTCGCCTTTTGTTTCTGCTCTTTCGAAGACAAAAAAATTTCTTAAGCAATTGCCTAAAATTAAAAATTTAGAGTTTTTAAATATTGGAGGCGGTTTGGGGATTATTTATGGCAATGAAAAGCCTCAGACTGCTAAAGAATTTGCCAGAAATATATTGCCTTTGCTAAAAAATATCGGCTTGAAAGTAATACTTGAGCCGGGTAGGTTTATTATGGGAAATGCGGGGATATTGGTAACCAAAGTCTTATATAACAAAGAAAGTTATAACAAGAGATTTATCGTAGTTGATGCTGCAATGAATGATTTTATCAGGCCTTCTTTGTATAGCGCTTATCATAAGATAATTTCGATTAATAAAAAGAAATCTTTAAAGAAAAATAAAGCAGCTGATATAGTAGGGCCAGTTTGTGAAAGTGGGGATTTTTTAGGTAAAGGCCGTAAAATTTCAGTATCTGAAGATGACTATTTAGCTGTTTTTGGCGCAGGAGCTTATGGAACTTCAATGAGCTCTAACTATAATTCTAGGTGCCGCGGCCCAGAAGTTTTAGTTAAAGGCAAAAGGTCCTACAAAATAAAAGAAAGAGAAAGTTATCAAGACTTAATTAAAAAAGAAATAATTATTTAAAATATTATAACTTATGAGTAAGATAAAGTTTTATAAACTACAAGCTTCGGGTAATGATTTTATCTTAATTGATAAAAATAAGTTTTTAAAAGATAAAGGCAAAAAGTATCTTTCTGCTTTTGCTAAAAAGTATTGCATAAGAAAACAAGCAATAGGAGCTGACGGCTTGTTAGTTGTTGAACCTTCAAAGAAAGGTGATTTTAAAATGAGGATTTTTAATGCTGATGGCACAGAAGCACAAATGTGCGGTAACGGAGCCCGGTGTGTAGCCCTATGGAAGGCATGCTCGGCTAATTTAGGATGCAATAAAAAGATAAAGTTTGATACAAAGGCAGGAATTATTGAAGCTAGTTTGACAAGTAAAATAAAAAAAGAAAAAAATTTAATTTCTGCGAGAGTAAAAGCAAAAGTCACCAAACCCTTTGGTTTGCTTAAAAATATACCGCTTCATATTTTGGGCCGGAAAATTAAAGTTAATTTTATAAATACCGGGGTTCCCCATGTGGTTATATTTGTAGATGGCCTAGATGATATAGAGGTAGAAAAAATTGCTCGGCCGATAAGATTTCATAAACAATTTTTTCCTCAAGGAACCAATGTTAATTTTGTTGAACCTCTAGACAGTGGAAAGATTAAAATCAGGACTTATGAACGAGGAGTTGAGGCAGAAACCTTAGCTTGCGGTACAGGCAGTATTGCCTCAGCCATTCTTTATTCTGTAAAAAGACAAACTAAAAATAAAAAAGTTAGGCAAGGGCAGAAAATTAGAATACAAACAAAAGGCGGAGAAATTCTAAAAGTTGCTTTTAAATTAAATAAAGATCAGGCGAAAGATGTATGGTTTGAAGGAAAGACTTATTGTGTTTATGAAGGCCAGCTTGAAAATAAAGGTATTCGCTAAATAATTACATTTTTAATGGGAGGATGTTTATGCTTAAGGGAAGTATGGTGGCTTTAGTTACCCCGTTTAAGAAGAATGGGTCAATAGACGAAGATAAGCTTAGGTTTTTGATTAATTGGCATATAAAAAATAAGACAGATGGGATTTTAGTCTGCGGTACCACTGGTGAAAGTGCAACCTTGACTCATCAAGAGCATAAAAAAATAATTGGTATTGCGGTGGATGAGGCAAAAAATAAGGTGCCAATCATTGCTGGAGCTGGATCTAATTCCACCGATGAAGCTTTGAATTTAACTAAATATGCCAAAAAGGTTGGGGCTGACTATGCTTTGGTTATAACACCTTATTATAATAAGCCTACACAATCTGGACTTATTCAGCATTTTAAAAAAATATCTAAAGCAGTTAATATTCCGATTATTATCTATAATGTTCCCGGCCGGACCGGAATAAATATATTGCCTGAAACTGTAGTAGAGATTGCTAACAGCTGCAAAAATATTATAGGGATAAAAGAAGCGTCGGGAAGCTTGTCTCAAGCTACAGAAATTATGTCTAAGGCACCAAAAGGCTTTTCTCTTTTATCAGGAAATGATCAAATAATTTTACCAATTATCTCAATAGGTGGTTCTGGAGTAGTGTCGGTTGTAGCTAATGTTGTACCGAAGGAAACCCATCAATTGACTGAAAGTTTTCTAAAGGGTGGTCTAAAGAAAGCAAAAAAAATACAATTAGAGCTTTATGATTTAATTAAGGCTTTATTTATCGAGACCAATCCTATCCCTGTTAAAACTGCTTTAAACCTTATGGGGCTTATTGAAGGTAATTTTAGGTTACCTCTCTGCAAGATGGATAAAAAGAATTTGACTAAACTTAAAAAAACCTTAAAAGAATATCGATTGATTAAATAGTGGAGGATACATGGTTAATCTAGCGATAAATGGTATTTGCGGCAAGATGGGTAAGAGAATTCTTCGTTTATCTAAACAAGATGAACAAATTAAAATAGTGGTTGGTTTTGAACAAAAAAATCATCCGAAAATAGGAGAAAAGATAGACGCGGTTGAAGTATTTGCTGATTACAACCGAATTCAACAATGTGATACTATTATTGATTTTAGCGCACCAGGGGCAACTTTGGCAATGTTAAAAAAGGCCAAAGATTCTAAAAAAAGTATAGTTATCGGAACAACTAATCTTGACAAAAAACAAGAAGCAGAAATTAAAGAAATTTCAAAAGATATTCCGGTAGTCTATTCACCTAATATGAGTATAGGGGTAAACCTTTTTTTCAAGATATTAAAGACAGCTGCCTCTGTTTTGAAAGAATATCGGGTGGCTATAAAAGAAGCTCATCATATACATAAAAAAGATGCTCCTTCCGGTACTGCAAAGAAATTAGCAGAGATTATAAATGAATTTGGTTTTGATTTAGGTTATGGCCAAATAAAGGCAAAAAGAAAAGGCGAAATTATTGGTGACCATCAAGTGACTTTTGAAAATGATTTTGATTCTTTTAAAATTGTTCATCATGCTAAAACCAGAGATATTTTTGCCCAAGGCGCGATAATTGCAGCTAAGTGGATTAAAGGTAAATCTGCCGGGCTGTATTCTATGGAAGATGTACTATTTAGTCCAAAGTCCAAAGTCCAAAGCCTTAACTACGATATGCAAAATACGGTATACAAAAATAAAAGGAGAGAAGATGTTTGATTTTTCAAAAAATTTAAGGAAATTGCCCCCCTATCTATTTGCAGCAATTGATGATAAAAAGGCAGATTTGCGAAAAAAAGGAGTAAAGTTCCTAGATCTTAGCGTAGGAGATCCGGATATACAAGCACCGGCGAATGTAGTGAAAGTTTTGTCTAAATCCGCTAAATTGAAAAGCAATCAAAAGTATGCTTCTAACAGAGGAAAGCTTCAATTACGCAAAAGTATAAAAAAATGGATGAAAAAAAGGTTTAAGGTTAACTTAGTTGATTCTCAAATTTTACCTGTTTTAGGAACCAAGGAAGCCTTGGCTCATCTTCCAGTAGGCTTAATCAATAAGGGTGATTATATTATAACTCCTTCTCCCGGTTACCCTGGTTATAGGGCTGCGGGTGTTTTATCCGGGGCAAGAGTTTATCAATTGCCTCTTTTAGAGAAAAGTAATTTTTTACCTGATTTAGAAAAAATACCGAAATCAGTGAAAAAACGGGCTAAGATTATCTATCTCAACTATCCAAATAATCCTACAACTGTGTTTGCCCCGAAATCTTTTATGGAAAAAGTAGTAAAATTTTGCCTAAAAAATAAGATTTTACTTGTTTGGGATAATGCTTATTCTGAAATTTATTTTGATAAAAAACCTTTAAGTATATTACAGATAAAAGATGCAAAAAAAATAGCTTTAGAGTTTCATTCTCTTTCTAAAACATTTTGTATGACAGGGTTTAGAGTTGGTTGGGTTTGTGGCAATCCTGATGCCGTAAATATTTTAGCAAAAGTTAAATCAAATGTTGATTCAGGAATTTTTGGAGTTGTTCAGGATGCAGCTATTACAGCTCTAGATAAAGATTCAGCTTATGTAACGAATTTAAGAAAAATATTTAGCCGGAGAAGAAAATATTTACTAGAGGCTTTAAGGAAAGTAGGTTTTAAGAAGTTCTATGCTGATTCTACATTTTATGTTTGGGCGAAATTGCCAGCTTCATTTAAATCTTCTTTAGAATTTAGCAGGTATTTAATAGAAGAAGAAAAAATAGTTGCTACTCCGGGGGCAGGTTTTGGTAAATACGGAGAAGGCTTTATTCGTTTTGCCCTTACTGTAGATAAGAGTAAATTAAGGGATATTTTTAAGAAAAAAATACCAGGCTTAGATATCTAGGGGGGGGATTTGTGCGTTTTTTAATACTATTTATATTCTTAGTTTTTTGTTCAATTAATCTATTTGCTTTGGGCCTAAAGAGCTCTGTGTTTGAAAATGGCGGCTACATACCAGATCGTTATACTTGTGATGGAAAAAATTATTCACCGCCTTTGAGCTGGGACAATTTGCCAAAAGACACCAAGAGCATTGCCCTAGTTGTTGATGATTTAAATGCTCCGCTTGGTATTTGGGTCCATTGGCTTATCTATAATTTACCAATTGATAAAGAGGGCATTGAGGAAAATATTAGCAATGAAAAAATAGACTCTTTAGGGGCACAGCAGGGCAAAAATGATTTTGGCCAGATAAGTTATGGTGGGCCATGCCCGCCTTCTGGGCCAGCTCATAAATATTCATTTAGACTATATGCCTTAGATAAAAATATTACAACTGAGAATGAGATTGATAAATCTGAATTCATGAAGTTAATTCAGGGCCATATCATAGCGCAGACAAAATTGTCAGGATTTTATCAACGCCGGCAGAACAAAAAAGGAGAAAAGGATGAAAAAAATTAAATCTGTTAAAGCAAGAGAAATTATTGATTCACGGGGAAATCCTACAGTAGAAGTAGATGTTTTATTAAGTGAAGGAGTTTTAGCTAGAGCAGCTGTTCCCTCGGGTGCTTCAACTGGTGAATTTGAGGCCCTAGAATTACGGGATAAAAACAAAAAAAGATTTTTAGGCAAAGGTGTCCAAAAAGCGGTTAAAAATGTTAATCAAAAAATAGCACCAAAAATTAAAGGTAAGGTTTCTGATTATAAGAAAATCGATAAGCTTCTTCTTGATTTAGATGGTACTCTGAATAAAAAAAAGTTAGGGGCTAATGCAATTTTAGGAGTATCTTTAGCTGTAGCTAAAGCAGCAGCTAAATCGGAAGGCAAACCTTTTTATAGATATTTAGGCAAAGCAAAAGCAAATATTTTGCCTCTGCCTTTGATGAATATTATAAACGGAGGAATGCATGCGGATAATAATTTAGATATTCAAGAATTTATGATTATCCCGGCTGGTTTTAGTTCTTTTAAAAGGTCCTTACAGGCGGCTTGTGAAATATTCCATCAGCTCAAATCGATATTGAAATCCAAAAAGCTTTCTACTTCCGTGGGGGATGAGGGCGGATTTGCCCCTAAATTAAAGAGTAATGAACAAGCTTTAAAACTTATCTTAAAAGCAATAGATGAAGCCGGCTATATTCCCGGCCGTCATGTTTATTTGGCACTTGATTCAGCTGCTAGTTCATTCTATAAAAAAGGAAAGTACCTTTTTGAGGGAAAAATGAGAGATGTAAATTATATGGTTGATTTTTATGCTAAGATTTGCAGTAGGTATCCTATTGTATCTTTAGAAGACGGCCTATATGAAGAAGATTGGCAAGGTTGGCTTAAACTTAGCAAAAAATTGACTAGAAAAATACAGCTTGTCGGAGATGATTTATTTGTAACTAATACTGAGAGATTAAAGAGAGGTATTGATCAAAACATTGCCAATTCAATTTTGATTAAAGTTAACCAAATTGGTACCTTAACTGAAACTATAGAAGCAATTGATATGGCCCATGCGGCTGGTTATACTGCCGTTATATCACATCGTTCCGGTGAGACGGAAGACACTACTATAGCTCATTTAGCAGTGGGGGCATCAGCCGGCCAGATTAAAACTGGTTCTTTGTCTCGAACCGATAGGGTTGCTAAATATAATGAACTTTTAAGAATCGAAGAGGAACTAGGTAAAAAAGCTGTCTATGGCGGAAAAACTTTTAAATATAAAGCGCGCTAAATTTTTAAAACTATTGTTGCTGGGAGTAGCAATTTTTATTTTAGCAATGATAGTCTATTTTCCTGATTATTCTAAATTAAAAAACTTAAAGGAAGAAAACCAAAAATTAATCAAAAAAATCGATAATTTAAAGAAAGATATTATAAATTATGAGATTAAAAATAAAAAATTAGAAGAGAATTCTTATTTTTATGAAAAAATTGCTCGGGAAAAGCTAGGTGTTGCCCGGGAAGATGAGATATTAGTTGACATAGAAGAATAAGATTGTACAATACTAAAACAATCGCGGGGTGGAGCAGCCAGGTAGCTCGTCAGGCTCATAACCTGAAGGTCAGAGGTTCAAATCCTCTCCCCGCAACCAGAAAAACACAATCCCAGCTTACATATCTGTAGGTTGGGGTTTTTTATTAATTATTATTTTTGTTAGTTAAATATGATTAAGAATTAATTTTTCAAGCTTAAATCTATTGGTGAACCGAGAACGTAAGTTTGATTTTTTTGCGTACTAACAAAAAAGTGATATAATTTAAGTCTTAAGTCCTAAGTTAATATTTTTAGACTTTGAACTGATTTAAACAGGAGGTAAAATGGAAGGAAGTTTGAATATTGAAAGATGTTTCAAAGATGCATTAGAGGTATACAAACAACATTGGCAGATGTTGGTAGTTTTGAATATTATTTTAGGCCTTTTAATATTTGCAACTTTAGGTATTATGGCTGGCCCTTTGATTGCTGGGTATAATTTTGTATTAATAGAATTACTTCGTAAGAAGAAAGAAAGAGTTGAAATTTCTGATTTGTTCAAGTTCTTCGATAGATTTTGGCTATTGGCCGGTTTATTTTTTCTTCAATTGATAATAATATTGGGAGGGACTATATTGTTGATTATTCCGGGAATTATTTTTTCGATAATGCTGCTATATGTTTTTTATCTTGCCGCAGATAAAAGCCTATCTCCTCAAGAAGCAATAAAGAGAAGTTGGAAGATTGTCTCGGATAAAGGGTTTTGGCCTAACTTTGCTATTGTTGTCTTAAGCGTAATTATTATGATGTTTGTACAGATGGTGCCTTTTTTAGGTTATGTGTTAGGATTTTTTGTTTCACCATTTACGGTTTTATTGATTGCTTCTGCATATATTCAGCAAGTTGATGAAGGCCAGGGAGAACTAAATTTATAAACTAGCAAAAGAGTGATATAATTTTTTTGTGGCTAATAAATTTATTAAAATTATACTGGCTCTTTCAATCTTTATAGCTAGTATTTCTTTATTTTATAAATTTGTCTTAGAACCCTTTCAGCAAAAAAATAAATTAGATCAATGCATCCAAACGTTAGAAGAGCATCATAGCCAACGATGGAATAATTCTTGTAAAGCGTTGGGGCTTGAAGAAGGGTGTGGCCTAGATAAAGATGCCGCGACCATTCATCTTAGGGTTTATGAAAATGAAAAAGAAGATTGTTATAGAAAATATGAGTGAGATATTAAGCAAAAATATTTGAAGTAAGACAGATAACATGGTAAAATGAATATGTTAATGAAATATTAAGGAGGTGAGAATATGGCTAAGCAAAAAAGATGTGCTGCTAAGACAAAGGCAGGCAAAAAATGTAAAAATAAAGCATCTGGAAAATCAAAGTTTTGCGCTGTTCATAAGAAATAATTTTCAATAGCTTCTTTTGTTTTTTATCAAAAAGGGAGAGGTCTTACTCTCTCTTTTTGTATTCTAGAAAAATCAAACCTCTTGACTAAAAGTTTTGTTTATGATAATCTAAATTGCTTGATTTTTAAGGGATTTTAGAAGATTCTACCTGAAAATTTATTAAGTGTTAAGTAAAGAAGGTAAATCTATAAAATTTATTAAGGGGGCATAACCCTAAATAATTACATTTTCAATGGGAGGAAGTATGAAGAACAAAATACTTTTGTTATTAGTTGTATCTGTTTTTATTCTAAATGGCTGTGCTGTGGTCTTTCAGAAAGGAAGGCGTTCTGATGTTGAAAAAATTGAAACTTTAAAAGAAGAGCTTGAAAGTTTAAAGCATGCAAGAAAAGTTTTAGAAAGACGTCTAGCCACAGAGTTGAAAAATCAAGATGTTCGTTTGGAGATGGCAGAAAAAGGACTAGTGATTACTTTTGTTGCGGAAGTTCTTTTTGACTCAGGTAAAGTAGATATAAAAAAAGACAGTGAAGCAATGTTAGATAAGGTAGCTAGGATTTTGAAAGAAGAGGTTCCCGATAATGAGATTGGCATAGAAGGCCATACTGATAATGTTCCGATTAAGCGTTCAGGTTGGGATTCAAATTGGGAACTTTCAGCTCAACGTGCCTTAAGCGTCTTATATTACTTAGAAAAACAAGGAGTTAGTCCAAGAAGGCTTTCGGCAAGAGGGTATGGCCCTTATAAGCCAGTTGCTTCAAATGATACAAAAAAAGGGCGTCAATTAAATCGAAGAGTAGAAGTAGTAGTTTTACCTAAGGCAATGACTAAGATAGAACCAAAAGATACTGAAGAAGTTTATTCAGAGGAGGAATTGAAATGAAGAATAATGTTTGGATAATAAGCTTACTTGTTGGGCTTATGGTGGTTCTGGTTATAGGAGGAGTTTCTCTTTTGGTTAAAGTTAATACTTTATCGAAAGAATATAAACAAGAAAGTGCAAAAAATATAAGTTTAGAAAAAACTATAGAGGATTTAAAAGAGAAAAATGAAGGCCTTCAAGAAAAGGTTAGGCAGTTAGATGTACAGAATGTTTCCTCCAGTGAGGCTATAAGTAATTTAAAGAAAGAGAATAAGCAGCTTCTTGTGGATGTTGAACAGCTTGAGTCAAAAATTAAAACATCAGAGAAAGACAATCAATCGTTAGAAGAAGATTCTAGAAAAGAAGAGTCAGAAGACGAAAGCTCTAAAAAGCAATAACTTTTGGGGTTTTATAACTTCGTTTTATAAAAAAGGGGGCAGACGCCCCCTTAAATATTATATAGGCAGTTGAAATGGGTTTAATGATTCCTTATCATGTTGCAATTATAATGGATGGTAATGGCCGGTGGGCCAAAGAAAAAGGGTTGTCTAGAACCGAAGGCCATAAACAAGGGGCTCAAAGGGTAAAAGAAGTAGCCAGAGAGGCAAAAAAGAAAGGAGTAAAAGTTTTAACTCTTTTTGCTTTTTCTACCGAAAATTGGAATAGGCCTAAGTCTGAGATAAAATATTTATTTAGTTATTTAAAAAAATTTCTAACTAATTACAAAGAAGAATTAATTAAAGAAGGTATAAAACTTAAAATAATCGGGCGTAGAGATAAGCTTGGCAAGAAAATTCTTAATAAAATTAATGAAGTTGAAGAGGCTACCTCTGGTAATGCTGATTTTTTTCTAAATATCGCCATAGATTATGGCGGCCGGTGGGATATAGTTAATGCTGCCAAAGCAGTTATAAAAGCTGTAAATAATAATTCTTTAAAAGAAGAAAAAATAGATGAAAAAATATTTAACAATTATCTTTCTTTGTCGGAGTTTAGTGATCCGGATATTTTAGTAAGAACTTCTGGGGAAAAGAGAATTAGTAATTTTCTTGTTTGGCAAACTGCCTATACTGAGTTTTATTTCCCCAAAGTCTTATGGCCGGATTTTACTAAAGAATGGGTTGATAATATTATCGAAGAATATTCGGGGAGGGTAAGAAAGTTTGGACAAATCAATGCTTAAAAGATTAATATTTTCTATTGTTTTAGCTGTTGTAGCAGTTATGGGAATTGTTTCTTATCCACTTTGCGGTATATTTGTGACTCTTTTTATATTTATTGCACTTTATGAGTTTTTTTATATGGTTGAAAAGAAAAAGGTAAGAATGTTTAAGCCGGTAGGGCTTGCCATAGGCCTTTTAATTCCGATAACAATTTATTTTGGTTTTTCAATAAAAGAAGGCTGGCAATTTCTTTTTGTGGTTGTAGGCTTATTTCTTTTATTTCTTTTGGAGTTAACTAAAAAAAGAGCTCATCAACCAATACTTTCGATTTCAGCTACTATTTTTGGTGTTTTATATATTTCTTGGTGTTTTAGTTTTGTAATTAGGATTCGTCAGTTGCCGGAAGGTGCATTGCTTTTAGGCTTTTTGGTTTTAGTTACTAAATCGTCGGATATTGGAGCATATCTTTGGGGTAAAAGTTTTGGCAAAACTTCCTTGATAAAGAAGATAAGCCCTAAGAAGACCCTTGAGGGGACTGCTGGTGGATTTTTCACAAGTTTAGGAGTAGGTTTAATCTATTCATTATTTATTGAAAGCATTGGTTTTTGGGAAAAGTTTTTTTTAATTGTAATTTTAGCTGTTGTTTCTCAACTGGGGGATCTTTTTGAATCTTTAATTAAAAGAGATTGCCAGGTCAAGGATTCGGGAAAAATGTTTTTAACTATGGGAGGAGTTTTGGATGTTATCGATAGTTTGATTTTCACAGCCCCCACCTTTTATGTCTATATTACAATGATGCGCTAGGGGAGAAGATAGAAGTTAGAAGATAGAAGATAGAAGTTAGAAGTTAGAAATAAAGATTATGCAAAAGAAAGTATTAGTTTTTGGTTCTACTGGTTCAGTTGGCAGAAATAGCCTAGAGGTTATAGAAAAAGCAGCAGATAAATTTGAGGTAGTAGGCCTTTGCGGCAATAGCAATATAAAAGAAATAGTTAAACAAATTAGGAAGTTTAGGCCAAAGTATTTATGCTTAAAAGATAAAGGTTCAGCTAATCAGCTAAAAAAAAGGACAAAGATAAAATTCAAGCTGTTTAGCGGTAAACAAGGATTAGAAAAGTTTTCTCGTATAAAATCTGATGTTTCAATTATGGCGATCTCGGGCATAGATTGCCTTAAGCCGCTGCTTATAAATATTGAATCCAGCAAGAGAATCGCCCTAGCTAATAAAGAAGCAGTAGTTACTGGAGCAAAATTTATTTTTCCTAAAGCAAAAAAATATAAAACAAAAATTATTCCTATAGATAGTGAGATAAATGCAATATTTCAACTACTTAATTTAACTGAGTCAGGCAATAAGGAGATAGATAAAATTTATATTACAGCTTCAGGCGGTGCGCTTCTAAATTATGATAAAAAATCTTTGAAAAAAGTTACTGCTAAGCGTGTCTTAAAGCATCCAACTTGGGATATGGGAAAAAGAATTACTGTCGATAGCGCTACTTTAGTAAACAAAGGGTTTGAAGCAGTAGAAGCTCATAATTTTTTTAATATTGATTACAAAAATATTGAGATACTCCTGCATCGACAATCTTTGATGCATGCGATGATTCAGTTATCCGATCAGAGTTGTTTTAGCTGCATCTATGCTCCAGATATGAAAAAACCTATATCTTATGCGCTTTTTTATCCAAAAAGGATGAAATTGCCAAAAATAGATTTAGATAAGGAAAAAAATAAATATAGCTTTTCGTATAGTCCTATACCTTATAAAAAATTTCCTTTATTAAAAATAATTTTAGAGGCTGGCAAACGTGATGATAATTCTTTAGTTGTTTTGAATGCTTGCGATGAAGTAGTTGTTGATTTATTTTTAAATGGAAAAATTAAATTTACTCAAATTGAAGAAACTATTAAAAAAATATTTGAAAATTACCCATCTAAAAAAATAAAATCAATTGGTGATATATATAAATGGGATAATTGGGCTAGGAATAAAACAAAAGAAATATTAGGAGAGAAATGATATCATTTATTTTCAATTTTTTCATTATAGTTGTTGTTTTTAGTATTTTAATCATTGTGCATGAGTTCGGCCATTTTATTGCGGCAAGGTTGTCTGGGGTAAAAGTGACACATTTTTCAATTGGTTTTGGGCCGATCGTGTTTAAGAAAAAAATTAAACAAACAAATTTATTAATTTGCGCATTCCCTTTAGGTGGGTTTATAAAGATGGCTGGTGACAGCCGTTCTGAATCTCGAGGCTATCGTGATGAATTTTTTTCTAAATCTCCCGGAATACGGTCGATGATTGTTTTTGCCGGTCCATTATTTAACTACATTTTAGCTTTTTTTATGCTGGCAACTGTTGCAACTATCGGATATTCTGTTGAAGATAGTGTCGTCGGATCTGTAGAAAAAGGGTCTCCAGCTCAACAAGCTGGAATTCAACGAGGGGATAAAATAATTTCTCTTGGAAACAAAAAGGTTGAGTCTTGGCCGCAACTTCAAGATAAAATTTATCAGACTAAAGAGCCAGTAAATTTAAGCCTAGAGAGAAATGGTGACAAGATAAATTTAGATGTTCCTGTAGCAGAAAAAAAGATTACTAATGAATTGGGTAGAGAAGTTAAAGTTTCTTATATTGGGATTAACGCCTACGGGCCAATAATTGGAGAAGTTATCGAAAATTACCCGGCTCAACAAGCAGGGCTTAAAAAGGGTGATAAAATATTAGCGGTAAATAATAAAGATGTAGTAAGTTGGCAAGGCTTAGCTAAAGAAATACAGGATTCGAAGGACCCTGTCCACTTAAAGGTAGAAAGAAATAGTAAGGTTTTTTCTCTAAAAGTTCCAGTTAAAAAAGAAGAGTTTAAAAATTTTAAATCTGGAAAAAAATATATTTCAGTAATTGGCATTAAACCGTT
>JAIPHS010000071.1 GCA_021735105.1 Candidatus Omnitrophota bacterium
ATGGATGCTCTGAAAGAGATAAGAGATAACATAAGATATTTATCTCAGAATAAAGGTCAGCAATCAGTAGATGATACAGATGTATCGTCTACCTCTGGAGCTTCTCAGGACGATGAGTTTGATGATAGTAATTCAGCTACACATGAAACAGTAGAAAACGAACACTATGAAGGAATGAGACAGACTATTGAAGGATTATATCAAGCGTTGCTGTCTTCTTCGACAGGTCTTTCAACTAAGTCTGATGGGAATATGGTTAAAAAGACAGAGTGGGAAACTATGAAAACAAAAACAGATGATTTGGCAGAGACAAGTGTAGCTTATAGTAATGTGTTAAATTATTCTGTAGGCCCATATACGGAACATACTAATACAGTTACAAATTAAATAGGGGGAATAAAATGAAATGCACTTTTTGTGGTAAAGAAATGGATGAATTTCAGGTAGGAGTTACGCTAAACATTAAAACTTCAAGACTAAGAAATGATGATACTTGGGAAGAAGTTCCTAATATGAGTTTATCTTCAAAAGAAGTTTTATGCAGTGATTGTTTTAGTGAATTTGCTGAAGTGTTAAATGAGCAAGTGCTTAAAGCAAAAAACAAGGTGGAGAAATAATGTTTGGCCATACAAATATGCTTATATTAAAATTAACAAGAGACTGCAACTTGCGCTGTAAATATTGTTACATAAAGAACAAAGATAATTTTAAAGGTGAAATGATGGAATTCTATACCTTTAAAAGAATAATTCAAAGAATTATAAAAGATAGAAAAAAAGCTACATACCCTCCGAAGATTTTTACTTTAGTCTTACATGGAGGCGAGCCATTACTTGCAGGGCATAAAAAACTAAGATTATTTTTAGGTTACGCCTCAAGAAAGTTCGAAGAAAGTGGGGTGAAACATAGGTTCTCTATGCAAACTAATTTAACACTTCTTAGCACAGAAATATTATCTGTGCTACATGATTATGATGTGACCGTTGGGGTTTCTTTTGATGGAATAAAGGAAAGTAATTCTTCAAGAACAGATATTAATACTGAAAAATTTGATACACATTTTAGAGAACTAACTGATTTTAATATAAATTTTGGTTTTTTGATGGTAGTAAATAAAGCTAATATAAATAACATAGCAGAAAGTCTTGACTATATTTTTAAAAAATACGATACTGGACCTTTAAAGATTAATTATGCAGAAGATGTTTTAGGAGTTGGTGGAAGTGAAGTAACAGGCAAAGAATTTTTTGAAAAAGCGTGGAAAGTTGTGTTAGATAGGTTCTTAGAGAAAGAAAACACAAAGCAACTAGAGGAAAGTAATTTGTCTAACATATTAGAAAGGTATTTTTCAAACATTATTACTAAAAAAAATAATATAGAATATATGAGAAGTAATTGCGGATTAAAAATTTGTGGAGGGGGTTCGAATATTATAGAAATAAACCCAGATGGTTCAGTTCATTATTGTGGAAGATATTCGGAAGACTTTAAAGAAACATATATACAGAATATAGAAGATGAAGAATTTTTAGAACTGAAACAGATTTCCAGATATTTTGATACAGTAAAAGTTAAGCACAAAATCTTAAAAGAAAATGAATGTGATTTATGCCCAGCTGACGGAATTTGTGACCATGGTTGCCCTGCTTTTTATTATTCTAAATATGGAAAGTTTGGTTTGAGAAAGGATTTAGTTTGTGAAATATTTATTCCACTTTATTACTATTTAGTAAAAAATGAAATAAGACTTTTCAATAAACTTTATGAAACAAAGAAAAACCAAGATGGTATTTGGTATCTTAATTTACACTTAAATATTGAAGATGAATGGATAGATAATATTACTAAGAAATTTAAAGGCTATTATGTTGAGAGAGATAAAAACTTTAAAACTGAAAATTTCAATCCTCAAATTGCTATAAGGAAAAAATAGAATGGAGATATTTAAAAACATTCCGAGCAGTGTAAAAGGTTTTATGGATATACAAAAGATAGATATATTTACCGATGAGTTTAAAAATTTCATTGGGAATATTGATATCAGCGTCTACACCGACAAAGACAATTTTATTATTTATTCAGAAGATTATGTTTTACCAGAACATAAAGATTGTATAAGGCAAATATATGAAAATCAAGATTATAGAAGTTTATTAGCTTCTAATTTTGGTTTAGGCAGTTCAGATCCTATGTATTTAAGAATTAATTTGGTTTCTCTTGAAAAAGAAGACAATATATATAATTTTGGTTTTGGTAATACTTATTATGGTAGCCATATAATACCAATAAAAAATGTTAATCAGCCCTTTATAAAAAAAGATGGGGTGATATTAGATATAGATTATACCAAAGAGTATTTAGTTAAATATAATAAAGATGTATATATATATTATAATCTAAATAATTTAGAAGAAGAAAAAACTACTATGGCTCTAACAATTTCAGCAATAAATAAGAAGAGGTATTAATGAATTTTATTTTGACAACCAGTTGTAATAAAGGCTGTCCTTATTGTTTTGCACATCAGAACAGAAAGGATGATCCTAATAATTTTATGTCATTGAAGTCTTTTGAAGAAATGGTAGATAAGACTAACTCACAAATAAAATTATTAGGTGGCGAGCCCACTCAGCATCCGCAGTTTAAGGAAATTATAGAAATACTAATAAGAAAAAAAAGAAGAGTTACATTAATAAGTAATTTTCTTTTTGATGATGAAACATTAAATATAATACTCGAAGCCCTAGAACATATAGAAATTCACTTTCTTGTTAACGCCACTGATTTAGATAAAAAAAACAGAATGGAAAAATGGAGTAAAAATTACAATACTATTTTTAAGTTTCTTTATGCAAAAGATAAAGAAGAATATATGTCAATAGGGATTACGTTATATGATCAGAGCTTAAAATATTATTTAAACTATATTGATTTTTTAAAAAAGAATATCTTAAAGATAGAAAGATTTAGGTTGTCGATTGCTTTTCCTGGCAGTAAAGAAGAAAAAAATAATTTTTATATAATAAACAATAAAGAGTTAGGAAAAACGATAGTTAGCTTAGTGTATAAAATAGTAGATATGGGGATTAAGCCTTCTATTGATTGTATTTTGTTTCCCTGCATGTTTAATAATAAAGAAGAGTATAAATATATAAGAAAATTCTCTCAAGAGTTTAGATTTAAATGTAACGCAGCTCCTTGTGATTTATTTCCAGATAAAACTATAAGCTATTGTTATCCATTAAAGGAAAAGATTAAAATAAATTTTGATAATTATTTAAAATCTAAGCCAATACAAGAAGACCTTAGATTACGATATAAGATACTAGAGGAACAAATAGAAAAACCAGTTGCTTGCAAAAGCTGTGAATATTTTAAGAAGAATTTATGTGATGGCCCTTGCCTTGGTTTTTATGATTTAGAAAGCCTAGAAACAGGAGTAAAACTATGATTTTAATAGCTGGAAACTGTGTAATAGAAAACTATGAAACATTAAAAGAAACTGTAGAGGTTTTGTTAGAAGAAGTTCAAGATAAAGAAATAGATTTCTACTTTAAATCTTCTTTTAAAAAAGATAATAGAACTTCAATTAAAAGTTTTTCAGGGCTGGAAGAGGATAAAGCTCTTGAGCTTTTAGCAAAAATAAAAAAAGAATATAACGTTAAGGTTTGCACAGATGTGCATAATACTGAGCAAGTAGATAAATTAGATTTTATTGATATGATACAAATACCAGCTTTTCTTGCTAAGCAAAGAAGTCTTCTTGAAAAAGTTTCTATGTTCGCTGAAGATAGAAAAATTCATATTAAAAAGCCTCAGTTTATACCACCAGATGAAATCAGTTTTATTTGTGAAACAATAGAAAAGCATAATAGAAGAAAAGATAATATTATAATAACAGATAGAGGAACTTTATTGGGATACGACAAATATTTTATAGATCCAAGACATACTCCTATAATGAAAAGACATTGTAATAATATTGTTTGGGATATAACACATCCTACAAAGAACCAGAAATTTAAAAACGATGTTCTAACTTTAGGATTATCTGGAATTGCATCTGGTGCAAGTGGGTTGTTTATAGAAACCCACCCAAATTGTGACAAAGCTTTATGCGATAATAAAACAATGTTGCCTTTAAGTGAAATAAAAGAATTGATAAGTAAGACATATAATTTATGGAGGTTTTTAAAATGACATTAGGAATGATACCAGCTAGGTTAGAAAGTGAAAGATTTAATAGAAAACTATTACACCCTTTTAGAGGGGAAAGAATAATTAATATAATTATGAGAAATGCAAGAAAATTTAATGTAGATAAGTTAGTAATAGCAACAGATTCTAAGGAATTAATTCCTTTTATAGATGATGATATAGAATTTATTTATATTAAAGAAGAAGTTTCTTGCGGCTCAGAAAGAATAAAATATGTAAAAAGACTTTATCCTGATTACGATCATTATATGTCTATTCCAGCAGATGAGTTTCTATTAGACCCAGAAGAGGTAAATAGGTTTCTTTCTGAGGTTGATTATCAGGATGATATATATACTTTATATTCAGATTTCTATTCAAAAGATCATTGGAAAGACAGTAATTCTTGTAAAATAGTTGCTGATAAAAAAGATTATGCCATGTTTTTTTCAAGACAAAGAATACCTATGAATAAAAATGGTTCTTTCTATGAAGATATGAGCTTTTTTAAAAAACATATTGGAGTGTTTTTATTTTCTAACGCTGTGCTAGAAAATAATTTGTGGGAAACTTCTCCCATTGCCAGTATAAATAGTTTAGAACAAAATATGTTTCTAGAGAATGGGTATAAAATTAAATTATTTAAAATAGTACATAAATATTTTGGCTTAGACAATCCCAGACAGCTTGCTTATTTAGAAGAGAATGCAGTTTTATAGTATAGAAGAGAAATGGCTCAAGAATAAAAAAAATACTGATAAGTTACAAATATATGTGCATAATCCTTTTTGCAGTAGATTGTGCACATTTTGTGCTTATTCAGGAACCCTCTATAAAGAAAAAGACTATAACTTTTATTATAAAGAATACCTGCCGAATACAATAATTAAATATTCAAATATAATTAACACTTTTGTAAATCAAAAATATTGGTTAGGTGGTGGAACACCTAATATTATGAAAGAAGAAGATATGATGAATATTTTTTCTTTATTAGGATTTCATAAAATAAACAATCACAAAGTAATTGAAGTAAATCCTTCTTTGCTGACATATAAGCAGATAGAGTTATTTAAGATTTTTAAGTTTAATACTATATCTATAGGTATTCAAACATTTGACAAAAATGTTTTAAAGGCTTATAATAGAGATTTCGTAGATAAAGATAAAATAAAAAATCTAGTAAAATATATAAAAGATTTAGGTATGAAAGTATGTGTAGATATTTTATTTTTGTATGGTAGCAAGGGCTTCGTTGAAGACTTAAAGTTTTTAGAAGAACTAGAGGTGGATGAAATAGTATTGGCATATGATTATGCTCTTAAATGGAATAATGGAATTTTGAAATTATTTCTTAATGAAGTATATAGGTTTTTAGAAATAACTGAAAGATATAAATTACAGAAAAAAGTAAAAGACATGGAAAGATGGTGCAAGCAAAAAAATGGGATACAACTAGTTTTAAATGAAACAAGCCACGCAGAAGTGTTAGGTTACATATATAATACTAAAATACATAAAGGAAAAGAAGATATTTCTACTTTAGGTATAGGGTCTTGGAGCAATAGAAAAATATATAGCACAATAAACGATACTTTTCAATACTATACAACTATGGTTAATGGGGAAGATGCGTATGAACCTTTTTTTTGAAAAAAATACCTCAATAATGAAACTTCTATCATATGTTTATTATAAGGGAAAAAGATTTTCAGCAGAAGAAGTAGAGGATATAACTCAAGTAGAGAACTCGGAGAAATCATATTACTTATTTGGAGTTTATTATTATAAAGACATTAATACTCTCATTAACAACATAAAAAAAGCAAAGGAGTATTTTCATGAAATTAAATTTAATATAATTATAGGTGGATTTGGTCTTTATGGTTTAGATTTCGAAGAACTGAAAAAACTTTTTCCTGAAATAAATTATATAATATTAGGAAAAGGAGAGAAATTATTATCTAAAATTCTAGATAATAATCTCCAGCCAGGTCTTTATTTAGAGAAAGAGAAAATAGAGCCATATAATATTTTACCTAGCTTTATAAAGAATTTTAAAAGAGTAGAAATTTCATTTGATAACTCTAGATGTGTTTGGAATAGATGCAAGTTTTGCCATCATTCTACTATACCAAAATCTCATGTTAACGAAGTGAAAGATGTTTTTGAAAAGATAGTTTATAATTATAACATAGGAGTAAGAAAATTTTATTTTTATGACAACTTTTTAATATTTAATAAGTTTTATAAATTATTAGATTTATTATTAGAAAATAAAATGACTGATATAAATTTTAAAATATTTGGAGTTCATGTAAAATCTAACTACAATAAGCTACATAAATATCTCCCTAAATTTAATAATTTAATAAGCGATTTAAGCGTAGGGTATGAATTTTTAGATGACAAAATATTAAGAAAATATGACAAAGGAATAACCGTGAGGGATATTTTAAAGTTTGATGAATATGTCTCTAAAAATAATATAAAAACCAACGTATATCTTCTTTACGGTCTTCCAGGTGCAAATGAAAATAATATAAATAATCATTTTAATAACTTAAAAAAAATCAATTCACGTTTTTTTAATACCTCTTTCTTTTTGTTAAATGAAAAAATATATATGTTCAAACACCTAGATGAATTTGGAATTAAATTAAAAAGAAAGTATACTCTAAAAGATTATATGTATACTATGCCAGAAATTCATACTTATAACTGGGATTTTGAAACAGATGGAAAAAGCAGAAAAGAAGTATTTGAACAGTATAAACCATATATGAAAGATGATAGGCATAAAATAAATTATAAAGCAGGTTTTCTTAATGATAGATAAGATAGCAGCGGAGCTTACTAAAGGAAAAGTAATAGCTTGGTTTCAAGGAAAACCTGAATCTGGACCAAGAGCTTTAGGTAATAGATCAATTCTTGCAGATCCAAGAGTTTCTAATATAAAAGATTATTTAAATAAAGAGATAAAAAAAAGAGAGAGGTTTAGACCATATGCTCCTTCTGTCTTATATGAATATATGGATGAATGGTTCGAAAACTCAACTTACTCTCCTTATATGTTAAAAATATTTAAGTTTAAAAAAGACAAAGGAGAGCTAGTTCCTGGGGTATGTCATGTAGATAATACAGCTAGAGCTCAAACAATAAAAAGAAATTTTAATCCTAAATTTTATGATTTAATACATACATTTTATATATTAACTGGCGTGCCAATGCTTTTAAATACTTCTTTTAACATCCAAGAACCAATTATTAATACAAAAAAAGAAGCGCTTTCTGCTTTCCATAATTCTAAAATAGATATTTTAGTGGTAAATGATGAGGTTTTTAGAAAATGAAAATATTAGGAATAGGTTTTACCAACCATGACCAGTCTGTTTGTTTAATAGAAGACGAAAAAATAATTTTTAATATTGAACTAGAAAGAATAACAAGAATAAAACACGCATTATATAATGGAAATAATGAGGATGTTTATAAAATAGCAAAAAGTATTTCGAAGGAATATAAACCTGATATTATAGCATACAGTTTTTTAGGCCAAGTGTTACAGGATAAAAAATTTGATTTATATAATATTGCAACTAAAGATAAGATAAAAGACTTATGGTTTCATGTAACCGAAAAAAACCTTTATTACATAGATCACCACCAGGCACATGCATCATATGCTTTATTTACTTCTCCTTTTAAAAGAAGTGATATACTAGTATATGATGGAAGCGGTTTAAATTTTAGTTCAGTTTTTTTTAATAGAGATGGGGTTTTAGAAGATTTAAGTCATTTTAAAATAGGTGTTGTGTGGGGAAAGTTAGCCGTGATGTCTTTTGGAAAATTACAAGAAGGAAAGCTTATGGGGCTTTCGGCATATGGAAAAGAAAACGCTGAGATTTATAATTTATTAAAAAGAAGAATGTTCCCTTTTGAAGAAAAAAAAATAAGTAAATTTTTTGAAAAAATTTTAAATAGGTTTGAGTTAAAAGACATAGCTTATAATTTGCAAAGAGTGAGTGAAGAGGAAACATTAAAAATCTTAAAAGAAAGAAAAACTTCTGATTTTTTATGCCTATCTGGCGGAGTTGCTTTAAACGGTTATATAAACAAATATATTGAAGATAGTAAATTATATAAAGAAATTTATATTCCACCAGCTTGTAACGATAGTGGATTAGCATTAGGGGCAGCTCTACATGCTAATTATATTTTAAATAACAAAAGAGTAAAGAATAATATAGCTTTTATTTAAAGGAATTAAATATGACAAACGAAGTAAGAATAGAAACGAGCACATTATGTAATTTTTCATGTAAATTTTGTCCTCATAACACAGAACTAAAAAGAAAAAAAGAAATAATGAGCCTTGAAGGGTTTAAATTTATTTTAAATAAAATAAAAAAAGAAGCTCCTTATATAGATACTTGCACTTTATCAGGATTAGGAGAGCCTTTACTAGATCCAACAATAGAGGAAAAAATAGAATACGCTAAAAAATTAGGGTATAAAGTAATATTGCTAACAAATGCAAGCTTATTAGATAAAAAAAATATAGAAGTTGATTTGTTGAAAGTAAGTTTTCATACACCTAATAAGGATAAATTCAAAGAAATAACTGGCACAAACAACTTTGATTTAGTTTTAAATAATATATATAATACTAAAAATAAAGTAGCTATTACTTCTGACCTAACCGAAAACTTTAAAGAAGAAATAGAAGGACTAAAAAGAATATTTGAAGATAAAGTATATTTGCTAGAGATATGGAAACCGCATAACTGGGTTAATTGGGGTAATTATAGAAGCGGAGAAGCAACAAAAAAAACTTGTGGAAGACCAGAAAAAGGACCAATACAAATACAAGTTAATGGAACTATAAATATGTGTTGCTTTGACTTTAATGGAGAATTGCTTTTAGGGGATTTCTATACACAAACTTTAGAGGAAATTTTCTCCTCTAAATCTTTTAAGGAAATAGAAGAGAAACATAAAACTTATAATAAAGAAGGGTTGATTTGTAAGAATTGCGACCAGTTAATAGACTTAGAAAATACTTTACTCTATAGCAGTAAATTTTTTATAAAAGATAGAGTTCATTCACTATCTACTACATTTAAAAAAGTTAATTAATTGAAGAAAATAAGTTATCTGGTAGATGATGTTTCGTTTTAAATTTCCACCATTTTTGTTTTTCACCATAATGAAGCTTATTATTTAAATGACGGAAACCAAATAACTTAGGTGCAACTTTTATTACTGGGTCGTTTCCATATCCATAATGATGAGCATCTACATATTTATCTATTGAATTAACAAAAGCCTTATTCCCTACACGAGGGCCGGCTAATGCAAAACAAGATACATTTTTTTTAGGAAAATTGTATCCAATATCAACAGCACAAATAGGAGCTAACCCACCACCCATAGAGTATCCAGATACTATAATATTTTTATAATGATATTTAGTAATTTCTAATAATATCTTTGTTCTAATAGAATTTAACTGATATCTATTATGGTATCCGCTATGCACTTTTATTTTTGGGTTTACATTGTTATATGGAACTTTCTTTTTAAAAAATATAAAATTAGTGATCCAGTCTAATGTGCTATTAGTAGCCATAAATAAAATATATGTTTTTTTATTATATGTGCAAATAGCACCTTCTACTCTTTGTTTTGGATATTTTTTATAGTCAGAGAAAATAGTTACATTTTCTAACTCTAATTTTTCAAACTCTGCATCTAATATTTTCTGCATACTTTTTTTAGAAAAAGAGTTTAGGTTGTTCCATTGATATTCCAAAACATATGAGAAATATACTTGTGCTGTTTCTGTTAATTTGTTCATATTAATAATTATAAATCTGTATACATT